>CAVFMG010000044.1:0-17528 GCA_963623435.1 Odoribacter splanchnicus
GTTGTACGATCCGTGCTCGAACACAATCAAGAAATTTAAGAAAAAAGTACTTGCCGTATGAGATAGAAATGAGTATACTGTAGATAAAGGTTCACGGGAGATCTACGGGAGCCTGCAGCAAGCAAATTTACATAGCAAAAGGAGAAGAGTTATGCGTTTTTTTATTGACACTGCAAAAGTAGAGGACATTAAGAAAGCAAATGACATGGGGGTTATTTGCGGAGTAACTACCAATCCCTCCCTGATCGCAAAAGAGGGCAGAGATTTCGTAGAAGTAATCAAAGAGATCGCATCCATCGTAGACGGACCGATCAGCGGTGAGGTTAAGGCTACCACCGTAGATGCAGAAGGCATGATCAAGGAAGGAAGAGAGATTGCTGCCATCCATCCCAACATGGTTGTTAAGATCCCTATGACCGTAGAAGGTCTGAAGGCTTGTAAGGTATTAAGCTCCGAGGGCATCAAGACCAACGTAACACTGATCTTTTCCGCAAACCAGGCATTACTGGCAGCACGCGCAGGCGCTACCTATGTATCTCCTTTCCTGGGCAGACTGGATGACATCAGCACCAGAGGCGTAGACCTGATCCGTGATATCGCAGATATTTTCGCAGTAACTGACTTAGATACCCAGATCATCGCAGCAAGCGTACGTAATCCTATCCATGTAACCGACTGCGCACTGGCAGGTGCGGATATTGCTACCGTTCCTTACTCCGTAATCGAGCAGATGGTGAAGCATCCTCTGACCGATGCCGGTATCGCCAAGTTCCAGGCTGATTACAAAGCAGTCTTTGGTGAATAGATTGTCAATAGATATGTGGGATGACTGCTTGCAGGCGAGACCACATATCTATTAGATAATCAAACAGACATGAGCAAGGAGGGCGACAGCCCGGAATGCGAATGGCTACAGCGGTTCGAGAGTGCGAAGCACGGAGAAACGCGTAGTTCACCAAAGCCCCAGATACACAGTAAGAAGCTGTACAGAGGTATTCCCCTGTACAGCTTCTTTTGGGTTCTGACGAATCCAGTAGAGCTTATTTCATCTGCTCTTCCTGCTTCTTGATCATACGACGAACCATCTCACCGCCGATGCTTCCTGCTTCCTTAGAAGTAAGGTCGCCGTTGTAACCCTCTTTCAGGTTAACACCCAGCTCAGATGCTACCTCAGTCTTGAAACGGTCCATTGCAGCCTTTGCTTCGGGAACTTCTACTCTATTGGTTTTACTTGCCATTTCGTTCACCTCCGTTTGGATTTGGGTTTGCTTGTTTCAGATAAGCGTTTTTTGTGATCACTTATCTTGGTATTAGTATGAGCACAGGCTTTTTTTTCATGCTGGTAAGTTTTGTATTTTTAAGTTATAATCAAAAAGGCAACGGTAGAACAGGAGACCGGAAAGCGAGTCATCACAGACCACTGACCGGGATCCCACAAAAGTGACTGACCTTTGAAGCGGGAAGCTGAGAAGAGAAGGTGTTTTTTTGTTGTCAAAATGTAACTACTCTATGACAGAAAGGCGAAAAAACAATGAAAAAGAAAACAAGATTCACAAAAACACTGGCACTGGCGCTGACCTTGGGACTGTTATGCAGCGGTCTTGCTGGATGCGGACAGACTAAGAGCGAGACAAACGTGGCGGAGAGCCTTGCAACAGAGAGCGTACAGCAGACAACTGCCGAAAGTAGTGCGACAGAGAGCACGACGGTGGTGGAAGAGTCTCAGCAGGCGGATGGCACACTGATCCGTGTGGCATCCTTAAAGGGACCGACCTCTTTGGGACTTTTATTTTTAATGGACAAAGCGGACAAGGGTGAGACCACCAACACCTACGAATTCCAGATGGCTACCGGCGCAGACGAGATCCTGCCCCTGATGGTAAAGGGTGCCCTGGACATCGCACTGGTGCCCGCCAATGTGGCAAGCATCCTCTATCATAAGACAGAGGGTGGTGTGGAAGTCATCGACATCAATACCTTGGGCGTGTTGTATATGGTATCCGGCGAGGACGGTCTTGCGGATTTCACCGATCTGAAGGGTAAGACCATCTATTTAACCGGAAAAGGAACCACACCGGATTATGTACTGCAGTATCTGTTTGCAGCCAATGGCATGTCTGTGGATGATGTGACACTGGAATACAAATCCGAAGCGACGGAAGTAGCATCCGTGCTGGCAGAGGATCCCACAGCCATCGGTCTGCTACCCCAGCCATTCGTCACCGCAGCCTGCATGCAGAACGATGCCCTGAAGGTGATCTTTGATCTGAACGAAGAATGGAACAAAGTGCAGGGTGAGAACGGCAGCAGCATGGTCACCGGTGTCACCGTGGCCCGCAAGGAATTCCTGGAAGAAAACGAAGCTGCGGTGAAATCTTTTATGGAGGATCACAAGGCAAGTGCCGAAGCCATCAATGCAGATCCCACCACCGGTGCCACTCTGGCAGTGGAGGCACAGATCGTGGCAAAGGAGCCCATTGCCCAGAAAGCAATTCCGAGCTGCAACATTACTTATATTGACAAAGCAGACATGAAGCAGGCACTTTCCGGTTACCTAGAAGTGTTATTTGCGCAGGATCCTCAGTCTGTCGGCGGAGGACTTCCGGAATCCGATTTTTATTATGATGCAGAATAAGTATAAAAAATACGTCAAAAAATTTAGCATTCTGCTCTTCTGGCTGGGAGTATGGCAGATCACCGCAATGCTGGTGGACAATTTCCTGCTGGTGGTGACACCCATGCAGGCATTGCGGGCGTTATTTGCCCTCGTCGGACAGGCAGAGTTCTGGAGAAGCGCTTTGGGGTCTCTGTGGCGGATCGCCGCAGGCTTCCTGCTGGGGGCAGTATTCGGACTGCTTCTGGCGGCGGCAAGCTACAGATACCGGCTGGCAGAGGAGATTCTCCGCCCGTTCATGGTATTCTGCAAGGCAGTGCCGGTGGCGGTATTTGCCGTGCTGTTATTGATCTGGTGGGGCTCTTCCCTGCTGGCGGTGGCGGTCTGCTTTTTAGTGGTGTTTCCGAATATTTATCTGAACACGCTGGAAGGCTTAAAAAGTGCGGACGCAAAACTGATAGAGATGGCGGAGGTCTTCCGTCTGCCCTTTGGCACCCGTTTTTTCTATATTTACCGCCCGGCGCTAAAGCCTTTTTTGCTCAGCGCCTTTCAGTTATCCCTGGGAATGTGCTGGAAATCGGGAGTGGCGGCGGAAGTGATCGGCACACCGGTGCATTCCATCGGTGGGGCACTGTATCTGGCGAAAATCTATCTGGATACCGCGGATCTGTTTGCCTGGACGGCGGTGATCATTGTACTCAGTGTGCTTTTTGAAAAAATAGTTTTTTATGTTATAGAAGCCTTTTTCCGGTGGGAACCTGCCTGTAAGAGACCTGTGATGCTGCAGAAAAAAGCCACCAGAGAACGCAAGGCATTACATGTACAGGATCTCGGAAAATGCTATCACGAAAAATGGATCTTCCGCCAGGTGAATCACGAATTTCACGGAGGAGAACTGTATCTTTTAGATACCCCTTCGGGCAGCGGTAAGACCACCTTTTTTAGGTGTCTGTGCGGACTGGAGCTGCCGGAGGAAGGAGAAGTTTCCGGAATCGATACTTTTTCCGTACAGTTTCAGGAGGACAGACTTTGCGAGGAATACAGCGCGGTGAAGAATCTGGAAATGATCCTGGGAGATGCGAAGGAAGCACGGACGGCGCTTTCAAAGTTACTGCCGGAGGAGGCGTTAGAGCAGCCCTGTAAGGAGCTGTCCGGCGGCATGAGTCGGCGAGTATCCCTGGCGCGGGCAATGGAAGCCGGAGCGCAGTGTGTGCTGTTGGACGAGCCATTTACCGGGCTGGATGAGGAGAACCGCAGGAAAGCGGCGGAATATATCCTGACACAGCAAAAAGGGCGGATCTTAATGATCGCCACGCATATTTGTCCGTGGGAGGATGCGGCAGCGAATGGACAGAAGGGAGACGCAGAATGAAGGACACGGAAAATACAAGAGTGACCCTGATCGGCATTATTGTGGAAGATACGGAGGCAGCAGGCAGGATCAACGGACTTTTGCATGAATACGGAGAATATATTATCGGCAGAATGGGGATACCTTATCATGAGAAACAGATGAACATCATCAGTGTGGTCATGGATGCTCCGCAGGAAAAGGTCAGTGCCCTCTCCGGAAAGCTGGGAATGATCCCCGGCGTCAGCTCGAAGTGCCTCTATGCCCCGGATACGCAGAAAGCCCCCAAATAAAAGGGTTGTCAATTCCTCCGACTTATGCTATAATTGCAAAATGACTGCGACTGGATACAGACCCGCAAGGGTATAAAGGAGGAAATGTTATAATGAGTTTACAGGTTGAAAAGTTAGAGAAAAACATGGCGAAGCTGACCATCGAAGTATCTGCTGAAGAACTGGAGAAGGCAATCGAAGGTGCTTACCAGAAGAATAAGAACAAGATCAGCATCCCCGGTTTCCGTAAGGGCAAGGCTCCCCGTAAGATGATCGAACAGATGTACGGCAAGTCCGTATTCTATGAAGATGCTGCAAATGCGCTGATCCCTGATGCTTACGATAAGGCTCTGGAAGAGTGCGAGGAGCAGATCGTATCTTCTCCGAAGATCGATGTGACCCAGTTAGAGGCTGGCAAGCCTTTCATCTTCACCGCAGAGGTTGCTCTGAAGCCGGAAGTTACTCTTGGCAAGTACAAGGGTGTGAAGGTTGACAAGACCGAGATCAAGGTGACCGATGAAGAAGTGGATGCTGAGATCAACAAAGAGCGCGAGAGCAATGCAAGAACTATCAGCGTAGAAGACCGCGCTGTTAAGGACGGCGATATGACCGTTATCGATTTTGAAGGTTTTGTAGACGGCGTTGCATTTGAAGGCGGCAAGGGTGAGAATTATCCCCTGACCATCGGTTCCGGTTCCTTCATTCCCGGATTTGAAGAGGCACTGGTTGGTGCTGAATTAAATAAGGAGACCGAAGTAAACGTAACCTTCCCCGAAGATTATCATGCAGCTGAGCTGGCTGGCAAGCCCGCAGTATTTAAGTGCACCGTTAAGGAGATCAAGGAGAAGCAGCTTCCTGATCTGGATGACGAGTTCGCTAGCGAAGTATCCGATTTCGATACCATGGCTGAGTATAGAGAAGATGTACAGAAGAAGCTGACTTCCGAGAAGGAAGAGGAAGCTAAGATCGCTAAGGAAGAGGCGGTTCTGGAAGCTGTTATCGAGGATGCCAAGATGGAGATTCCCGATGCAATGATCGAGACCCAGCAGAGACAGCTGTTAGAGAACTTTGCACAGAGAATTCAGGCACAGGGCATCACTTTGGAGCAGTACATGCAGTTCACCGGTCTGACCGCTCAGGCTATGATGGAGCAGCTGAAGCCCGAAGCTCTGAAGAGAATCCAGTCCCGCCTGGTACTGGAAGCTGTAGCAGCCGCTGAGAAGATGGAAGCTACTGAGGAAGATTTCGAAGCTGAGATCAAGAGCATGGCAGAAGCTTATCAGATGGAAGCTGACAAGGTAAAAGAACTCCTGGGTGAGCAGGGTGCTAAGCAGGTGAAGGAAGATATCTGCGTAAGAAAGGCAGCTGACTTCATCGTAGACAACGCTAAGGAAGCAAAGGCTGCAGCCAAGAAGACCACCAAGAAGGAAAAGGCAGCAGAAGAGCAGCCGGAAGAAGCATAAATTTTGCTTTAAGATACGATACGAAGAGAAAGCGGACTGCCAGGTCCGCTTTCTTTTAAATTTTTATTAAATCTTCGGAATCTCGTTGAAAAAGCTTACTAAGTAGGATACGATAGTAGTATTAATCAGAAGCAATGGAGGTTTTAGAATATGAGTTTAGTACCTTACGTCATTGAACAGACCAGCAAAGGTGAGCGGTCTTATGATATTTATTCCAGATTGTTGAAGGACAGAATCATTTTCCTGGGTGAGGAAGTGAACGAGACTTCTGCCAGCATCATCGTGGCACAGTTACTGTTCCTGGAAGCAGAGGATCCCGATAAGGATATCCATCTGTATATCAACAGCCCGGGCGGAAGTGTTACCGCAGGTATGGCAATCTACGATACCATGAAGTACATCAAGTGTGATGTATCTACCGTATGTATCGGCATGGCAGCCAGCATGGGAGCATTCCTTTTGGCAGGCGGTGCCAAGGGCAAGCGTTTTGCACTGCCCAACGCAGAGATCATGATCCATCAGCCTCTGGGCGGAACACAGGGTCAGGCAACCGAGATCGAGATCGCAGCAAAGCATATCCTCCGCACCAAGGAGAAGTTGAACCGTATGCTGGCTGAGAACACCGGCAAGGATTATGAGACTATCTGTGCGGACACCGAGAGAGATAACTGGAAGAGCGCCGAGGAAGCTTGTGAGTACGGTTTGATTGACAAGGTGATCACCTTCCACGAAGCATAAAATAACAGGAGTATAGTAGTAATGGCAGGAAAAAATTCCGGAAATGACATCAGATGTTCATTTTGTAACAAGACCCAGAGCCAGGTCCGCAAGCTGATTGCAGGACCCGCCGGGGTATATATCTGTGATGAGTGCGTAGATATCTGCGCAGACATCCTGGAGGAAGAACTGGAAGACGAAGAAGTGGAAGAGACCGCGACTCCGGACATCAACCTTCTGAAACCGAAGGAAATCAAGAACTTCCTGGATGAATATGTCATCGGACAGGAGGAGGCGAAAAAAGTTCTCTCCGTTGCGGTGTACAATCATTACAAGAGAGTAACGGCTCCCAAGGATCTGAACGATGTGGAGCTGCAGAAGAGTAATATTATCATGGTAGGACCTACCGGCTCCGGTAAGACTTACCTGGCACAGACACTGGCGAAGATCATCAACGTACCGTTTGCCATCGCAGATGCCACCACACTGACCGAGGCAGGTTATGTAGGTGAGGATGTAGAGAACATCCTGTTAAAACTGATCCAGGCAGCGGATTATGATGTAGAGCGTGCACAGTACGGTATCGTCTATATCGATGAGATCGATAAAATCACGAAGAAGAGTGAGAATGTCTCCATTACCCGTGATGTATCCGGTGAAGGCGTACAGCAGGCACTGCTTAAGATCATCGAGGGTACCGTGGCAAGCGTACCTCCCCAGGGAGGCAGAAAGCATCCTCATCAGGAGCTGATCCAGATCGATACCACCAACATTCTGTTTATCTGTGGTGGTGCTTTTGATGGACTGGAGAAGATCGTAGAGTCCAGACTGGACCGCAAGGCGATCGGTTTCAATACTGAGCTTGGAAGAAGAGAAGACAAGGATATCAGTGAACTGTTACAGGAAGTGACTCCTCACGATCTGGTGAAGTTCGGCCTGATTCCTGAGTTCGTAGGGCGTGTGCCCATCTGTGTCTCCTTGAGAGGACTGGACAGAGAAGCACTGATCCGTATCCTGCAGGAGCCTAAGAATGCACTGGTAAAACAGTATCAGAAGCTGTTCAGCATGGATAATGTGGAACTGAGCTTTGAACAGGATGCTATCGAAGCCATTGCCGATAAAGCACTGGAACGCAAGACCGGTGCCAGAGGCTTACGCTCCATTATGGAATCCGTAATGATGGATACCATGTATGAGATTCCTTCCGATGATACCATTGAGGAATGCGTAGTCACCAAGGCTGCGGTGGACGGAGAGAGCGAGCCCCTCACCATACACGAAGATTCTCTGAAGAGAGCAAAATAATCCGGGCGCTGCCTTGTGTTGACACAGGGCAGCGTTTTGTGCAAAAAACCAGAAAGAAAAGGTAGCTTTATGATTATAAAAAATGTGAATCTGGAAACAGTCTGCGGTATTACCAGTAAGCTTCCGGAGAATATCCATCCCGAGGTGGCATTCGCCGGAAAAAGTAATGTGGGAAAGTCATCCCTGATCAACGGTCTGATGAATCGGAAATCTCTGGCAAGGACCAGCTCCCAGCCGGGTAAGACCCAGACCATCAATTATTACAACATTAATGACGAGATCTATTTCGTGGATCTGCCGGGGTACGGGTATGCACAGGCAAATGAACATGTGAAAGCCCAGTGGGGCAAGATGATCGAAGATTATCTGCACAAGTCCAAACAGCTGAAGCTCGTATTTTTGCTGATCGATATCCGACATGCTCCCTCAGAGAACGACCGGATTATGTATGACTGGATCCGTCGTAACGGCTATGATCCCATCATCATTGCCACCAAGCTGGACAAGATCAATCGCAGCCAGATCCAGAAGCAGGTAAAGCTGATCCGCACCACCCTGCAGGCGGGAGCAGATACAATGATTATTCCTTACTCTGCACAGACCAAGCAGGGCAGAGAGGAAATCTATGAGATCCTAGACGGAGTGCTGGAAGATGAGAATTCCATGCAGGAATAGGTGCTTAGCGGATGAGAATGATCAAAGCAGAAAGCGTGAGAGTGTATGAAGAAATATTGTAAAGCCTTAGTAAATCTGGGTGTGGTATTTATTATATTAATGCTGGTCATTTTTCTGGTGCCAAAGCTTTTGTTATTTTTTGCACCGTTTGTGGCAGGCTGGATTATTGCATTGATTGCAAGTCCGTTGGTTCGTTTTTTTGAAGAAAAGGTCAAGATTAAGCGGAAAGCAGGAAGTGCGTTTGTTATCATTGCAGTTATTGCACTGGTCATACTGATCCTCTATCTGGTAGGCGCAAAGTTAACTGATGAAATTATCGGACTGATTAGTGCCCTGCCGGAGCTGTGGGACAGTGCAGAGAATGATTTTGCCGATATCGGTCAGAACCTGAGCGTTATCTATAACCGTTTTCCCGTGGATGTACAGCAGAGTATCACCGATGTGGTGAACCAGATTGGCAGCTACGTTGGAAATCTGTTGGGTAAGATCGGCACACCGACCATCAATGCCGTAGGCAATTTCGCTAAACAGGTGCCTTCAATCCTGATCGGTCTGATCATGGCACTGCTGTCCTCTTATTTCTTCGTAGCGGAGAGAGACCAGCTGTCGGCATTGTTCCGTAAGCATGCACCGGCAGAGGTGCTGTCCTGGTATTACATGCTGAAGCGCGGACTGGTGAAGGCTGTGGGCGGTTATTTAAAGGCGCAGCTGAAGATTGAAGTATGGATGTATCTGTTACTGGTCATCGGACTGGCAATTTTACAGGTAGATTATGCACTGCTCATTGCGCTGGGCATCGCATTCCTGGACTTCCTGCCCTTCTTCGGAACGGGAACGGTCATGGTGCCCTGGGCAATTATCAAGATCTTAAGTTCTGACTATAAAATGGCGATCGGACTGCTCATTATCTGGGGCATCGGACAGCTGGCGCGTCAGCTGATCCAGCCGAAAATCGTGGGAGATTCCGTGGGAATGCCTCCCCTGCCGACACTGTTCCTGCTATACATAGGGTTTAAGATGGGAAGCGTCGTGGGAATGATCGTGGCAGTGCCGGTGGGACTGATTGCGCTGACCATGTATCAGGAGGGTGCTTTCCAGACGACGAAGGACAGCGTGAAGATCCTGGTGGCAGGCATCAATCATTTCCGCAGACTGAAACCGGAGGATCTGGATGAGGTACGCCAGATGCAGGAGAGAGACCGCAGACGAAGCGAGGAGCTGACCAGACAGGCTGCTGAGGAAGAGGTAAGGGAAGAGATAAAAGAAGAGACCTTAGAGAAAAAACAGAAAGAGAAGAAATCATGAGAAATATCAGACTGCGTCTGCAGTATGAAGGAACCAGATATCAGGGATGGCAGAAACAGACTTCCACGGACAATACGATCCAGGGGAAAATGGAGGCACTGCTGTCCAAAATGTGCGGGGAATCCATAGAGCTCGCCGCCAGCGGCAGAACGGATGCCGGAGTGCATGCTCTGGGACAGGTGGCGAATTTCCATACGGAAAGTTCTATGAGCACGGAAGAGATCCTGGAATATTGTAACCGGTATCTGCCGGAGGATATCGCGGTGGTGGAGGTATCGGAGGCAGCACCGAGATTCCACAGCAGATTAAATGCCGCCGGGAAGCGTTACCGCTACCGCATTATAGGCAGCGCGATTCCCAATGTATTCTGGAGGCGGTATGCGTTAGAAGAACCGGAAGAATTAGACCTGGATGCCATGCGAAAGGCAGCGGAGCAGCTGCTTGGAGAGCATGATTTCAAGGCATTTACCTCTGCCAAAAAGAGTAAGAAATCCACGGTACGCAGAATTGACGAGATCCGGATCGAGCGGATAGAGGACCGGGTGGAGTTTGTATTTACCGGGAACGGCTTTTTGCATCACATGATCCGCATCCTCATGGGAACCCTCCTCGAAGTGGGGAAAGGCATCCGCACTCCGGAGAGCGTGGTGGATGTACTGGAAAGCGGTGACAGAGCGAAGGCGGGACCGTTGGTGCCTGCGAAAGGATTGGTACTGGAAGAAGTTTTTTACACCTAATTTAAAACGTTTGCAACTTTTTGCCCTACAATTGCGTCTATGTAATTGTAGGGCATTTTGATGCCTACGGATTGTTTCGTGCTACGCACTCTCACAATCCTACCCGCTATTCGCATATCGCGAAGCTTTCGCTTCACTTTTATGCTCATATCGGGGCGGGGTTCAAAGTCTTTCACCCACCTATGAGCAAGCTCATGTGGGTTTAGACTTTTATACCCTGGCATCATAGTTTATAAAAATTTTGTAACTATTCAGAACCCCATTCGCAAAATCGCCTCTGCGAGGCTTAATTTTTGCTCATGTGGTTACTTCGCCATATAAAACTGCTTATCTGCCAGAATGCAAGCATTCGCAGATTGCAGTTTTGCATGGCTCTGAATAGTTACAAAATTTTATAAATAACATGCAGAAAGTATGCATTGACAAGATACGATAACAGAGGATAAGGCAGAGGGGCTTTATCCCATACGAAAGGCGCAGGTGCAGACCATGGACAGAAAAGTTGCAGTATACAATAATAATACAGGTGTAATAGAGACAATGACTTCCCTTTTAGCGGGAGAAGGATTAAAAATGGTGGCAGTTACGGGGAGAGCGCAGCTGCAGGAGCTTTTGCGGGCACAGGAGATCCAGCTTCTGATGCTGGATGTGGAGTTAGACGGCAAAGGCTGGGGAGAAGGCATCGAGATGATCCACGACATCCGCAATATGACCACGATCCCTATCATTATCATTTCCGCCCAGGATGCGGAGACCGCCAAGATCATGGCACTGAATGCCGGTGCGGATGATTATGTGACGGTTGGCTATAATCCGTTAGAGTTGTTGGCAAGAGTGAAGTCCCAGCTTCGCAGATATACCCAGTTAGTGAATCTATGTGAGAGCATCGACAAGATCTACCGCGTGGACGGTCTGGAGATTAACGACAGGAACCGTATCGTGACCGTAGACGGCAGAGAAGTGAGGATGACTCCCAGCGAGTATAATATTTTAAGACTTCTGGTGCAAGAGCAAGGCAAGGTATTGTCGATCAGCCAGATCTACGAATCTATTTGGCATATGCAGGCAATCGGAGCAGATAATACCATTGCAGTGCACATCCGTCATATTCGTGAAAAAATCGAGAGCAATCCCAAGGAACCCAGATATCTGAAGGTGGTATGGGGAATCGGATATAAGGTGGGATGAGGAAAACTGTGATATAAAAGCCCTCTGCTGAAGCAGAGGGCTTTTTTTCTGAACGGAAATAAATCAAATATCGGAAACCTATTTACTTTAGTTTATCCAGAATATATAATGATGTCGGGGTCAAAATCCCCCGACATCATAAAAAAGCAGCAATCGGTAAGAGTATGCAAAATAATGGGAGGATGCGCCATCATGACAAAACAGGAAGTGGAGCAGCTGTTGGAACGTTTACGACAGATATTTCCGATAGTGCGTCTGCTTAAGGAGACGGATGTACCGAAAGATGGAGAGGATATAAATCCAGGAGGAGCTTCACAAGGGTGTCAGTGTTTTGCTTTCTGGCGCAAAACGGAGCCCTGTGTCAATTGCATTTCCAGAGAAGTTTTGCAGAGCAAAGGCCAGAAAGTCAAGATAGAATTTCTGGATGATGAAATATATCAGGTTATTTCGAAATATTTTGAAGTCGATGACCAGGCCTGTGTTATTGAAATGTTGGAGCCGTTAGATGAGAAGACACTGATGGATTCCACCGGCAGAGAGAAGATGCTGAAGCGTTTAAGCGGTTATGATGACCGATTATACAAGGATGCCCTCACTGGTGTCTACAACCGGAGATTCTATGAAGAACGGGTCCGGTATATGACTTGTCGTGCCGGGGTGGCTATGATTGATCTGGATGATTTCAAAATATACAATGATACCTATGGACATAATGCCGGAGATATGGTGCTGAAAACCATTGTGGGCGTGATGCAGAATGTTGTCCGCAAGTCAGATATGCTGATCCGCTATGGGGGTGATGAGTTCCTGTTAGTACTTCCCGACATTTCGGAGCATGACTTTGAAATGAAATTAAATCGGATCAGACAGCGTGTCGAGGAGACTGAAATTGCCGGGTTTAAAGAAATAAAATTGTCAGTCAGTATCGGTGGCATTATTGCAGAAGGAGAGACCATCGAGGAAGCAATGAAACGGTCAGATCATCTGATGTATCAGGCCAAGATACGAAAAAATAGTGTAGTGACACAGAGTGAAGAGCTTCCACTCAGTGAACCATACATCCAGGAAGAGAGTGAGAGATTGCTGATTCTGGTAGCGGATGATTCAGAAAGCAACCGAGATTTACTATCTGAAATGCTGAAGGACAGATATGATATCATTGAAGCTGAGAACGGTGAGCAGGCTATCGAACTGCTTCGGGAGTATGGCAAGAGCATTTCTTTACTTCTATTGGATCTTTTGATGCCGGTAATGGATGGTTTTGATGTGCTGGCATACATGGGAGCAGAAAAATGGCTGGAGGATATTCCTGTGATTATGATCTCAAGCGAGGATTCAGCGCCCTATGTGAAACGTGCATATGAGCTGGGAGCCACGGATTATATCGGAAGACCATTCAATATAAATATAGTATACCGCAGAGTACAGAATACAATCAGACTATATGCAAAGCAGCGAAGACTGACAACGTTGGTGACGAACCAGATCTATGAAAAAGAGAAAAACAATCAGATGATGATCAGCATCTTAAGCCAAATCGTGGAATTTCGTAATGGCGAGAGCGGCCTGCATGTCATGCAGATCAACATGATCACTGGTATGCTGTTAGAGCGGCTGGCTGTGAAATCTGACAAGTATCCGTTGTCTTGGGAAGAGAGATCCATGATCACCATGGCTTCCTCCCTGCATGATATCGGTAAGATCGGTATCCCTGAGGAGATCCTGAATAAGCCCGGCAAATTGACCGGGGAAGAGTTTGAGATTATGAAACGTCATAGCGTCATCGGCGCGGACATGCTACGCAGCCTGAAGAGATATCAGAACGAGGAACTTGTGAAAATCGCCTATGAGATCTGCCGTTGGCATCACGAACGATATGACGGCAAAGGTTACCCGGATGGATTGAAGGGTGACAAGATACCGATTTCCGCACAGGTAGTATCACTGGCGGATGTGTACGATGCCTTGGTAAGTGAGCGTGTTTATAAAAAGGCATTTTCATCAACGAAAGCACTGGAAATGATCCAGAACGGTGAGTGCGGCAGATTTAATCCGATTTTATTGGAATGTCTGGTGGATATCAGAGACCGGTTGGAGGAAGAATATGAACAGGGAGAGGATGCATAGATGACAGTACGGGAATGTTATGAGAAAATAGGGTCTGACTTCGATGAAGTATTGGGTAGATTAGGCAGTGAAGGAATGGTGAAGCGTTTTGCCCTGAAATTTCCGGACGATCCCAGCTATCTGAAGCTTGTAAAAGCAGTGGAGGAGCAGAATGCGGAGGAAGCATTCCGGGCAGCCCATACATTAAAGGGAATCTGTCTGAATCTGGGGTTAGACAGGCTTTATAAGGTCAGTTCAGAGCTTACTGAGAAGCTCAGAGGAAGAAAATTCGATGGATATGAAGCGATTTATGAGGAAGTGAAGCAGGAATATCAGAATACTATAAATGCAATCCATACCATTACGGAATAGAACCAACACTGCAATGAACTTATGAGAGGACAATGCTTGGATGGACAACTTAGACATCATACAATATTCCCCTGATCAGCAGCAGGAAATTGATGAGGGTCTGGAAAAAGGACTGGATATCTCTTATTATCAGAGACCGGAATATCTGGCAATCCAGATGCGGGAGATACGTATGGGACTGGAAGTCGGAGTTGATGTGTCAATCTATGCCAGTGAGGCATACGACTGGTTCCAAATGAAAGAAATCCGCCTGGGGCTTGAGGAAGAGCTGAATGTGAGTAAATATGCAGATCCCAGGATTCCTTTTGAAGTGATGCATCAGATCCGCAAGGGACTGAGGGACGGAATAGACCTGTCATTTGCTAAAACAATACCGGCAGGTATTCTGAATGAATTGCGTGAGGCTATGGCCTCAAAAATCGATATCCGGCCTTACATTATGGACGGCTATATTGAAGAGCAGCTCAGAGAGATACGTATTGCCCTGAAAAAAGGGATAGACATAGCATCTCATATCAAGAGATCTTATAGAGGTGCGTCCATCCGGGAGATCACTTTAGGCCTGGAAAAAGGACTGGATGTATCGATGTATGAGAAGGACTGCTTCAGCTGGCAGCAGATGCGGGAGATCCGCCTTGGAATGGAAGAAGGAGTGGATGTATCGAAATATACCAATCCACTCTATTCCTGGCAGCAGATGCAGGAAATTCGGCTGGGAATGATGGATGGTATGAATTTTTCTTTGATATTAATTTCAAAAAGGAGCCGAAGCTGTTGGAAGACGGTTCCGTAGATTATCAGAATATCAAATGGTTTGAACTGGTACATAAGGGAGATGTGGTGGCAAAATACCATGAGCCGGAGCTTGGAATACCGGGAATGAATATTTTAGGAGAAGAAGTTCCTGCAAAAAAAGGCAGAGAATTAAAACGTCTGATCTGCAAGGGAGTTAACTTTGATTCGGATCAGAATAGCTACATTGCATCCTCGGATGGTAAAATTGAATATAAGGGAGACCGACTTGAGGTTACGGATATTCTGATATTGGATGCGGTGACCCAGGCTACCGGTAATGTACAATTCAATGGTTCTGTTTATGTCAGAGGTGAAGTCGGAGACGGCTCAGTTATTCGTGCCAGAAAGGACATTCTGGTGGATGGCTTTATAGAAGGAGCTACTCTGGAGGCAGGAGGAGACATTATCCTGCGCAAGGGTAATAATAGCGGAGGAAAGGGAACGCTGCGCGCCAATGGAAGCATCATGGGTAGATTTTTTGAACGCGCTAATGTTAAAGCCGGAAGACATATTAATGCCAATTATTGTCTCAATAGCGAACTCTGGGCCGGAGGAAGAGTAGAAATTGCTGGGAAAAATGGTATTCTGGCAGGAGGCAGCACTTATGCAACTTGGGGAATAAATGCATTTGATATCGGTAATCCAGTGGGCATCAGAACGGATCTCTCTGTGGGCGGAGATAATCCGTATACTCAGGAAATCGCGCGGATCGAAAGCAAAATGAGCGAATCCAGGAGAGAATTACAGCTGCTGCAGAATGCTTATGCGGATTTTAAGAGAAAATATACAGCGGAGGAACGGAACGAGAATCCCCTATTTTTGAAGATAGAGGATTCCATCTATTCCAAGAACCGGGAGATCAGCCAATTATACAAGAGGCAGACAGAACTGCAAAAAGAAAGAGACAAAGCGGAACATGTAAAAATTGTAATCCGGGGGGATCTGTATCCGGGAGTACGGGTTAATATCAATGGTTCCAGATGGAATGCAAAACCTGCTAAGAACGTAACGCTGAAGAAAAAAGATGGTGCTGTTGCTGTATTTCGGAATGTTTAAAAAGCTGGAGGAAGAAAGTGATGAACAAGGTTCTCATCGTTGATGACGCAATTATGAACAGGGACATTCTCAGGGAAATATTGCAGGATGATTATAAGGTATTAGAGGCCGAGAATGGCGAGAGAGCCTTGGAGATCATAGACACAGAGCAAAAAGAAATCTCGGCGATCCTGCTGGATCTGATCATGCCGGTGATCGATGGCTTTGGTGTATTAGAAGAGCTGAATCGGCGGAAACTGGTTCAGAAGATTCCTGTATTGGTCATCAGTGGTGAGAGCAATACCCAGAACGAACAGAAATGTTTCGATTTGGAAATAGCAGATTTTATCGGCAAACCGTTCAACGCTACCTTGGTAAAGAAAAGAGTACATAATGCTGTAGAGCATTATGCATATCGTAATGAACTGGAAAAAAAGGTGAATGAGCAGACTGTCGTTCTTCGCAGAGCCTATAAAACGCTGCAGAAGCAGGCAGAACAGCTGAAGCACCGAAATCAGGACATCATAGAAATCCTTGGTACGGTCGTAGAATACCGTAACTTAGAGAGCGGTGAGCATGTCAGAAGAGTAGGTGAATATACCAGGATTCTGGCAGAAACCTTCATGGCAGACTATCCGGAATATGGTCTGACACAGGAGAAAATCAATATTATTGTATCCGCCAGTGCACTTCACGATATCGGAAAGATTACGATTCCCGACAGTATTCTGCTGAAGCCGGGACGACTGACTAAGGATGAATTTGAATATATGAAATCACATACACTCCGGGGCTGTGAACTGCTGGAGTCTATGAAAAATGTACTGGATCCCCAGTATGAAAAGGTCAGCTATGAGATCTGTCGACATCATCATGAGCGCTTTGACGGGAAGGGTTACCCGGATGGGCTGGTGGGGGATGCCATTCCTCTGTCCGCGCAGCTGGTATCCGTGGCGGATGTGTATGATGCGTTGGTAAATGAACGTTGTTATAAGGACGCAATCTCCCCCGAGGAGGCGTTTCATATGATCGTCAACGGCGAGTGCGGTGTATTTTCTCCCAGACTAATGGAGGTGTTCCGCAAGGTTCGTACGGAGTTCGAGAAACTGGCGACTGCGAAATAAATAGAACATAAGAATCTCTGTGCAGATGCATGAATCGTATCAGCATAGAGATTTTTTATATTTTGCGGGAAGGGAGTTGCTTGACAAAGCAATATAAAAATATTATTGTACTAATTAAATAATACAAACAAGAATGAGGATGGAGTATAAGAATGCAGGAAGAAGCGATACAGACAGGGGAAATACAGGGGAAACGGGGAATCAGCAGTGCCGTACTGAAAAACATTGCGGTGGTGACCATGCTGATCGATCACATCGGGGCGGTGATCGTGACGAGACTGTTGATGAAAAACGGAGTGTCCGGCGGGCTGTATTATTGTTATATGGCAATGAGGATCATCGGCAGACTGGCGTTTCCGATCTATTGCTTTTTACTGGTAGAAGGATTCCGGTGGACCCATGATGTGAAAAAATATCTAGTCAGGATGTTTTTATTTGCCCTGCTATCAGAGTTGCCATTTGACCTGGC
>CAVFMG010000044.1:17606-18150 GCA_963623435.1 Odoribacter splanchnicus
ACCTGGCATTCAGTGGAAAGGTATGGAATCCGGCATATCAGAATGTCTTTTTTACCCTGCTTTTGGGACTCCTTACGATCGCGGGACTACGTCTGGTGGAGCAGCATTTTGGTGGAACAGAGATCTGGAAGGGATTTTTGCGTGTAGGACTGGATGTTATAATTGTGATCGCAGGTTGTGTGTTAGCGCTGGTTCTTAAGACAGATTATAATTTCCAGGGCGTCATGGCAATCGTCATACTCTATCTGCTCCACAACCGGAAAAAAGCACAGATCTGTGCTGGGGTGGTTGTATTTTTGCTGATGGATGGGCTGGAGATGTTCGCAGCGATTTCCTTTATCCTGATCTGGTTCTATAACGGTACGAGAGGACGGCAGAATAAATATTTCTTCTACTTTTTCTATCCCGTGCACCTGTTGCTTCTGTGGCTTTTGTGTGTGGCAATGGGTATAGCGGGAATTCCTGCGGTATGATAAGGGGTTCCGTTCAATTAATACTTTCCCAATCTACCGGACTATAGGATCGACCTGAATCCGGATGATTT
>CAVFMG010000045.1:0-17805 GCA_963623435.1 Odoribacter splanchnicus
GCCAGAATGCAAGCATTCGCAGATTGCAGTTTTGCATGGCTCTGAATAGTTACCATTTTTTCTCAACAAATGGAAGTATTTTTTATGTGCTACACTTTCCAAATGTAGTATACTATAAATAATCTATTTTAGGAAAGAAGGTTTTCGCATGAACTTAAAAGATGCTGCTGCGAATCTGAATCAGGCACATCCGGAGGATACCCTGCATCCCCTCTATACTCCCTGGGGTGAAAAGCTGATGCGCTCCGGTTCCTACGACGATATCCTGTCGGAATATCCCCGTCCGCAAATGAAGCGAACGGATTACCATATGCTGAACGGTCTCTGGGAATATTCTTTTGTGCCCTCAGACGGTGGCAGTTCTTCGGAGGATCCCGCACACTTCACTGCTCAGGGAATCATCCGTGTTCCTTTTTCTCCGGAAGCCCTGCTTTCCGGAGTAAACAGACGACTGGAGCCGGAGGAGTACCTGTGGTATCACCGCGAACTTTCTTTTTCTCCGGAAGAGCTTTCCAGAAAAGAAGAAAACATGCGCTGTATTCTGCATTTTGATGCGGTGGATCAGGAGGCAACTGTCTTCCTCGGGACGAAGCAGCTAGGCACCCACAGCGGCGGCTACCTTCCTTTTTCCCTAGATATCACGGAATATGTAAATGAAGATCCGGTATCTCTCTATGTAAAAGTCCGGGATCTGACCGATACCGGTTATGCCACCAGAGGCAAGCAGACCCTGACCCGCGGCGGCATGTTCTACACCGCCCAAAGCGGCATCTGGCAGAGCGTCTGGTACGAATGGGTTCCGGAAAATTATGTGATCAACTATAGGATCACTCCGGAGTACAACAAGGCTTCCGTAACCTTCGTTCTATGTTCTCCGAAGCCGTTCAGCCACCTGGAATTCCGGGTAAGTGCCCCCTCCTGCGACGGTTCTCTCACACAGGCGGATGTACCTGTACGGCTGCGCATGCGGAAACTTTCCGAGCAAAAAAGTTCCTTCGGTCTGATCCATACGACAGTAACGCTCTCTTTTCCTGCCAGCGTCACCTATTCCGCAGCGGATCCTGCCGATGCGCCGGAGCCCGTGAATTTCAAGCCCTGGAGTCCGGAACATCCCTGGCTGTATCCCTTTACTCTGACGGCGGATGACGACACGGTGGAGGGCTATTTTGCCATGCGTATGTTTACCGTGGAAAAAGATTCCAAGGGTATCCCACGGTTCTGCCTAAACCACAGACCTTATTTTCTCCATGGAATTTTAGATCAGGGCTACTGGTCTGACGGACTGATGACCGCCCCCGGCGATGAAGCCTTTACTTATGATATTCAGCTGGCAAAAGGGCTGGGATTTAACATGCTCCGGAAGCATATCAAGATCGAGCCCCTGCGCTGGTATTACCACTGCGACCGTCTGGGCATGGTCGTATGGCAGGATATGGTCAGCGGCGGCAGCACCTATCACATGCCCTGGGTATGTTACATGCCCACGCTGTTCCCCCACATGTCCGCCCACACGAAGGACAATCATTACGATCTGTTCTCCCGTGGCTCCGAGGAAGGCAGGAAAAGCTGGGAGCAGGAGTGCCTGCACACCATCGATCATCTGTACAATGTCCCTTCCATCGCCGTATGGGTACCCTTCAACGAGGGCTGGGGGCAGTTCGATGCCGCCCGCATTGCGAAAATGGTGGCAAAAAAAGACCCCACCCGTCCGGTAGACCATGCCAGCGGCTGGTTCGACCAGAAAGGCGGGGATTTCCGCAGTATTCATAATTATTTCCGTCCGTTACAGGTGAAACTGGACGGAAAACGGGCTTTCGTCATCTCCGAGTATGGCGGCTATGCCTGCCACATCGACGGACATTCCAGTGTGGACCGCGTCTACGGCTATCAGAAATATGATACACCGGAAGAAATGGCTACTGCCTTGAAGCAGCTATTCTCGAAGCAGTTATTCCCTCTGATCTCCCAGGGGTTAAGCGGTGCGGTATACACACAGTTGTCCGATGTGGAGGAAGAGGTCAACGGTCTGGTAACTTACGACCGGCGTATCGTCAAACTGCCTGTGGGGCATCCGTTCGCGGCGCCATCCTCTTTTGCAGCACCTTACTCACATGGAAGTACGCCGGAATAAGGAAGGCATCCGCCATAAGCCAGGCAATGGGGCTGCCCAGGCACACCCCGGTGAATCCGATGATAGGCACCAGTCCGAATCCTGCCAGAGATCTGGCAATCATCTCGAAGACACCTGCTAAGATTGCGAACTTCGGGAATCCCATGCCCTGAATCAGGAAACGGACAATGTTCACCAGTGCAAGCGGAATGTAGAATGCCGTATTCCACAACAGGAAAGCACGCACGTTGGCAATGATCTCCGCTTCGCCGCTGTCTACGAACAGCTGTGCCAGCGGTCCGCCGAAAAATACTGCAATCAGAAAGGCAATGACAGAATATCCCACGCCCAGTGTTACGCAGGCTTTCAGTCCCTTGCCGAGGCGGTCTAATTTACCGGCACCCACGTTCTGTCCGCCGTAGGTCGCCATGGTAGACCCCATGGCATCAAAAGGACATGCTAAGAAGTTGCCGATCTTGCCACCCGCAGTCATTGCCGCAACTGCCGCAGAGCCTAAGGTATTGGCGGCGGTCTGTAAGATGACGCTGCCGATGGCGGTAATGGAATACTGTAATCCCATGGGAACGCCCATGCCGCACAGTACCACCATCATATGTCCGTCTATCTTCCATTCTTCCCTGCGTATCCGCAGGATCTCGAACTTTTTCACCATATAAACTAAGCATGTCACACCGGAGACTCCTTGAGAAATCACCGTAGCCCAGGCTGCTCCTGCCACGCCCATGTGCAGGGAGATGATAAAATACAGGTCCAGTACAATATTAATAATGGAAGATAACACCAGAAATACTACAGGAGTCTTGCTGTCACCGGTAGCACGGATCACACCTGCCACGATGTTGTACAGGTATACTGTCGGGATACCGATGAATATAATGAAAATATAGTCATAGGCCCCGTCGATGATATTGGAGGGCGTCTTCATCCATACCAGAATGTTCCGGCACAGAATCGCCGTCACTACGGTCATGACAACAGAAAAAGCAAGTCCCAGCCAGGCGCAGTTCGCCACATATTTGCGCATGCCCACATAGTCTCCGGCACCGAATTTATGGGACACGGGGATTGCAAAGCCGTTGCAGACACCCATGCAGAAACCGATCACCAGAAAGTTGATGGAGCCGGTAGAGCCTACTGCCGCCAGATCATCCACACCTAGGAAACGTCCTACGATCATGGTATCCACCAGATTGTAGAACTGCTGGAATAAAAATCCAAATAATAACGGCACAGCAAAGCTGATGATAAGTTTCATGGGACTGCCTTTGGTCAGATCTTTTGTCATTGTAATATCCTCTCTAAATTTTCTGTAACTATTGTATTTATCAGTGTTTCCTGTTATTTTTCATAGTTCTTTCTATCGTTGAGAGTATATACGCAGCATTTCAAAAATGCAATATCTTTTTTGCAGATTTTATAATTTTTTGTTATACTGTTTTTATTTGCAATCAACAGGGAATCTTCACAGAGAGGTGAACTGCTACATGAAAGTACTTTTGAGATATCTGAAAATGCTGCCTGTTATCATCTATCCTTATATGTATGTGCCTATTCTGGCAGTTTTTCTGCATGTGATAGACGCTCTGCCGGACAGTTACTACAATGCCGCTGTGATAGGTCTATTCGTTACCACCGTGATCTATAATCTGTACTCTTTTATAATTGCGATTGTCAATGCGGTGCAGGCTGCCAGCGGCAAAATGACTGCCAGAGAAGCCGCCCGTATGAATCTCATCACCAAAGGAGTGCAAGTTCCCGCATATATCCTGCATTTTATAATGGGGTTCATCGGCATGGCTCTGAGCATATGGGGCATTGGTCTCATCCTCTGGTCAGCTGTCATCAGTCTATTGACCCTCCTACTCACCGGCATCAGTTCCATCGGATGCAGCATTCGGATGCGCAAAGAAAGCATCCTCTCCACCACCGCTACGGTATTGATGGGCATCGGATGCTTTATTTATTGCGCGGATATAGTGATCGCTATTGTGTATGTGGTAAAGGCACGGAAGCAGAAAAACGCATAATTCTTACGGAGACTGCTATTACATCACAATCACTGTTTTTCTCTATTTTGTCATTAAGACCGTTGGGAAAAAATGGCGTAACTTTCTCATTTTTTCTTCTGTCTTTTGGATCATTGGACTTACAATGGTCATCGGTGGATACAGCGAGTTGATGGATTATAAAGAGATTCAGCGAACCTATTCCCGGACCACTGCGCAGATTACTGATGTCCGGGAATATGAGGTTCTGGATAACGAAGGCAACCTCAGCGACGAGCGGGATGCGTAGCTGTCCTATACCGTAGATGGTCAAGCGTATGAAACCGTCATTAAAAAAGCAAAACCGATCCGCATAATAAAACGCCTCCGCCGGACAAACCGGCAGAGGCGTTTAGTGTACGTGTTCCTGTCTATATTGTTATGTTATGCTGCTTATGCAAAAGGGTTCTCGGTCGGATACAGCATGCCCTTCGGCTGGTTGAAGTTCAGATCCTCTACGGGTACGCCGATGTACTTGAATACTTCATACAGAGCCTTGCCGAAGTGTCCGAATGCTACGGCACCGTGGTGAGGGAAATTCTTCTCGATCAGTACGTGACGATAGAAACGTCCCATCTCAGGAATAGCGAAGATACCGATACCACCGAAGGATCTGGTAGCTACGGGAAGGACTTCACCCTGTGCGATGTAAGCGCGCAGCTTGTTGTCTGCGGTAGACTGTAAGCGGTAGAAGGTGATGTCTCCGGGAACAATATCTCCCTCCAGAGTGCCCTGGGTTACCTCTTCGGGAAGGGTTCTTGCCATGATCATCTGGTACTTCATGTTGCAGGAGGTCAGCTTCTTGGAGTTGGTGTTGCCGCAATGGAAGCCCATGAAGGTATCATTGTGCGTATAGTTGAATTTGCCCTTGATGGACTCTTCGTACATATCATCGGGAACAGTATTGTTAATATCTAACAGAGTTACGGTATCTGCGCTGACACAGGTTCCGATGAACTCACTTAAGCAGCCGTAGATATCTACTTCACAGGATACGGGAATGCCCATACCGGTGAGGCGGCTGTTTACATAGCAGGGTACGAAACCAAACTGGGTCTGGAATGCAGGCCAGCATTTTCCGGCAATGGCTACATACTTACGATACCCCTTGTGAGCCTCGATCCAGTCAAGCAGGGTCAACTCATACTGAGCCAGCTTCGGTAGTACTTCGGGCTTATGGTTGCCTGCGCCCAGCTCTGCTTCCATCTCTTTCACCTTAGCGGGGATCCTCTCGTCTCCGTCATGTTTCTTGAAGGCTTCGAACAGATCCAGCTCGGAGTTCTCCTCGATCTCCACGCCCAGATTGTACAGCTGCTTGATGGGTGCATTACAAGCTAAGAAGTTCAAAGGTCTGGGACCGAAGGAAATGATCTTCAGACTGCTCAGCCCCACAATAGCTCTTGCAATAGGAACAAACTCGTGCAGCATATCTGCGCACTCAGCTGCGGTTCCTACGGGATTCTCGGGAATATAAGCTTTCACATTGCGAAGCTTTAAGTTGTAGCTGGCATTCAGCATACCACAATAAGCATCACCTCTGCCGCCTACCAAATCGTTCTGGGTCTCTTCTGCTGCAGCGATGAACATTGCGGGTCCGTCAAAATGCTTTGCCAGTAAGGTCTCGGAGATCTCGGGGCCGAAGTTGCCCAGATATACGCACAGTGCGTTACATCCTGCCTTCTTGATATCTTCCAGAGCCTGTACCATGTGGATCTCGCTCTCTACGATACAGACCGGACACTCATAGATACTGTCGGTGCCGTACTTTTCGGTATAAGCCTTCATCAGAGCTTTTCTTCTGTTTACGGAAAGGCTCTCGGGGAAACAGTCGCGGCTGACTGCCACAACGCCAATTTTTACTTCGGGTAAATTACTCATTTTGTAATCCTCCTGTTTTTGTTTTCTTTTTCTCTATGACATTTATTTTACTGCCGTCTTGCCCCACACAGGAGCTGCCGGCGTTCAAATCGTTTTTCATTCTGCCACTGTTATTTGCTGACATCCAGATTCTCACCAACAAGTCCGATAAAGCTCCCTTCGGGAAGTCCGCCCTCCGCATGACCGATCAGCCACTTATTCGTAGCGGCAAGCAGTGCATCCTCACTGGGTGCCTTGCCCTGCTCCACTTTCTGATGGGTTCCTTCTAACGGATAATTCGTACCCTGCGGTAATACAATTGCTACCTGGAATCCCTGTCCGTCTACACCGCAGGGTGCATAATGCAGGGAGGTTGCAAAAATCTCTACCCCCGTTCCTGCCGGTACCAGAAAAGCCTCCATCTTGGAAGTATCATAGGTGAAATCCTCTGCCACATCTGCCCGCTGTCCGAGGATCAGTATGGCATCTGTTGCTGCCACATTGATCTCAGAGCTTCTGTGATATTCCGCTGCATTCAGCTTGGAATTATGACCGTTGCAATAACCGATCTGTATAGGCATCTCTCCGTAAGCAACCGTCTCCAGCTCCTTTTTCACAGGAAGTGCTTCCAGAGCATTGATTCCGGGCTCATATACCACGTCCTCAGGAACCGGTGTCTTCTTCATCTCCTCCACTAGCTCCGTGAAGTCCACATTGTTGATCACTCTGCCGTATTTACGGAATGCAGGATCCTTTACCGATAAAATTTTCATTTTACTCTACCAGCCTTTCTCTATTATAGCTCAAACTTAAAATAACGAGGTTCGTTTTATTATGCTGTTGTTTGATTTTTCTACGGTGTTGTATGCCGGTCTATTTCAGAATTTCAAACAGTGGCTTGCATGCCGGATAGATCTGGCGGAACTTCTGATAGCGTTCTTCGTATTTCGCCACCAGTTCCGGATCCGGTTCTACCGTGCCGGTGACTTTGACGAACTTCTCCGCAATCTCTTCCACGCTTGCATATTCGCCGCATGCTACTGCTGCCAGCATGGCACCACCCATTGCCGGTCCCTCTTCGCTCTCGATCACATCCACCTTCAGGTTCAGAATGTTGGCAATCATCTTCTTCCACAGGGGGCTCTTCGCTCCGCCGCCGCAGATCTTCGTCCGCTCCAGATGGATGCCCAGGGACTTCGCCACCTCCAGGGAATCTCTCAGGGCAAAAGCCACACCTTCTAACACCGCCTGGGTCATATCGGCTCTCGTGGTGTCCATGGTCATGCCGATAAAGGTTCCTCTGGCGTTGGGATCGTTGTGGGGAGAACGCTCACCCATCAGATACGGCAGGAAGTAGACATGATTCTCTCCCAGCTTCTCGATCTGTGCCTGCTCTGTAGCGTAATCCTTCGTTCCGATGATCTCATCCATCCACCATTTATTGCAGGAAGCGGCACTTAACATACATCCCATAAGATGGTAATGACCATCCGCATGGGCAAAGGAATGCAGGGCATTGTTCTGATCCACGCCAAAATGATTGGAGGAAATGAAAATCGTTCCGCTGGTACCCAGAGAAATATTACACCTATTGTCTCCGACGGTTCCGGTACCTACCGCTGCTGCCGCATTGTCTCCGGCTCCCGCCGCTACTACCACATTGTGAGGAAGTCCCAGTTCGTCTGCCACCTCCGGCAATACGCAGCCCACCTTCTCATAGCTTTCATAGCAGGTCGCCAGCTGATCTTCGGTCACACCGCAGATCTCACACATTTCCTTCGACCAGCAGCGGTTCTTCACATCGAACAAAAGCATACCGGACGCATCCGATACATCCGTGCAGTGCACCCCGGTCAGACGATAGGTGATGTAGTCCTTCGGCAGCATGATCTTTTGGATCCTTGCGAAGTTCTCCGGCTCGTTCTTTTTCACCCAGAGGATCTTCGGTGCGGTAAATCCGGTAAAGGAAATATTTGCCGTATACTCTGACAGCTTCTCTTTGCCGATCACGTTGTTCAGATAATCGCACTCTTCCGTGGTCCTGCCGTCGTTCCAGAGGATCGCCGGGCGGATCACCTGATCTTTCTCATCCAGAATGACTAACCCGTGCATCTGTCCGCCGAAGCTGATACCCGCCACCTGACTTCTGTCGGCATCTGCAAGAAGCTCCCGGATGCCTTCCATGGTCTGTTCATACCAGTCCTCCGGCTTCTGTTCCGACCAGCCGGGATGTGGGAAATACAAAGGGTATTCCCGGGATACAATATTCCGGATCTTCCCTTCGCTGTCCATTAAGAGCAGCTTTACTGCTGAAGTGCCCAGATCGATTCCAATGTATAACATGAATCTTCCTCCCATAGTTAGTTTGTGCTGTAACCCATTTTCGTTCTACAGCGTGCCCGTGCACGCTATAGTCTTATCATAACTGTTGTGAGAAAGTTTTTCAAGTAGAAGTTTTATATTTTCCGTGATTTTCTTACAAAAAATGTCTGGCAGTCTATCTCTGTAACCGTTTCATCTCCGTGCCCGGACAAATACGCTCGTTTCATTGACTTCAAATCAAAAATATGTTACGTTATTACAAGATATAGGAGAAAATCACATGGCTACTATCAAGGAAATTGCGGCACTCGCCGGGGTGTCCCGTGGCACCGTGGATCGCGTCTTAAACGACCGCGGCGCAGTGAACCCAGAGACCGCCGAACGCATCCGAAAAATTGCAAAAGAGCTAGATTACAAGCCCAACCGTGCCGGACTGGTTCTTGCCGCACAGAAAAAGAGGCTGAAATTAGGTGTCATCCTGTTTTCCACCGGGAATCCTTTTTTCCAGGATGTTCTGGCAGGCATCGAGGAAAAAGCTGAAGAACTCGCCGGTTATAACTGTACCGTCATCACGAAGCAGATCTCTTTCGGTGTAGAGGCACAGCTGCAGGCAGTGAAGGAGCTTGTGGCGGAAGAAGCGAACGGTATCGCCATGACTCCCTATAATGACGACCGGATCCGCAACTGCATCGATGCGTTATACGAACAGGGGATCCCCGTGGTGACACTGAACACGGATATCGAGAATTCCAGGCGGCTGGCTTATGTTGGCAGCAATTATACCCGCAGCGGCGCTACTGCCGCAGGGCTTTTGCAGCTGATGACTTCCGGCACCGTAAAGGTGGGAATTATTACAGGTTCCTCCAATATTCTCTGCCATACAGAGCGTATCGCCGGATTTCTGAAGACTTTAGAGCCTTACTCCGACCGGATCCATGTGGTAGATACCGTGGAGATCCATGACGACGAAGTAGAGAGCTATGAGAAGACGGCCGCACTGCTGTCAGAGCATCCGGAGATTAATGCTCTGTTTTTTGCCGCCGGCGGTGTCTATGGCGGCTGCCGCAGTGTAGAATCTCTGGGGAAAAAGGGCTCTGTCCGTATCATCGCCTTTGATCTGGTTCCCACTACGAAGCAGATGTTAGAAAATGACACGATTGCCGCTACCATCTGCCAGCAGCCGAAAATACAGGGCAGCAAGCCTCTCGCCCTGCTGTTTGCCTACCTGACTACCGGGGAAGCCCCGGAGAAGGAATACAATTATACGGCAGTGGATATCCGGATCAAAGAAAATATCTAAAACTTTCTTAAGATTCTTCCGACACCCTTGTCATTCACAACATATAGTATTATAATATACATATTATCTACGAAATGTTGTTTGAGGGGTACGGAAGCGGGGAGTCTTTTATCTATGAATTCATCGGATCTGAAGAGAAATGCATATATGTTGCGGGGTTCTGATGCAAAACGTGGCTACATGCGCTGGTGGCATTCCTTCCAGGGCATTTGTCCCACGACGCTTAAGACCCGCACTTTTTTTGTGGAATACAGTATTTTGAACCCGGCTCTCGGAGCCGCGCAGCCGATCTTAGGTCAGCATCCTTATTACAAGCGCCACGGCATGAAGCCTTCCTATCTCTGCATCAAAGCAGGTGTTTTCCCGGAAGACGGAGACGGTGGACTGCAGTTACAGTCTTATTATCCCATGACTTCGCTGCAGGTGGCACAGGATCCTTTTTACATGCAGATCGAAGACTGTGTCTTAAGCGAGAACCGCATCAGCGGCGCCATCGAGATCTCCGAAGAGACTGCAAGACATCGTTCGCTGATGACCGATGCCGGCAGTTTTGTATGGGATCTGGAGGTTCACAAAGCAGTGGCATGCCATACCGGATATATTGCCAACGCTTTTTTCACTGCGATTCATGCACTGGAAAGCTTCTGGCACGGGGAAGGAATCCGTACCTTTTTCCGTGGAACCGTCATTTTGGATGGTGAGACCTACGAAGTCACACCGGAGACCTCTTACGGCTATGCGGACAAGCACTGGGGACGCAGTTACAATCAGCCCTGGCTGCAGTTTGCTTCCGGTCATCTGATCAGCGAGCGCACCGGTCGAGAACTGAAGCATTCCGCCCTCGCCATCGACGGCTGTTGTCCGAAGTTTTTATTTTTCCCCATGCGGCGCAGGATTTTGATGCAGCTGACCTATACCGGAGAAGATTTCGAGTACCACTTCGGCAAGCCTCTGACACTGCCCCGCTGCAAATGGAAAGTCAAGGAGACTAACAAACGTTTCATCTGGCATTTTAAGGCGCAGAACCGCACTTCCGTCATCCGGATCTCCGGGAACTGCAGTAAGGATCAGATGATGCCTCTGCTCTATGAGAATCCGGACGGTAAGGTATCTCCCGCACCTCTGTGGGAAGGCGGCAGTGCTGTCGGAACCATCGAATTGTACCGAAGAAGAGGCGGTTCTCTGGAGCTGATCGACAGGCTGCAGTTCGAGAACGGGCTGTGTGCTTATCAGCGATCCTGATTTTTTGAAAAATAAAAAGCTGTTGTCACAGATTTCTCTGCTGACAACAGCTTTTATTTATGCTATTCAGATAACTTCTTCCGGCTCGTCCAAAGCCTTCTCGTAACTCTCCAGGATCACTCTCTGCAAATTCTCTCTGGTGGAAGAATTGATGGGATGAGCAATATCCCTGTATTCTCCGTCCGTCGCCTTCTTACTCGGCATTGCAATAAACAATCCCTTTTCTCCTTCAATCACCTTGATATCATGCACAACGAATTCATCGTCCAGTGTAATGGATACGATGGCTTTCATCTTGCCTTCCTTGGTGATCTTACGAACACGTACATCTGTAATCTGCATTTGTTAACCCCCTTGGTGTTGTTATCGTGATCCTTACGCATTTTTCCGCCCTACGGGCTCTCAAAATGCTACAGACATTCGTATTCCGGGCTATCGCCCTACTTACTCATATCTGTTAGATCCGCGAATCGCCACAGTGCTTTGTCTGCAAGCAGCCACGCACTGTAACGATCTCGGATCTGGATCACTTAGATTACATACCTCTCATTCCGTTCCACTACGATCTTAACTTCGCCTTCTCCCACAAAGTACGAATTCGCACGAATCGTATCACGGCTCTCCACAATACAGTTTTCAATATGCGTGTTATCTCCAATGTATACGTCATTGAGAATAATGGAATTCTTGATCACACAGTTGTTGCCGATATAGCTCTTCTTGAAGATTACGGAATTCTCTACCACACCATTGACGATACATCCGCTGGATACCAGGCTGTTACGCACCTGGGAACCGGGATTGTATTTTGCGGGAGGCAGATCATCCACCTTGGAATATACATCCGGATACTGCTTGAAGAAGTAATTTCTCACATCTGCCTTCAGGAAGTCCATGTTGGTGTTGTAGTAATCTTCTGCGGATGCGATATTTCTCCAGTAATCCTTGATCTTATATCCGTAGATTCTCTTCAGATCCTTGTAACGGATCAGAATATCTCTTACAAAATCATAGCGGTCTTCCTCCGCACACTTCTCGATCATTTCGATCAGCAGTCTGCGTCGAACCACATAGATACCGCAGGAAATGGTGTTGGTCTTCGCCTGCAGAGGTTTCTCCTCGAACTCCTCGATACGGCTCTCTTCGTTCATGCGGATCGTACCGAAACGCTCCACATTCAGACCGGCTTCCATCTCACGGCAAACTACTGTAATGTCTGCCTTTTTCTCGATATGGTATTCCAGTACCTTATTGTAATCCAGCTTGTATACACAGTCGCCGGATGCAATTACTACATAGGGCTCATGACTGTTCTTCAGGAAATTCAGATTTTGGTAAATAGCATCTGCAGTTCCTCTGTACCAGTTGCTGTTCTCTGCCGTCACAGCGGGAGTAAATACATATAAGCCTCCCTGCTTACGTCCGAAATCCCACCATTTGGAGGAATTCAGATGTTCGTTCAGACTTCTTGCATTGTACTGGGTAAATACTGCCACCTTCTGAATATGAGAGTTGGTCATATTACTCAGTGTAAAGTCAATACTGCGATAGCTGCCTGCGATAGGCATTGCACATATTGCTCTCTTCTGGGAAAGCTCCCGCATCCTGTGATTGTTACCGCCTGCTAAAATAATTCCAATCGCTCTCACTGCTATTCACCTGCCTTAATTAATGTTTTGCCGCTTGCGAGCTGGGAATCCTTATAATCTGCAGCAGCTGTTACTCCGGATATCACTGAGTTTTTGCCTACGCTGATACCGTCAGGAATCACGCTCTTCTCACCGATGGTTACAAGTCCGTGGTTGTAAATGTGAGGTGCGGTATCATTCTCTGCTTCCTCACCAACACCTAATCTTACATGGTTGCCCACCACTACGTTCTCCGCAATGATTGCCTTGTTGATCTCGCATTCTTCGCCGATCTGGGTCTGATTCATAATAATGGAGTCGCGGACCACAGTTCCCTTACCGATGGTAACACCACGTCCGATTACGGAGCTGTATACCTCTCCGTAGATCTCAGAACCTTCGCCGATGATACTGCGCTCTACCACGCTGTCGGCTGCAATATAATCAGGGGGCTGGATCTCACTCTTGGTATAGATCTTCCAGTACTCCTCATACAGGTTGAACTCCGGTACGATATCGATCAGTTCCATATTGGCTTCCCAATAGGAGCTCAGCGTACCTACATCCTTCCAGTAGCCGGTGAATTCATAGGCATATAAAGGTGCACCCTTCTCATGGCAGTAAGGGATAACATGCTTACCGAAATCCAGTGCCGGCTGGTCAGCCATAGCGATCAGGGCTTCCTTCAATGTCTTCCAGTTAAATATGTAAATACCCATACTTGCAAGATTGCTTCTGGGATGTTCCGGCTTCTCTTCAAACTCGGTAATCCGATGGTTCTCATCAGCGATCATGATACCGAAACGGCTTGCCTCCTCCATAGGAACCGGCATTACCGCGATGGTGACTTCCGCGTTGTTCGCCTTATGAAAGTCCAGCATGACCTCGTAGTCCATCTTATAGATATGATCTCCGGAAAGAATCAGCACATACTCCGGATTGTAGCTCTCCATGTACTCCAGATTCTGATAGATTGCATTTGCAGTACCGGTATACCACTCACTGTTGGTACTCTTCTCATAAGGAGGAAGTACGGTAACTCCTCCGATGTTGCGATCCAGATCCCAGGGAATACCGATTCCGATATGGGTATTCAGTCTGAGGGGCTGGTACTGTGTCAGTACGCCTACCGTATCCACTCCCGAATTAATACAATTAGAAAGGGGAAAATCGATAATGCGGTACTTGCCTCCGAATGCAACGGCAGGTTTAGCAACCTTGGATGTCAGCACACCAAGACGGCTTCCCTGTCCTCCAGCCAATAGCATGGCTATCATTTCTTTCTTAATCATATCCTCACCTCTATCTAGCCTTCCACCTGTTGTAATAAATAGTCGCTTGCGGCTATTATCCGATGTATCCATCTGTCTCGAAAAAGCGTATGTCTTTTCCTTCGGATGTGATAATGTGATTATAACACATTAGCAATGGAAAGTGAATATTTATTACTAGTTTTTTTTGCCTTTTTACGATTTTTATATCCATTTTTTACATAATCATCTTTTCTTTAGCAATCTTTTTGTAGATTTCTACCAGTCCCTTAGAAAATGTTTTAATAATAATCCGTAAACTTACACATTTTGTAAATATTCAGAACCTCATTTGCAAAATCGTACCTACGGATTGTTTTTTTCCTCTCCTATGTATATAATGTTAATAAGTATTGCAACTACACTATATTAAGGAAGTGTCAACATGTATCAGATAGACTTTAATCACCCCTCATCCATTTATTTTGTAGGTATCGGCGGTATCAGCATGAGCGGTCTCGCAGAGATTCTGAAGGATGCCGGCTTCCGTGTATCCGGCTCCGACCGTTCCAAAAGCCCCCTTACCGAGACACTGGAGAGCAAGGGGATCAATGTATTTTATGGACAACGTGCCGCGAATATTACCGATGATATCGACTGTGTGGTATTTACCAGTGCGATTCATAAGGATAATCCCGAATATATGGCAACGATGGAAAGGAAAATTCCGTATCTGACCAGAGCCCAGCTCTTAGGTGAGATCATGCAGAATTACAAGACTCCCATTGCCATCAGCGGCACCCACGGCAAGACTACCACGACCTCCATGGTCAGCGAGATCCTGCTGCATGCCGGAACGGATCCCACCCTGTCCATCGGAGGAATGTTAAAAAGCATCGGAGGCAACATCCGTGTCGGCAGCACCGATCTGTTCGTGACGGAAGCCTGTGAATATACCAACAGCTTCTTAAGCTTTTACCCGAAGATCGGCATGATCTTAAATATCGAAGAGGATCATCTGGACTTCTTCAAGGATCTGGAGGATATCCGGAATTCCTTCCATAAATTTGCAAAGCTTCTGCCCGCTGACGGCTGCCTGATCATCAACGGCGCCATCGACAGACTGCAGGAGATCACAGGAGACCTTGCCTGCCGCGTGATCACATTTAATAAGGAAGCCGTCAACAGCGACGGTTCCGCCGCAGACTATTATCCTTCGGATATTACTTACGACGAGTTTGGGCATCCTTCCTTCGTACTGCATTGTCATGGAAAGACATCCGGCAGTTTTGCCCTGCAGGTTCCCGGAGAACATAATGTCATCAATGCCATCGCTTCCATCGCGTTAGCTGACCTGTTAGAGGTTAACCGTGAGGTCACCGCTTCCGCACTGCATGGCTTCACCGGCACGGACCGCAGATTTGAATACAAGGGAACCATTGGTGGTGTTACCATTATTGATGACTATGCGCATCATCCCACAGAGATTGCAGCTACCCTGCATGCAGCTGCCAACTATCCCCACAAGACCCTCTGGTGTGTCTTCCAGCCCCATACTTACACCAGAACCAAGGCGTTTATGAAAGACTTCGCCAAGGCCTTAAGTCTGGCAGACAAAGTTGTTCTGGCAGATATCTATGCTGCCCGTGAGACAGATACCCTGGGAATCAGCTCCGAGACCCTGCAGGCAGAGATTCAGGCGTTAGGGCATGAATGCTACTATTTCCCTTCTTTTGATGAGATTGAAAACTTTTTATTAGAAAATTGCATAAACGGTGACCTGTTGATAACTATGGGTGCCGGAGATGTAGTAAAAATCGGTGAAAACCTGCTTGGCAATTAGTTGTCCACATTATCCACAGTAACTGTTGGGGATTATCCCCTTCCCGGCTGTGGATATTTTATTGTTTTCCTGTGGATAATTTTCTGTCATATTTTGACATAATTTTGCCATTCTATAAGGATTTTCCGAAACATCGTCTGCAAATATCCACAATATCCACCGTTTCCACATTTTTATCCGAAGCGGCGAAAGTCCAGTATTTACAAGGTTTTCCGGCAAATTGACTATTTCTTTTTCACAGGTCTTATGCTATACTTGGTCTTACTTTGAAAAAGGAATGATTTGTGAATTTCTGAAACTTGTGAAAGAAGGTATTGTGTGTTATGGCACGGATAGCGCTCTATAAGGATAATTATGCAGATTCTACGGTAGTATCCAATCTGTTTATTGATGAATATATGAAGGATGCCAACGACGCACAGCTCAAGGTCTATTTTTATCTGCTGCGCATGCTGAATGCGGATCAGGCTGTCAGTGTGTCCGGAATTGCGGACAAGTTCAACCACACGGAGAAGGACGTGATCCGTGCATTAAAATATTGGGAAAAGCAGCAGATCTTAGATCTGGACTTCGATGAGAATAAGACTCTGGTAGGGATCCACCTGCGTGACCTGAGTGCACAGACAGCGAAAGCTCCCCAGCACAATGTACTGTTGACTTCCGGTCCCGCGCAGGCTCAAAATGTTGCCGGGGTTCCCGTAATTAACACTGTTGCAGCGCCGGTTATGCAGCCCGCGGCACAGGAAGAAGTTCACAGCTATACCAAGCCCGCCTATTCCCTGGATCAGTTACGGGAATTCAAGGAACGGGAAGAGACTTCCCAGCTTCTGTTTATCGCGGAAGCCTACATCGGTAAGCCCCTGACCCCCTCCGAGATCAAGACGATCCTGTTCTTCACGGATGTGCTGCATTTTTCGGAAGATCTGATCGATTATCTGTTGCAGTACTGCGTGGAGCGTGGGAAGAAGGATTTTAAATACATAGAAAAAGTGGCAGTCAACTGGGCAGAAGAAGGGATCACCACCCCGAAGCAGGCGCAGAAATTCTCCACCCGTTACGATAAAAGTGTCTATTCCATCATGAACAGCTTAGGACGCAATACCGCTCCCACTGCGAAGGAACTGGAATTCATCAACCGCTGGACCAGAGATTACGGTTTCAGCGCGGATATTATATTAGAAGCCTGTGAACGCAGTTCTCTTGCCACAGACAGACACCGTTTTGAATATGCCGAAGGTATCTTAAGCAGCTGGAAGAACGCAGGCATCCACCACAAGGCTGATATCCAGCAGGCAGATGCTTCCTATCAGAAGAAAAAGGCAGCAAAGCCGGCACCTGCGGCATCTTCCAACCGTTTCACGCAGTTTGCACAGAACAGCTATGATTTTGCTGCTCTGGAAAAAGAGATCTTAAGTAATTAATCGAAATATTCACAGGTAAAGGGGAACATGCCGTGTCACTGACTAACGCACAATACAATTCCATTATGAAGGGCTATGAACAGGCCAGAGACCGCAACCGTCATCTGACGGAGCAGCGCCGCATCGAAGTCTATGCCAAGCTTCCGGAATACGGCAGACTGGACGAATCCATAGGTGAGCTCTCCGTAGCTCAGGCAAAGCTTTTATTAAACGGTGATGATGAGGCGCTCACCAGACTGCGTGCCTCTTTGAAAGAGATTTCCCGTCAGAAGAAGGAATTGCTCACATCCGCCGGATATCCCGCAGATTATCTGGAACCTGTCTACGACTGTCCCGACTGTAAGGATACGGGTTACATCAACAACGAAGACGGTCTCCGCAAAAAATGTCATTGTTTCCATCAGCAGGAACTGGATATTCTCTATGAGCAGTCACATATCCGGGATATGATCGCTTCCGAGAATTTTTCCAACCTGTCTTACGAATACTATCAGGGCGAAGATCTGGCTCATTTCCGAAAATGCGTAGATGTCTGCCACAATTTTGTACAAAACTTCAAACAAGACTACCACAATTTATTCTTTTATGGTACAGTAGGTACTGGCAAAAGCTTTTTGTCGGGATGTATCGCCAGTGAATTATTGAAAAGCGGTCATTCTGTGATCTATTTCAGTGCTTCCGGGTTATTTGATACCCTTGCACGTTACTCCTTTGACATTAAAGCCAAGGAGGCGCTCTCCGGCTTCTATGAGGATCTGTACAATTG
>CAVFMG010000046.1:0-17784 GCA_963623435.1 Odoribacter splanchnicus
GGCATACAGGATGGCAGGGATCTCGGCTATCTGAATATTTTTATTCTGATAGTAGTTAATGTATTTAATTAAAATGGGAATGCCAAAATAGGTCACATATAATTGTACCAGCACAGGGGTTCCGCGCATCAGGGAGATAAATACTCCCGCAATCTGATGCAGCACCGGAATCCTGCGGGTCCGTATTATCGCCAGCAGAAATCCCAGAAGCAGTCCCGTGATTCCCGCCGCAGCGGTCAGTCCCAGTGTAATGGGAATATATCCGATTAAAACGCCGATATCATCAATTACTACAGATGGATCAAATATGTTCAGCATAGCCTTATGTCCCTTTGCTTTATATTCGTTTAGTTGGTTGCTGCCTGATCGTTTGCAATGTATTCTTTTGCAAATTCAATATATTCCTTGTTCAGGATCGTGTTGTTGTCCGCATCGTCACCCAGATACTGTTTGGAGATCTCCAGAATCTTGCCTTCGTCCAGTGCTGCTTCAAATGCGGTATTGATGTCCTCCACCAGTTGGGGATATTCTTTGGATACTACGAAGAAGTTACCGCTTAATTTATCCATGAATGCGGTGGAATCTTCAATGGGCACATCAATGATCTTCACATTGGTCAGTCCGTATTCCGCTACCTGGGACTGCAGTGTTGTCTTGGAAAACAGTTCAAAGTCGATCTTGCCGTCGGATACACTTAACGGTGTATTGTTGGAATCCTCGATGTAAGATACCTCGATCTGTGCATCGGGATGTGCTTCATTGTATGCCTGGTACATGGAAGCATTGTAGCTGGTAGGGGAAGTCTCTGTGGTATGTCCCGGCAGATCATCCAGTGTCTGAATATCGGTATTGTCATCCCGTACCAGAATACCGTAGGTACTTACACTGTACACATCCGAGAATAAATACTTTTCACCTCTCTCTTTATTATAAGAAATGTTGTTCACACCCATCTGATAATATCCTGCATCAATTCCGGTAAAAATGGATGCAAACTCCGTCGTCTGGAACTCCAGCTCATACTGGGGAAGTCTGGAGAAAATCTCCTTAATGACTGCGATATCATAACCGTCCAGCTTGCCGTCATCTCCCTGGAAAATAAAGGGGCTGGGACCGGTTCCCGTAGTAGCTACGACAATTTTGGTCTTCTCCGTATTGTCCTGGGCTGTATTGCCCTGGGCTGCATCACTCTGCGCTGCGTTCTCCTGGGCTGTACTGCCCTGGGTCGTTCCTGCGCTCTGGGTGTTTCCACATGCAGCAAGAGATACCGCCATTGTTCCTGCTGCCAATACTGCTACTGTCTTTTTTAAGATGCTGTTTTTCATAACTTGTCTCCTCCTGCATTCATTTCCTGCTTTTCCTATTATTCCCATCTGTCCGATAGGATTAGTATTGTTATACCATTATTGCCATATACTGTCAACAGATATTTTCAGAAAAAGCCAAAAAATACCCCTCACCTTTCGATGAGAGGTATCTGAAATATTTCGCTTTATTCTCTATTCTTCAATACTTCCGCAGGCACCAGTTTGTTCAGTCTGCGCACCAGTAGGAAATTGATCACCAGGTAGCAGATCAGGATTCCTCCGTAGATCATTGCATACAACACCGGCGGAAACTGCAGATCCATACCGATCGCCACATTGGAGATAAAATACGGGAAGAGCAGGTCCATGCACCATTTTGACACCGGTACTCCCACCAGAGCACCCAGCAGGATAATATAGAAATTCCCGTCCAGGTACAGCTTACGGATCTCGCGTTTGCGGTAACCGAATACCTTCATCAGTGAGATAGAGAATGCAGAACGGTCGATCATAACTTTCATCATCAGATACATGACGATCATAAAGATCAATGCCGAAATTGCCGCCAGCATTGTAACCATAGGTCCCATCATATTGGTAAATATCTGGGAACTCTCCTCCACATTTTCCCTAGATATCGTAGAGTACAATCTGCCATTGTCAATATCCAGGGCATGATCCGCAAACACTACATTATAATAATCCTCTTCCTGATCGAACAGCTCCTGCATGGCATCCCTGTCTAAAAAGACATAGACACCGGAGGCAAAATGAACGATATCCTTTACGGTAAAGGCATAATCTCTCTCATTTACCTCATCGGAAAGCACCAGCTTGTCGCCCACCTTCACTCCGAATTTCTGTGCCGCGGCGCTGGAGATCACGATTTCGTTTTTCTTATCGCTGGTCTCCACGGGGAAATAGGGATTGTCCTTATCAATTCCCAAGACCGTCACATCCAGATTGTAACCATAAGCCTCTTTTTTCAGGCTTTCCGCATAGGCGGGGGTACCGCCCTCCGGGACATCCTCCGTAGGATATTTGTAAGTATACATATAGGCATAGGTCGTCTCATCCAGACATGCCGTTCCGAAATTTACGCACAATACATAACAATCCGCAGAGACCATCAGCACCAGCAGACAGATAAACATACCGATCACCACCGCCACGGCGGAGCGCATCTCTCTAAGAAGCTGCCTGATCTGGAATCTGTGCAGGAATTTCATATTGCCCAGATTCATATCCCGTATCTTACCGGCTCTGCCTGCGGTCTGCTCATTACGAAGCAGGGACAGTGCCGTGCGCTTTAATTTTTTACTGATGACCAGGCAATTCACCACTGCTGCCGTCACCGGCGGCATGACCAGACTGTAGATTAACAGATATGCCGGGGTGATGATCGTCAGGGGCGGCAGGGAATAATATGTGATACTGTCCTCCATCTGCCAGCCCATACCGTATTTCGAGAATCCCAGCACGCATCCCACCGCACCTCCTAAGAAAGAAATGATCATGGGATTTAACAGATAGTGGAACAATAACTGCCCTCTGGTCACACCCAGCGCATACAGTGCACCGATGACACTGCTTTCTTTTTCAATATTATGTACCACGAATACAGAGATCACATAGGTGAACATGATCATCAGAATAATACCGGATACAATACCTGCGTATTTATTGATGACCACATCTCCGCTGGCGCCGTCGATACGGGGATTATCCGCTGCTACGAGGAACTGTGTCAGATTGTCGATATCGAAGGTAAAATACTCATCGATCATGTCATTGGCTTCATCCTGCAGTTCCTGTACACCGTCCCGCAATTCTCTGCTGCCGTCGGCGATCTCGTCTACGGCATCCGTGTAATCTATGATTCCTTCCCGGAAATCCTCCAGATCCGCCAGGGTATCCTTCGCATTCTTCAGAGAATCCCGCAGCGCCCCATCCACACTGCTGCCCTCCGCCATCAGACGGTCCAGCTCTTCCTTATAATTTTCGGTGGTCAGATCTACGTTGATATCACTTTCTTTCAGCTGCTCTTCCGCTATATCGATCAGGGCATCCACCACCGCATCCGTGCCGTCCACTACAGCTTCGCTGGCGGTATAGAGGGTGCTCAGTCCGCAGAACAGTTGCTGGTTGCCGATGGAAGCTTCTCCGACACCTTTCGTATATGCCTTCACACCATCCCGAAACTGTGCTACCTTGTCCAGCTGGTCCTTTACCCCCGACAGCTGTGCTGCCATCTGAGAAGCTCCCATCTGTGTGAACATCGCTGCCATCTGATCCAGTTCCTTGCCGTATCCATCCGCCGTCAGTCCGGAAAAAGGAATTCCCGCAACGCTAAACTGCTCCTGCAGCTGTTTGTTCACCATGTCGAAGATCGCATTGAAAATAGCATCTGTGCCCTGATTCAGTGCATCACTGTTTGCCGCGATCTGTCCCATTCCCACGACCAGCTTGCCGCTGCCGTCGGAAGCCGCGTTGACACCGTCCGTATATTCCTTGATACCATCCTTAAATTCCTGCAGCTCTTCCAGTGATTTTTTCGCATCCTGAAGATCCTGTCTGATGGATGCGGTATAGGCATGCGGATTGGCGATCATGACATTTAACTGTTGTTCGTAATTCGACGCGGTCAGCGTCACCTCCACACCTGCATCTTTCAAGCTATCGTTGATCTGCTCCAGCATAGCATCGAATAGTTCATCCGCCGCATCCGTCAGTTCCGCATTGTGATCTGCCAGTTCGTCCACACCGTCCACCAGTTCATTCACTCCATCCAGAAGCTCCTGAATGCCATCCTGAATATCGTTTTTCGTCTCTTCCGCATCTGCTAACATTTCCAGGAAATAGGTATCCTGTACCTTGCTGCGGTCCAGTTCAAAGGACTGTAATAACTCCTTCAGTTCCTGATCCGTCATGGCATCATTCAGCAGATAGGTATAAGTATAATCCTCCGTCCGGAAATTCTCTCCGCCCGCCTTCAGCGCTTCGTAATCCTCTGTCGAGACGAATCCGAAGCCGAACAGATTACTGTCCACGGTAGTATCCGATGTTTTTTCAAAAGCCGCATCATAATCCGGTGTACTGCCGATTCCGGCGACGGTGAAATCCATGCCGCCTACAGTAAGGGTATCCCCTAACCCCAGTTCATGTTTTTCCGCATAGTGCTGTTCCAGCACAATCTCTCCCTGCGCCGGTATCTCGCTGCCCTGGGACGGGACGAACAGATCTATGGCTTCTCTCGCCTGATAGACACGGAACGTAGACTGTCCTAAGTGAAAATCCAGGGAAAAATCTCTCTGTAATGTCACGCCCTTGTCTGTGATCTGTGCAATCTCACTGTCCGTCAGAGGAACAAATACTCCAAACTGTCCGTCTTCTCTGTGATGGATCCGTCCGTTCTCCTTTGTCCCCTGCATGATGGTCTCCGCGGCTCCCACGACTGCCACTACCATATACATGACCAGTGCCACCAGGAAAAACAGTGCCAGATATCGCAGGAGATTCTCACGGATATCCCGAAGTACTCGTTTGCTCAGTATCCTCTGCATCCTACAAATCCTCCAGTTCTGCTGCGGGAACCCGCTTCTCATTCCGGTAGTTCTTGCTGATCTGTCCGTCCTTAATCATGATGACCTGGTGTACCATATTTTTAATGGAATTATTATGGGTAACAATCAGCATGGTGGTTCCGTACTGCCTGTTGATATCCTCCAGCAGCATTAAAATATCTCGGGATGTCTTGGAATCCAGCGCACCCGTGGGCTCATCGCACAACAAAAGACTTGGATTCTTGATCAGCGCTCTGGCGATAGCACAGCGCTGCTGTTGTCCTCCGGAGAGCTGCGCGGGGAATTTATTCTGATGTTCTTCAAGTCCTAGCACCTGCAGCAGTTCTCCCAGATTCAGGGGATTCTTTGTCAGGTACTGACAGACCTGTATATTCTCCTTCACTGTCAGATTTGGAACCAGATTGTAAAACTGGAAGATGAACCCCAGCTTATCTCTCCGGTAATCAGACAATGCCTTGCTACCAAGTCCCGCCACTTCCATTCCATCTACGACGATGGAACCGGAATCCACGGTGTCCAGACCTCCGATACAATTGAGCAGTGTGGATTTGCCGGAACCACTGGTTCCCTGGATAACACACATCTCACCCTTCTCCGCTCTGGCGGTGATTCCCTTTAACACCTGTACATAACCGCCGCCCTCTCCGTAGCTTTTCTTCAGATCCTTTACTTCCAGATACATATCCTGCCTCCTCATTGTTATTGATAATCATTTTCATTAACATAACAGTGTTATGTTGAAGTTCTGAAATTGCACCCCTGGAAAGTTCGAACCTCTTTCGGGGTGCATTATATTTTAATTTCCTGTCATTATGCCTATCCATCCACGGATCAGGTACATGGTCAACGCGTCCACATGCTTCAGTGCAACGCTCTCATCTTCCTCGTGCAGAAACAGATGCACGAAAGTATCTACCATAATATGTGCCATCCAGTGGGTCATATAATCATCCACACGCGGTCTGCCGGTGGCGTCTGTCACCATGTCACACAATCTGCGATACTGCTGCTCCGAGATATCCACTACCTCATCCAGGCAATTCTCAAATCGGGATCCCTGGGACTTTGTCAAAAGTAACAGAAATACATCACGGTTTTCATACATCTGCCGGATGATCTCTCTGGATGCTTCCAGATCCCCGTTATCTGCCAGTTCCAGCTGTGCCACCTGGGTCTCGTTACGCATCTCTGTGGCGTAATGTTCCTCCATGACTACGTAGAGCTGCTGTAATGGTCCCTCCACCAGCGCTGCCAGCAGGTTTTCCTTATCCTTGAAGAAAAAATACAGGGCGCCGGTGGTCACTCCGGCTTCTTTACAGATGTTCCGCAGGGAAGCCTTCATGTACCCTTTTTTTAGAAATTCTTTTTTGGCACACTCCAACAGGTGTTGTCTGGTCTCTTTATTCCCGTTTTGGTTTTCCTGTTTTCGTGGCATTTTCTATCTCCATTTATTAGTATCATTTTCATAGCTGTTCAATCGTTCACATAACATTGTTATGTCTGCATTATAAATAAAAACAGGATTGCTGTCAACCCTGTTTACATTTTCGGTATTTCATTTATTTTATTATTTTGTCTTCAGCTGCTCAATCTTTTCCTGTAAATCTGCAATAGCTCTCTGACTGTTCTTAATAGTCTCACACTGCTTTTCAAAAAGAGGCTCCGGCATATCGTTGTACTGCTCAAAATAGATCTTGCCGATCTCTAAATAATTTTTCTTCATGACTTCCTCGCAGGTAGATATCTGGCTCTTCAGATTCGCAATGGCTGCCAGTTCTTTTGCCTTGTCTGCCGCTGCTTTTCCTTTTTCGGTAATGGTATCACCGATCTTCTCTATAAAATCCATCGTATAATCTCCTTTCTGTGCATGTCGCCCATACCTCGAAACCGTCTTTCACTGCTCCATGGGCTATTTGCGTTGTCATATTCTATATATTATTGTACCCTCTTCCGGATACCTCGTCAAGTATAAGCGCTACTTGCGCTTTGGAAACAGTCTGTGCTATAATCGCATTGTAATACCATTTGGAGGTGACATCATGCAGCCGCTATATACTACTCTGAAAGTCAATAATGAAATCGAACTGTGCGAAGTATCCGATCCCGATTGCAAGCAGCTCATTGAGAGAGCTTTATTGAAAAACCGGATTTCTTACTATATCCGCTGGCCGAAGTCTTCTCTCTTCAGCCGAAAAAAAGATACCTGTATCATCTGCATCAACGATAATGCCAAGGATGCAGCGGAGGAGATTGTCCGTGGAATTTGCGACGAATCCGGATATAATGTTCGTTTTATTTTAAAACATTCAAACAATAATTATCTGTAGGAGATGCCTTATTTTATTTTATTTTGTAATCATATTGTGTACATAAAAAGGAGAGTCAACCGACTCTCCTTTTTATATCTTATATGCGTTATTCCTTCAACATCAGTCAAAATCAAACTTGGTGTAACGCTCATACATAGCGCCATAACGGAATCTTGCCATTTCATTTTTCTTCAGGACATCTTCCTCTGATCCTCTGTACTGACAACGCAGACAGTAGTATTCCTTCTTATCCTTATCGTAGAACATATCCATATCGATATCTCTCATGAAGCAAGAGGGACATCTGTAGTTTAATTTGCCTTTTCCAGCTTGAGCCATGTTGCAACGACCTCCTTATCCTTGATCTTGGAATTGTAACCCAGTGTAAACATCGGGGAGAATGCATATCCTTCCTTCACATATCCGACTGCACCTTCTGCGTTGGTGCTCATGGATACAGCGGTCTCGATCTGAGGGATAACTGCTCTTACTTCATCAGCATCTGCCTTCTCCATCTCACGGCACTTGTACTCGTAATCCAGAGTCTCTACCTCGCTGTCCTTCTTGGTGCTTAAGGTGATACCCAGCATATCCTCGGAATACTCTGTGGTACCGTAACATGCTACGATGTACTCGTTCAGTTCTACTTCTGCATTGGGATCGCTCATCTCCAGGATCTTACGTTCGATTTTGATAGCAGAACTGCCTTCCTCGAAGGAGACGATGGTCTGTAATTTTACAGTCAGATCGTAGAACTCAATATCTACGGGATCCAGTGTCAGGATTCTGGTGTTGCCTTCCTGAGAAAAATGCGCCTTGGTACGGCACAGGCACAGATCCACTTCTTCACCGTTATGTTTTAACTTGGCACTTCTTACGGTACCTTCTCCTGCATAGTGAGTGAAGTAACCTGCACGGTACTTCTCCTGGATCAGGAAAGGATAGGAAGCGTCGGTCACGTGCTTGGTGCCGATACCTACGGGCCACTCCAGCTTGGCAGCGTACGGACGCAGGTCTACGATAGCACCGCCCTGATCCATATTTACGCAGGCACGCATGAACGGATCGCAGTACCAGAACAGCTGCTTGTCGGAGCCGTACAGGATATCTCTCCACAGAGCACACTCGGGCTCGGTGTAGGTCTTCTTCTGACGATAGTAATCAGCGAACTCAGCCATGGTCATATCGGTAAGTTTGCCTTCCTTCTTCAGGTCGCCATAGTACTTCATACCGTCTTCATAGCTCTTCTTCAGCAGCTCATAAGGCTGCTCCCAACGGCCCATTTTGTTCAGCCAGCCGGGTCCTACGAACATCATGTTGTATGCATATCCGTTGTTGTATTTCTCCAGGGAACGATACTGGTCGATCAGGTTGTACAGATAAGGATACTCCCAGGTCTTGGTGTCGTAGATCATACCGCGCAGTACGTTCTGAGGATGGGTTCCGAAGTTGGAGCCGTTACCGTCATAACATGCCAGAAGATCTCTGGACAGATGAGGGATTGCTACGATACCGCTGTCCTCTGCCTCGTTGGCTGCGGGTGCATGAGTATTCTGCTTGGAAGGGATCCAGGGAGCCCAGGGACCGCCATCCATGAAGGTGTACCAGGAGTTGTTGCAGGTATGATATGCCTTGGGACCTTCTTCCCAACAGGTTGCTACCGCACATTTTACGGTAGGATAGGTTGCCTTGATATAGTTAGTCAGGTCAGCATCCATGTAGTAAGAACCGGTGGATTCGGGATAGAATCCGAACTTCTCATGGAACTTGCCAAATACATCATCCACGATAGACTTCTTGTCTTCCATGGAAAACATCCAGATACAGAAATCCTTGGTCTTGTACTTCTCACGGAACTCTGTGCAGGGCAGTCCCAACAGAGACAGTGCGATCTCATCGCCGTATTTCTCGTGATCTGCCTTAGCCAGTGCTACCGCTTCGTCATTGAACAGGGAAGCGTAGGTCATCTGAATGGTGGTCTTTAAACCATTCTTGTGTGCGGTTTCCTGCTGAAACTTGAAAATATCCAGAGACTCTGTCAGCAGTGCTTTTCTGCCCAGATCCTCTTCTTTGCCGTGTCCGGTTACTTTTTCCGCATATTCGGGAACCATCTCCGGACGGTGAATGATATTCACGATAAACTTATCCATCTTTTCCTCCATCTTGCCATTTGGCATCTTATATCGTGAGCATAGCTCACTCAATGCATTTCGCAAAATCACACTTGCAAGCAAGTGATTTTGCTTCATTATATAATCATCCCCGTATTATGGGAACGAATATCACATTACTTCTGAAAGTCTCTGATCACTTTCAATGCGGGTAGTGCATTTCCGTCATAATCAAACAGTGCCTGATTCGCCCATTCGTTGCCGCCAGGGCCGGGATCCTGAATATATTCCAGGGACTCCTCGTTCGCCCAGCCACAGCCGGGCAGAGGGATCCATGCCGGCTCCCAGTAATAGAAACCTTTTCCTCTGTCATCCGGAACCTGCGCGATACGCTCCATGACCTTCTGCATGAATGCAGCCTGACCTTCCGGTGTCATGGGATACTCTACAGCTTCCGCAAGGTGAGGCTTGGTTGCCATGCCCTTGCGCTCTTCGGGCGTCAGCTTCTCTCTGTCAGCATAATCTTCCATGGTAAATCCCATAGAAACCTCCGCTACAATGACATCTTTCTGATATCTCTGGGAGAGATCATTCATATTGTTGGTCAGATCATCAATGGTTCCATGCCAGAAAGGATAATAGGACAATCCGATGACATCGAAGTCCTCTCCTCTCTGTATATAGGCATCAAACCATTCTCTGCAGCGGGCGTTATTGCCGCCACAGTCCAGATGAAGCATCACCCTGCTGTCCGGGGATACCTCTCTCACCGCACGAATACCCGCGCTGAGTAAACGTACCATATTATTCACATTGTCCCATTTTCCATGGGGCCACATCAGACCATTGGTAATCTCGTTGCCTACCTGTACCATCTCCGGAAGCAGATCTAGACGCTTTAATTTTAAAAGCACGTCTTTTGTGTAATCATACACATGCTTTTCCAGGTCGTCAGCGTCGGCATATGCCCACTCCTTTGGGGGAAACTGTTTGCCGGGATCTGCCCAGAAATCGCTGTAATGCAGATCCAGCAGATAGCTGTAGCCCAGGTTTTTACCCGCCTTAGCCAGTGCCACCAGTTTGGTGAAGTCGCTGGTGCCGGCTCCGTAAGGCTTGCCGTCCTCACTGTAAGGATCGTTCCAGAGACGGATGCGCAGAGAGTTGGCACCGTATTTTTTCAGGATCTCCAGTGCATCACCCTCTTTGCCTTCGTCATAATACTTTGCACCGAGAGCTGCCTCTTCCGGCAAAGTTGATACATCCATACCTTTGATAAATTCTTTCATAAATTAACCTTTCACTGCACCACCGGTGATGCCTTCCACATAGAACTTCTGCATGATAACGAACAGTACAGAAATAGGAATGGATACCAGCACACCACCTGCGCAGAACTGACCGAAGTAGGTATTGATCAGGCTCTTCTCCAGCATATTATACAGACCGATAGCAACAGTCCACTGGGAAGAAATTCCTGCATTCAGCATCAGCTTTGCATATACGAAATCCATCCAGGGCACCAGGAAGGAACTGATAACCGTGTATACGATGATGGGACGGCTCATAGGAATTACGACCTTCCAGAAGATCGTAGCCTCGCTGGCGCCATCCAGGTAAGCTGCCTCACGCAGGGAATTCGGAATCGTATCGAAGAAGCCCTTTGCGATCAGATAGCCAAGTCCGGATCCGGCAGAATATACCAGGATCAGTCCGAAATGGGTATTGGTAAGGTTCATGGTCTTCAGAATGAAGTACACTGCGATCATGGACAATACGCCGGGAAACAGGTTTACAATAACTGCAGCGTTCATCAGCGGCTTACGAGCCGGGAAACGCATGCAGGATGTTGCATAAGCCACCATCAGTACAAACGCGGTGGAGATAACGCATACTGCACATGCGATAATGAAGGTGTTCTTGAACCAGTTGGGAAACTGTGCCACACTGTCCGCGGAGAACAGCAGATTCTTATACTGCACCAGACTCCATTCCTTGGGGAAAAAGGTACTGGTATTCATACCCGTGTATGAACTGAAGGAAGTTACAACCAGCCATACAATGGGCACCAGCCATATAAATGCCAGCACTGCCAGCAGCAGATTGTGTAAAAAGGTCTTAACAAATTTCTTCATTAACGGAATGCCTCCTCTCTGTCACCCTTCAGGAATCTACTGAAGGCAATGAGGGTGAATACCGCGCAGATGATAAACACGATAATACCGATGGTGGATGCCATCTTGTAGTTGTAGTAATTCTGTGTCAGGTTGAACAGCCAGGTAATCAACAGGTCTACTTCCTTAGCCTGAGAGTTAGCCATCGCCTGGTTGGTGGTGGTATAGACATCCTGAGTCAGCAGATAAATTACATTAAAGTTGTTGATATTCTTGACAAAGTCTGTTACCAGAGAAGGTCCGGTGACAAACAGCATATACGGCATGGTGATATGAATAAAGCTCTGTACCGGTGTTGCACCGTCGATTTTGGCACTTTCCAGCTGATCAGAAGGAATATTCATCAATACGCCGGTAGCGATCAGCATCTGGTATGGAACACCGATCCAGATATTGATCAGAATAATCATTACATGTGCCCATCCGGGTGCGGACAGAAATGGAATGTAGCTGGTGCTGATGGCACCAATGCTACGGAGCCAGTCTGTAATTCCTGCATTTGCGCAGATAGTGTTCATAATACCATTGTTCGCAAAGAAATTACGAACCAACAACAGAGATACGAACTGTGGAACCGCGATGGTCACGATGAAAAGAGTTCTCCACAGCTTCGGGCACTTGGTTCTCTTGTTGTTGATCAGTAAGGACAACAAAATACCACCGATGTATGTAGTAAAGGTTGCGAACAATGCCCATACCAACGTCCAGATCAGGATCTTACGGAACGCATAACCAAAGGTGATGGTCAGTCCACCGCTCGAGAACAGATTCTTGAAGTTGCTGAATCCAACCCAGGTAAACAGTGCGGAGGGGGGCATATGTCCCTGATCATAGTTGGTAAATGCTACTGCGATCAGGATCAGCAGAGGAATGATTGTGAAGATAACAACACCCATGACCGGAAGAGCAAGCAGAGTCACATAGAATTTCTCGTTTGAAAACTGATGCATATCTTCGCGGAAAGTATTGATATGTTCTCCTGCCTGTGCCTTCTTCTGCAGACGATATACAGCCACCTCGTTCTTCAGCCAGATCACCAGGAAGGTGAGCCAGACTACAAATGAAACTACGGAGAACAACAGGATCATAAATGAGTTGTCATAATCGTTGAATTCATTCTGCATGGTTACGATGTTGAAAACTGTCTCCTGCTGTACAGTTCCCAAAGTTCCAAAATCACGTACGTACTCTGTGGCAAAGCCAAAGGTGAATACAATGACTGCCACTTCGAGCAGAGTCATTAAAATACCTTTCATAATTTGTTTTCTGCGGATATATCCTGCTCCCATCCAGACCAGGGATAATTTTACAAACAGATCTCCTTTTACGACTGCTTCACCGAACTCCCGGAAGAATCCGCCGATGCCCTTAAAAAAAGATCCGATGCCGCTCTTTTTCTTCTTCATTCTCTGCCCTCTCCTTTCCTTTTATAAATTGTATGTAACTATTCTGAGCCATGTATATTATGTCAATATGTACATCGAATGCTTGCATTCATGAGAACATTTGAATAGTTACATAGTCCGATAGCAGGAGTCGAACCTGCCTACCGGAAACGATTTCAGTAAAAAGGCATCCATCCACTACGTATTTATGTTCATAGCTTCAGGACGCCTTTTTATTTCATCTGTTTTCGTTCTGCACCAGAACGTATCCATCATTCATTTGTAAGCAGAGCCGGAACAAATTATTTTTTCTTATTCAGCGGGTACGGATACACCTGCTACTACATCATCCAAAGCTGCCTGGATACCAGCCTCATCATCAGCCTTCAGCTGACCCTGAGCGATCTTCTCACCAAAGGTAGCGGTAGGATCCCAGTATTTGCCACCAACAACCTGAACTACACCGTATGCGGACTGTTCAGACAATGCTGCGATAGCGATGTTGGAAGAAACATCATCAGAAGCTGCAACATTAATGTTGGAAGGTCCGATTTCTCTCTCAGCGAAACGTACTGCCTGGTTATCCTCGTTGGTGATCCAGTCAGCCAACAGAGTTGCCCAACCTGCGTTTGCAGAATACTTGTTAACGCCTACCAGCTTGAAGCCTGCTACAGAGCCCTGCTGGATCTGCTTGTCACCACAGGTATAGGTAGGAAGCTTGGTTGCTGCATAGCCTTCACCGAAAGCGGTCTGAGCTGCGGTTGCATCCCAGGTACCGGAGATTACTGCACACAGGTCGCCGGAAGCAATCTGGTTGGAGATATCACCATCAGCGATTGCCAGGAATGCGCTGTTGCCAGCGATGTCCAGCATAGACTGTACAACCTGTACGCCGGTGATTCCGTCAGCGCTGGTTCCGTTCCAATCCATTGCTGTGCTGCCGTCATCGTTCAGAGCGGTAGTAAATCCAGCACCATAGAAGAAGGAAGCGTTATACCAACCGGAAGCAAGAGTCATACCAACCTTCTTGCCAGCTTTCTCAGCTGCTGCAAGTAAGGTGTCCCAGCTCTGTGCATCCTCAGCGGATACTAAAGTGGAATTGTAATATAAGAAGTAACCGTTATCAGCACTCATAGGGAATGCATACAGTGTGCCGTCCTTGGTTGCTGCATCAACAGAACCGGGAGCGTTTGCACTCTTAACATCGTCTACGCTCTTGCCAGCGTAAGCTTCCAGAGCTGCATCCATGTCATCGATGGACTGCAGAGCGCCTGCATTTACCAGGTCGATCAGCTGATCAGATGCGAATGCATATACATCAGCAGCAGCCTCTACATCGGCTAAAACAGTATCCTTAGCTGTGGACTCAGACTCGGTACCAAGCTGGATATCGAAGTTTGCATAATCTGCATAATGCTCTGTGAAGGAATCAATCATACCCTGTAACATGGTCTGATCTTCCTCAGCACCCCAGATTCTTAAGGAAACGTCCTGCTTCTCAGCGGGAGCGGTCTGTGCAGCCTCAGTAGAAGCTGCGGTAGTAGCAGCGGCATCAGTGCTGGTGCTGTCGGAAGTATTGGAGTTTCCGCAAGCTACCAGAGAGAACGCCATAGTCAGTGACATTGCTAAAGCGACTAACTTTTTCATTTTGTTATCCTCCTGTTTTGTTTTGCAAGTTTGTGCGCATTGCGCAACCGCTTGTCTACAGTAATAGTGTAGCAACATTTCTTTATGTTGTCAATTTATAATAATGACTGATATTGAGGTTCGAAATTGTGCACTTTGCACAACCATCTTTTGAAAGTCTTGATTTTACTGGGTTTTCTGTACATGGCTTTTTTCAAAAAAGTGATCTTTTGACCCGATTTCTTGAAAAAATTTTGGAAAACGTTTTTCTGAATCATGACTTATAACACCAAAATCAGCCCTTTGTAGACTCTTTTAAGATGATTTCGTAGTCTAACAGTGTTTTGTCCGGAACCGTTTTGCCGTGAATCATGTCCAGAAGTACCTGGCAGGATCTCCGTCCCAGCTCTGTAATATTGAATTTCAGGGAGGTCACTGTAACCGGATAATTTTCCAGAATACGACTGTAATGGCAGGATGCGACCTTCATCTGGTCCGGGATTCGCACTCCCATATGTGCAAGCTTTCTGACCACTTCATCACAGATATAATCATCCTGACACAGAATACACTCCACTCCGCTTTTTTTCAGCTCTTCCACTGCTTTTTCTACCATTGCCCTGCTGCTCAAATCCGTGTAGACAAGATCCTGATTCAGCTTCCGTTTTCCTTTGCGGTAAGCTTCCTCGTAGCCTTGATATCTGCAGCGATTGACCATCTGATTCATATCACTTCCCAGATAAGCAATATTCTGAATCCCCTTAGCAAGCAGCACTGTTACCAGCTCCTTGCAGGCTCCCACATTGTCATGATCCACCTGTACCACGTCATCGTCCGGTATTTTCCCCACTGCCACAAAAGGTATCTGCTTCTGCTTCAGGAATTTTACGTATTTATCGTTCTCATATGTCCTGGTAAGGATCATTCCGTCCACTTTCCGGTTCTTGATCAGTCTCTCCAGCGGTTTGGTATCGTTTCCGTTCGTGGTTACCACGATAATATCATAGTCATTTGCCTGCGCCACCTCTTCCACGCCGTACATACAGGTATGGAAAAAAGGTATATCCACCAGTGTGTTCACTTCCGGCAGGATAATCGCGATATTGTTGGTCTTAGACTGTGCCAGGCTCTGTGCCGCCGCATTGGGATAAAAGCCGTGCTCTTCGATATAATCCAGGATTCTTTCTCTCGTAGTTGCACCGATACGCCCTTTTCCGGAGATTGCCCTGGAAACGGTACTGGCGGATACTCCCAGCTCTCTCGCCACATCATGGATCGTCATTGTCTTGTCACCGTCGAAATTACTACTCATCTCACACCCCATTCTTTGCGCAATCCGTCCGTTTCACAGTTTTTTGTCTGTCTTTCATGCGCAAACGATTGTCCATAATTATAGTAGCATCTTGCCAGGTGGCTTTCAATGCATCTTTTTACACAAATTCTTATTTCATTTCTATACAATAGTTACAAAAGAGCAGGAAATCTTGAAGTTATTTCACCTGTTTTTCCTTATTTTGGTTTCGGAACTGTTTCCAATCGATTCCATATTATGTCTGGGATATCAGCCATCCGGGAAGCTGTCTGCCATGCATAGTTTTCCATACCCCACGCGGTCATTGGGATATTCTGTCTCCCCCCTTAAGGGTCTGGCGCCTCTTCGGAGGTAGGCTTTGACTTTTTCCCCGTAAAGAAAGGGATCATTCCCACGCACGATGCCCCATTCCAGTAAAAGGGCTGCCGCACCGCTGACGATGGGTGTAGCGAAGGAGGTGCCGGTCACGGGGGTAAAACTACCGTAAGTATCCGGAGCCTGGATGTTCACACCCGGCGCCACGAGATCCGGTTTGGTCAGCCCCGCGGCTGCAACGCCGATGGTACGGGTGCTGTCGGCATAGCCCCTGCCGGAAAAATCGGCATAGGTATCGTAGACCGGGTCGTAAGCCCCTACCGTGATCACTTTCGTCGCTGTGGAGGGAACCGTCAGCGTCACTTGCGGAGTCGACCGGTAAAATCCTGTGCTATCCCCTGCGACATTTCCTGCCGGAAGATACAGATAATATTGCCCGGTTACCGTTACCACCGGTTCCAGCCGGATGGTCCAGATCCCGGCGTTAATATAGCTGTCCGCCGCCGGGATCATATCCAGATAGATCTCCTGCGCCACAGAATAAGGCAGCGGTTCCCCCAGATAGACTAACACCCTTGTCTGTTCCAGTTCCAGCGTATATTTTCCACCCTGAATGTTCGTAGACAGTTCGGTGCTCTCCCCTCCCGGTGCCTGCAGTCTTATTCGGAACACATCACTGTAATTTTTCCACAATTGGATGTTCAGGTTCCTTACATAGCTCCCCACTGCCAGTTCCACCCGGTTTTCTCTTGTAATATTCCCGGCGTAATGCCCCCTGGCGGCTCCTTCGTTGCCGCTGCCTACACAGATCACCGTCCTGCCGATCTCGGAAGCATTATCCAAAAAGCGCTCCAGCAGGGAGCTTCCGTCATGGGAGCCGTAGCTGTTGCCAAAGCTTAGATTGATGACAAGAGGCATATTCAGATGTCCGGCTTTTCGTAGCGCATATGTCACTCCACGCATAATCTCTGTAGTCCGCAGGAAGCTTTCCTCTCCGGGCAGTCCCAGTTTCACTACGATCAGCTCTGCCTCCGGTGCTGCCCCCGTGTAGAGACCGTCCGCGCTCCGACCTGCAGCGATTCCCGCCACTGCTGTCCCGTGACCGGTCAGGTCACGGCTGGGAATCATGCGGTAGCGTTCCAGCATGCTCGTATTTAGTGCCCGATTAATTTCCTCTTCCGTATATTCTGTCCCGAGGGAAAATCCCATAGGAACATTTCCGAATGCCACCGGGGCTCTTTCTTCTGTCTCCGTTTCCGTTGCCCGATTCTCGGAAATCACCCCGTCATATGGGATCGCCTGGTTCCATGGGATCGTTTGATCCCATAAATATCGTATCCTCGTACTGCCGTCCGCCCTGCGGAACACTTCCAGATCCCAGGTGATTCCGGAATCCAGCACAGCCAAAAGAACGCCCCTTCCATTCAGAAAAGGCGTTCTCATCGTAACCGGTGGAAAACAGGATGCACCGGCAGGCTCCGTCTGCTGGTAATAAAACCGCTTGGGCTTTTCCACATATTCGATCTCCGATGTCTCCGATACCCTATCTACCAGAGTCTCCGGGACTGTCAGGATCGCATATCCGGCGATCAGTTCTTCCACCACAATATTCTGTTCCTGCAGTCTGTCCAGACTGCCGTGATATTTTACGATCAGCTCCCAGC
>CAVFMG010000047.1:0-1853 GCA_963623435.1 Odoribacter splanchnicus
GGGTTATACAAGTAAGGCAGTTACACAGCTGGTACTCACGATTGTAGGAATCCTTTTGAGCTGCGTGGTCGTCGGCATATTCCTGGTAATGGGCATGAGCATCTGGGGACTGGTGGAAGGTATTATGATTCTGACCGGTAAGATCGACACCGACGGCAAGGGCAATCCGCTAGCTGATTAAATATTAAGTCTGAAGAAGACGGAAAGAGGAAAAAATGGACGGACAGAATTTTGAAAGCGAAAACAATGTTACAGTAGATACTACTGCAGCAGAAGTGAGCTCCGCAGCAGAACCTGTACAGGAGACTCCGGTAAACAATTATCAGGACTATACTACTAACGCACAGCCTCAGGCAGCTACAGCAGCACCTCAGCAGACTGAGAATAAGGATACCAACGTACTAGCTATCGTCAGCCTGGTACTGGGTATTCTCTCTATCGTTCTCGGATGCTGCACCGGATGGGTCGGTGCACTGTTCGGAATCGGTGGTATTATCTGCGCAGTATTTGCCAACAAGCAGGGCAAGACCGGACTGGCAAAAGCCGGATTTATCTGCTCTATCATCGGTATCGTACTGGGAATCCTGATCACCATTCTTGCCGTTGTATTTTCTGTAGCGCTGGTAGGTAGCGGTATTGAAAGTATGTACTAAGAACCGCAGAAGCCTTGAAGATTACCTTTATCTGACAGGGTGGATATTTCTGCTTGCCGGAAGCATTGGAATATTTCTGTATCTTCATGTGATCGTTCCGAGGCTTGACGGATATACTTGTGTGGTCTACCGGCTGTTCGGGATCTATTGTCCCGGCTGTGGCGGAACGAGAGCGGTAAGCGCATTGCTTACGGGACATCCGCTGCTGGCGACTTGGTATCATCCGCTGGTTACTTATACGATCGTCATTTTCGGGGGATTTATGCTGAGTCAGACCCTTGCCAGATTACATGTCGGCAGGATTCGGGGCTGGCGTTTCCATGAATGGCATCTTTACGGAGCGGTAGTGGTAATGATCGGAAACTTTATTCTGAAGAATATTATGCTTCTTGGTTTTCACATTACACTATGACTGTATTTGCGATTTTTACATATACAGAATATTTTATCGCACGAAAGTGCAGAGGGAGAAAAAATGGATAAAAAAACTACTGGTATTGTTGCTTACATCACCTGGATTGGTCTGATCGTTGCTTTTTGCGCAGGTGACAAAGAGGGCGCTAAGTTCCACATCAACCAGGCACTGGTTATTTTCTTAGCACAACTGGTTGCAAGCATCATCCGCGTAATTCCTTACGTAGGTGGCATTGTTAGCACTATCCTGAGCATTTTCCTGGTAGTATGCTGGGTAATGGGTCTGGTATCTGCTTGCAAGGAAGAGGAGAAGGAAGTTCCCCTGATCGGTCAGATCAAGATTTTAAAATAATAACAGATAAAAGTAACCCCGTGCAATGTGCACGGGGCTTTTTTTATCTAAATTATTCGGCGGAAGAAGTATCTGTAGCAGACTCCTCGGTTGTCAGATTGACATCCTCCGGCTGTTCACCGTGGAGGAAGGTGATGATGATCTGAATACGTTTGTAGGCTCTGGCATAATTCTCCTTGGCATAATCGGCTGTGAGCTGATTGTAGCCGCCGTTACTGAAAGCATCGTGATAACTTTCTACGGCAGTGGTCATATATTCACTGGCCTCATCTGCCATGCTCTCCAGATAATCGAATTCAGTAGGAAAATCCAAGGCGGCGAAATCCTGAAAATCCTGATCCAACTGGTCCAGATATCCTAAAAGTTCATCGGCAGCATTATCGGATTCGGCATTCACGTTATTGATGGCGGTGTCGATATCGGAGATCTCGGTA
>CAVFMG010000047.1:1863-17464 GCA_963623435.1 Odoribacter splanchnicus
GTACAAAAAGCATCAATCTCTTCCCGGAACTGTGTCAGCTGGGGATCCTTTCCGCAGGCGGTCAGCGCCAGCGCGGTCAGCACTCCGACTGTAATAGCAAGTATTTTATTTTTCAAAATAATTATCCCTCCAAATCATTTGATCCACATAAAAATTTATCATATTCTGCCGTTTTGCGCAACCTTATAATGTGTTAAAACGTCCCCTTTACGAATAAAAGGACATTGTGGTATGATTAAAAGCATCAAGATACAGGAAAAGAGAACTATGACAAGAGAAGAATTTATTACGTTAAGTAAAGATCATATCTTATATCTGGACGGTGCCACAGGGTCGAATCTGGTAAAGGCGGGAATGCCCTCCGGCGTGTGCCCGGAGCAGTGGATCCTGGAACATAAGGACGTTATGCTGAAACTGCAGAAGGATTATGTACAGTCGGGTACCAACATACTGTATGCACCCACTTTTACCGCAAACCGCATCAAGCTGGCAGAGTATCAGCTGGAGAAAAATATGGCTTCCATGATCCATGAGCTGGTGGCAATCTCCAAAGAAGCGGCAGCAAGTACCCCGGGACATACGGTACTGGTAGCCGGAGACATCACCATGACCGGTGAACAGTTAAAGCCCATGGGGAAAATGGAACTGGAAACTTTGATCGATATCTACAAAGAACAGATCCGGTACCTGGTGGATGCCGGAGCAGATCTGCTGGTGGTAGAGACCATGATGAGCCTGGCGGAGACCAGAGCTGCGTTAATTGCTGCCAAGGAAGTCTGTGACCTGCCGGTGATCGCTACCTTGACCTTTGAGGCAGACGGCAGAACTTTGTTTGGCACGGATGCGAAGACCGCAGCTATCGTGCTGGAGAGCTTGGGTGCCAGCGCCATTGGAGCCAACTGTTCCACCGGACCTGCCCAGATGGAAGAGATTATTTCCAATATGGTATCCCATACCCGGATCCCTGTCATTGCCAAACCCAATGCCGGACTGCCTTTCCTGGATGAGCACGGTAATACCTGTTATAACATGGAAGCAGAAGAGTTCACGGAAGAGATGGAAGTACTGGTCAATGCCGGTGCTACGATCTTAGGAGGCTGCTGTGGAACGACACCGGAATTTATCAGACAGATCCATGACCGCTTCGGTACGGAGGCGAAGGTTACAGCAGCCAGAAGACCGGAAGGCATCCGGTATCTGACTTCTGAACGTATTACCCACAGCTTCGGACTGAATGACGGATTTTTCGTCGTGGGCGAGCGCATCAATCCTACCGGTAAGAAAGCGCTGCAGGCACAGCTGCGGGAAGGCGGCTTTGAGAAAGTAATTCAGTTCGCCGAAGAGCAGGAAGCCTGTGGAGCCAAAGTACTGGACATCAATATAGGTATGAGCGGTATCGATGAAAAGGCAAGCATGCTGCGGGCACTGGAGGAAGTGAGCGGGGTGACGAATCTGCCGCTGTCCTTAGATTCCAGCTATGTGGAAGTCTTAGAAGCCGCCCTTCGTAATTATCCGGGAAGGGCTCTGGTCAATTCCGTCTCTCTGGAGACAGTAAAATTTGAAAAATTGCTTCCCATTGTAGCAAAATACGGCGCTATGTTTATCCTGCTGCCGCTGTCGGATGCGGGACTGCCCAAGGACATCGATGAGAAAAAAGAGATCATTCACAAAATTTACGATAGGGCTGTATCCCTTGGCATGTGTAAGGAAGACATCGTAGTGGATGGACTGGTGGCGACGGTAGGTGCTAATTCGAAGGCAGCCTTGGAGACCCTGGAGACGATTCGTTATTGCAAGGCAAACGGATTCGCAACCATCTGCGGTTTGTCGAATATTTCTTTTGCAATGCCGGAGAGAAGCTTTGTCAATACCGCATTTTTAACACTGGCGATCCAGGCGGGACTGACCATGGCGATTGCCAACCCTTCCCAGGAACTGTTAATGAGCTGTGCACTGGCTACGGATCTGTTGCTGAACAAAGACGAAGCAGCACTGAAGTATATTGAATATGCCGGTGGCGTGAAGGAACGCAGAGAAGAAAAAGAAGCGGCACTGGCGAAAAAACTGGCGCTGTTAGAACAGCAGGGGACGCCGGGGGCTGCCGCTGATGGCGAACTCGTCCCGGAACAGAAAACAGCGGCTGACAGTACTGCACAGGGGAATGAAATGCAGGAGAAACTGAAGACTGCAGTTCTTAAGGGAAACCGTAACGGCATCGTGAAGATCACGAAGGAAGCCTTAGACAGCGGAGAGAAGCCTGCGGAACTGTTAAATCAGGTGCTGCTGCCTGCCATTAATCAGGTGGGTGAATACTTCGATCAGGGGAAATATTTCCTGCCGCAGCTGATTGCTAGCGCAGAGGCAATGAAGAATTCCATCGAAGTGCTGGAGCCGCTGTTACAGACAGGTAGCACCGGGGAGGAAATGCCGGTAGTGGTCATTGCCACTGTGGAAGGTGATATTCATGATATCGGCAAGAATCTGGTAGCACTGATGTTAAAAAATCACGGGTTCCACGTGATCGACCTGGGAAAGGATGTGCCCCAGGCGAAAATCTTAGAGACTGCGAAGGAACACCACGCGGAGTTCATCGCTTTGTCTGCACTGATGACTACGACCATGCAGAGAATGCGGGAGATCGTAGCGGCGGCTAAGGAAGAAGGCATTACCGCCAAAATCATTATCGGCGGTGCTGTGATCACCCAGGAATATGCCGATGAGATCGGAGCGGACGGCTATTCCAAGGATGCGGCGGATGCTGTGAAACTGGCAAAAAGCCTGATGGAGTAACAAATTGTCTGAGTATAAATAAAGGAGCAAAGCAAAATGATAGGAGCAGATGCGATTATTAAATGTCTGGAAGCCGAAGGGGTAAGTACGTTATTCGGATATCCCGGGGTTGCCATATGTCCTTTTTTCAACAGTATTCTCGATTCTGAGATCAAGACAGTGCTGATCCGTACAGAACAGAATGCTGCCCATGCCGCCAGCGGTGTGGCGCGTATGACCGGTAGACCCGGCGTGTGTGCGGTGACCTCCGGCCCCGGTGCCACCAATGTGATCACCGGTATCGCCACCGCGTTTGCGGACAGTATTCCGCTGATCTGTATTACCGGTCAGGTGAGCAGTGAGCTGCTTGGCAGTGATGTGTTCCAGGAGGCAGACATCACCGGAGCTGTGGAATCTTTTGTAAAATACAGCTATCTGGTGAAAAACGTAAACGATATTCCCAGAGTATTCAAAGAGGCGTTTTATATTGCCAACACCGGAAGAAAAGGTCCGGTGCTGATCGATATTCCCATCGATATCCAGAATGCAGTGATCAAGAACTTCCATTACCCGGAAGAAGTGAACCTGCGTACTTACAAACCTACGGTCAAAGGCCATGCTGTACAGATCAAAAAAGTAATCAAAGAACTGGAAAAAGCAAAACGCCCCATTATCTGTGCCGGAGGCGGCGTGCTGCTCAGTGAGGCAGAGGGAGATCTGCGCAGCTTCGCGGAAGAACACGGTATTCCCGTAGTATCCACCATGATGGGCATCGGTGTCATGCCGACCGAACATCCCCTCTATTACGGGATGGTGGGCAATAACGGTAAGGCTTACGCCAACCGTGCCATGAACGAATCGGATCTGCTGATCATGGTAGGTGCCAGAGTGGCAGACCGTGCGGTTAGCCAGCCGGATCTCATTACCCGGAACAAAGTACTGGTACACATTGACGTGGATCCTGCGGAGATCGGTAAAAATGCCGGTCCTTCCATTCCCCTGGTAGGTGATGCAAAGCATATTTTCCAGGATTTCAAGAAAGAAGAGTTTAGCTGTAATTATGAAGAATGGATCGCTACGCTGAATGAGTATCGTTCCACCATGGGCAAAAAGAGAACTCCCAATCCCGATTACGTGGATCCTGCCGCATTTATCACCAGACTTTCCGAGAAGATGCAGGAGGACGGTGTCTATGTAGCAGATGTGGGACAGAACCAGATCTGGTCCTGCGGCTATCACATTGTGAAAAAAGGTAAGTTCCTGACATCCGGCGGTATGGGAACCATGGGCTATTCCATTCCGGCAGCCATGGGTGCCAAGACAGCCGCCATGGATAAGCAGGTCATTGCTGTATGTGGTGACGGTTCTTTCCAGATGTCCATGATGGAACTGGCTACGATCAGACAGCATAATATCCCGGTGAAGATCATCGTACTGAAGAACAATTATCTCGGTATGGTAAGAGAATACCAGCATTATACTTACAAGGATCATTATTCCGTGGTGGATCTGTCCGGAAGCCCGGATCTGGAAAAGCTGTCCGCAGCTTATGACATCCCTTATCTGCGTCTGGATAATATGGAACACGTGGATGAGGTACTGGATGCTTTCCTGGCAGAAGATAATACCATGTTGTTGGAGTGCATGATCGATCCCATGGATCTGGTGAAATAACGAAGGGGGCTGGACATAAAATGAAGAGAATATATTCCGTACTGGTAGAGAACCGTTCCGGTGTCCTGTGCAAGGTAGCCGGTCTGTTCTCCCGAAGATGCTTTAATATTGACAGTCTTGCCGTAGGAGAGACCGATGATCATGCAGTATCCTGTATGACTATTGTGAGTTCCGGCGACGAACGTACCTTAGAGCAAATCGAGAAACAGCTGAACAAGAAACTGGATGTCATCAAGGTAAAGACATTGTCCCAGGAACAGTGTTATACCCGGGAACTGATGTTATTAAAAGTTAAATATAACAAGAATAATCGTAGGGATATCATAGAAATCTGCGACATTATGAAAACAGAGATCGTAGATATGTCAAAACACTTCATGATGCTGCAGATTTGCGATGCTCCGGAGAAAATCGACACTCTTATCAAGATGCTTCAGACCATCAGTATTGTAGAAGTGGCAAGAACGGGAACTCTTGCATTATCAAAATGCACCGAAAATGATGATTAAAATACATCAAACATAATGTTAAATTCACTAATTGACATTATGCAGGCATCTTGCTATATTAAGAATACAGTTGCTGCTGTGCATATGGCAGGTAGCTGCAGAAATACGAAAGGTATGGTAGATGATTCATGCAGAAGAAGGTATTTCAACTGTTGGTTGACAACACATCCGGTGTATTGAGCCGTATTTCCGGTCTGTTTTCCAGACGCGGTTATAACATTGAAAGTATTACAGCAGGTGTGACGGCAGATCCTCGTTTTACTAGAATCACCATTGTGACATCGGGAGATGACGATATTCTGGAACAGATCGAGAAGCAAGTAGGAAAGCTTGTGGATGTCCGGGATATTAAGGAACTGGATCCAAACGACAGCGTGTACCGTGAACTGGTACTGGTCAAGGTGAAGGTAGATCCCGAGAAGCGTCTGGAGATCCGACAGGGAGTAGAGTTCCTTGCCAACAATTTCCGTGCGAAGATCATTGATGTAGGTGCGGAGAACCTGATCGTGGAATTCACTGGTAACCACAGTAAAGTCAACGCTCTGATCCAGCGTTTTACCGAAGAGTACGAGGTGCTGGAACTTGCCAGAACCGGTATTACAGGTCTCGGCAGAGGGATTGAGAACGTTACTTATATTGAGAATTAGCAGTAAAATCAACTTGTTAGCTCTAGGGAACATCCCTATCAGTTATAAATTTTAAGTCTCATAACGGAGGAGAAGAAAATGGCAAAGATTTTTTATCAGGAAGATTGTAATCTCTCTTTATTAGAGGGTAAGACTATCGCAATTATCGGCTACGGCAGCCAGGGTCATGCACATGCACTGAACCTGAAGGATTCCGGATGTCATGTTATCATCGGTCTGTACGAGGGCTCCAAGTCCTGGGCAAAGGCTGAGGCACAGGGATTTGAAGTATTTACCGCTGCTGAAGCTGCAAAGCGTGCTGACATCATCATGATCCTGATCAACGATGAGAAGCAGGCTGATCTGTACAAGAACGACATCGAGCCCAATCTGGAAGAGGGCAACATGCTGATGTTCGCTCATGGTTTCAACATTCATTTCGGATGTATCGTACCTCCCAAGAATGTTGATGTTACTATGATCGCTCCCAAGGGACCCGGACATACCGTAAGAAGTGAGTATCAGGCTGGCAAGGGTGTTCCCTGTCTGATCGCTGTAGAGCAGGATGCAACCGGTAAGGCTCAGGATTTGGCACTGGCTTATGCACTGGGTATCGGTGGGGCAAGAGCAGGCGTTCTGGAGACCACCTTCAGAACCGAGACTGAGACCGATCTGTTCGGTGAGCAGGCAGTTCTGTGTGGTGGTGTATGTGCTCTGATGCAGGCTGGTTTCGAGACACTGGTTGAGGCTGGTTACGATCCCAGAAACGCATACTTCGAGTGCATCCATGAGATGAAGCTGATCGTAGATCTGATCTACCAGAGTGGTTTCGCAGGAATGAGATATTCCATCTCCAATACCGCTGAGTATGGTGACTACATCACCGGACCCAAGCTGATCACCGAAGAGACCAAGAAGACCATGAAGAAGATCCTGTCCGATATTCAGGATGGTACTTTCGCTAAGGAGTTCCTGTTAGACATGTCTCCCGCAGGCAAGCAGGTTCACTTCAAGGCTATGAGAAAGCTGGCTGCTGAGCATCCTTCCGAGAAGGTTGGTGAAGAGATTCGTAAGCTCTACAGCTGGAACAATGAGAATGACAAGCTGATCAACAACTAATCGATCGCAAAATCCAGTTTTATGACAAAAAGCTGTGTGAGAATGCAAAATTCTGGCACAGCTTTATTGTTGACAAAAAAACAGTTGTTTATAGATGAAAACCGCAAAAATGAACTGGAAAACACATATTAATTGCGCTAAAATGAAGTGAACAAACAAATGGGAAAGGTATCCTATAACATGAAAGACTTTGAAGCGAAAACATGCCCCAGAAAAAAGATGGACACCGAAAGCTGGTTCATCGAATGCTATCGGAACAATCAGGGGCATCCCCTGCGGACGTTAGTACATCTGTATAAGGGGAATTATCATAAATTCATTATGGCGGTGATCTGCTTTTTCGCGAAGCATGCCTGTGTCTGGGTATTGCCCATCATTACGGCGAATATCATCAATGATGTGACGGCACATAATCCGGATACTTTCCGGAATATTATATTTTACAGTATTTTGGAAGCAGGGCTGATCCTGTTAAATATTCCCATGAACTACCTGTATACCTCCTATAAAAGTCTGGCGACCCGGTATGCGGAGACCGGACTTCGTAAGGCACTGATTCGTAAACTCCAGCAATTATCTATTTCCTACCATGTGGAGACCCAGTCCGGACGACTGCAGTCCAAGATCATGCGTGACGTGGAAGCGGTGGAGGGGCTGTCCACACAGTTGTTTTTAAGTATTTTGAATATCGCTCTGAACATCGGTGTGGCACTGGTGGTCACCATCAGCAAAAGCCGGATCGTGTTCATCTTTTTCCTGCTGACCACCCCGGTGGCAGCGATCACCATGGTTACCTTCCGGAATATTATGAAGAAGAGAAATACCGAATTCCGTAAGGAGATGGAAGAGACCTCCGCCAGAGTCATGGAGATGGTGGAACTGGTACCGGTGACCAGAGCCCATGCCCTGGAGGATGAAGAGGTCGAAAAGATGAGCGGACAGCTCTTTGCTGTGGCGGAGAAGGGCTACAAACTGGATCTGATCCAGGCATTGTTCGGCTCGGTAGGCTGGGCGGTATTCCAGATCTTCCAGGTGATCTGTCTGGCATTTACCGGATATCTGGCGATCGGCGGCAAGATTCAGGCAGGTGACATTACCCTGTACCAGAGCTATTTTGCCACGGTGGTCAATCAGGTGTCCTCCATCGTGACCCTGCTGCCTACTATCGCAAAAGGTATCGAATCCGTCAATTCCATCGGCGAAGTACTCTTATCCGAAGATGTGGAAGACAATGAGGGTAAGGAAAAACTGGAGCAGGTGACCGGCAACTTTGACTTTGAGGATGTATGCTTCCATTATAAAAACAACGAACACAATGTACTGAATCACTTAAATCTGCATGTGAAAGCGGGCGAGACCATTGCACTGGTGGGAGAATCCGGTGCCGGCAAGTCTACGATCTTAAATCTGGTCATCGGTTTCCACCAGGCAGAGAGCGGGAAAGTACTGATCGACGGAAAAGATATCAGCAAGATCGACCTGCGTACCTACAGGAAGCATTTGGCGGTGGTACCCCAGACTTCGATTCTGTTCTCCGGAACGATCCGTGATAATATTACCTACGGCTGCGAAAATGTGTCGGAGGAAGAATTGCAAAAGGTGATCAAAGCTGCCAATCTGGCGGATCTGATCGACTCCCTGCCCAAAGGTCTGGATACCATGGTGGGAGAGCACGGCGGTAAGCTGTCCGGTGGTCAGAGACAGCGTATCTCTATTGCCAGGGCACTGATCCGGAATCCGAAGGTGATCGTGCTGGATGAAGCTACCTCAGCGTTAGACAGCATATCGGAGAAACTGATCCAGCAGGCGTTAAACAATCTGACGGAGGGGCGGACCACCTTTATTGTGGCGCACCGACTGTCCACCATCCGGGATGCCGACAGAATCGCGGTGATCGCCGACGGGCACTGTACGGAATATGGTACTTACGAAGAACTGATGGCACTGAAGGGAGAGTTCTATCAGTTAAAACAGATTCAGAGTTAATAATTGTTACTTGAAACGTATGTTCGGCTATGGTATGATAATCATATCGTAGCCGGTTTTTGCAGAGTACGGTTCTGCACGGCAGAAGATGGAGAATTTTTGGAAATGATTGCGTATGTGAATGGTTTTTTGGAAGATGTTACGGTAGATAACGCCGTGATCGATATGAACGGTTTCGGCATCAATGTAAGGATCTCTGCGGACACGGCATCCAGACTCCCCGGAATCGGAGAGCAGGTACGGCTGTATACGTATACCTATGTGAAGGAAGATGCCTTTTTATTATATGGATTTCTCTCCCGGAGTGATCTGGAGATGTTCAAATTATGTATTACGGTCAGCGGCATCGGACCCAAAGGTGCGTTAGCGATTCTGTCCGTCATGGATGCGGATTCTTTGCGCTTTGCCATTATGTCTGGGGATGCCAAGGCGATTTCCAAGGCACCGGGAGTAGGTGCCAGAACGGCACAGCGTCTGATCCTGGAACTGAAGGATAAGATCTCCATCGATGATACCCTGATCTCCCGGGAGATCGCCGTAGGCGGTGCCGGGGGAATTGCGACCGCAGGCAGTCTACACATCGACAGTGAGAAGAAAAAGGAAGCTGTGGAGGCACTGGTGGCATTGGGCTACGGACAGACAGAGAGCTTAAAGGCTGTCAATGCCATCGAGGATGTGGAAACGATGGATTCCGGATCTATTTTGAAAGCTGCACTGAAAAAAATATTTTAAGGAACGAGACCGACGATTATGCCCAGAAGAATGATAGAGACCAATATCATAGAAGAAGATATCAAACTGGAAGGATCCTTGCGTCCCCAGACATTGGATGATTATATCGGACAGTCCAAGGTCAAGGAGAACCTGAAGGTGTATATTGCTGCGGCAAAGCAGCGTGGAGATGCCCTGGACCATGTATTGTTCTACGGACCGCCCGGACTGGGCAAGACGACCCTGGCGGGAATCATTGCCAACGAGATGGGTGTTCACATGAAGGTGACCAGCGGACCGGCAATTGAGAAGCCCGGCGAGATGGCTGCTATTTTAAACAATCTGGAAGAGGGAGACCTCTTATTCGTGGATGAGATCCACCGCCTGAACCGTCAGGTGGAGGAAGTACTGTATCCTGCCATGGAGGATTACTGCATCGACATTATGATCGGTAAGGGCTCCAGTGCCAGATCCGTGCGGCTGGAATTGCCGAAGTTTACACTGGTAGGGGCAACGACCCGGGCCGGACTTCTGACAGCACCTCTGCGGGACCGTTTCGGTATGATTCATCATCTGGAATTCTACACCATAGAGGAATTGCAGCAGATCATCATGCATTCCGCCCGGATTCTTGACGTGGAGATCGAACCTGCCGGAGCAAAAGAGATGGCGAGACGAAGCCGCGGAACCCCCAGACTTGCCAATCGAATTTTAAAGCGCGTCCGGGATTTCGCCCAGGTGAAATACGACGGTGTCATTACGGAGGAAGTCGCCAGAACGGCACTAGATCTCATGGATGTGGATAAGATGGGATTAGACCATATTGACCGTAATATTCTCGTAACGATTATTGAGAAATTCGACGGAGGACCGGTAGGTCTGGATACCCTGGCGGCTGCCATCGGAGAAGATGCCGGTACCATTGAAGATGTCTATGAACCTTATCTGATCAAGAATGGGTTCCTAAACAGAACACCTAAGGGACGCGTAGTAACGGATCTGACCTACAGACACCTGGGACTGAAGCTATAATCAGCACTATAATCGGTCAATTTTTTACTTGCCACTCTATATAATCTGATATATAATAAATCCTGTATTATACATTTTGACAGATGGCACATATTGTGTTTTCAAAAGATTGTTAAGAGGGGTGTTTAAAATGTCTCCGAAGACAGATACCGAAGTGATCATAGGCGGTAAGGTATTCACCTTAAGCGGCTATGAGAGTGAAGATTACATGCAGAAGATTGCTTCCTATATCAACAATAAGATCAACGAATACGGGAAGCTGGACAGCTTTCGCAGACAACCTTTGGACAGACAAAGTGTCCTGTTGCAGCTGAACATTGCAGATGATTATTTTAAGGCGAAAAAACAGATTGCCATCCTGGAAGAAGAACTTCAGGGGAAGGAAAAGGAACTGTATGATCTGAAGCATGAACTGATCTCTGCACAGATCAAGCGGGAAAAGTGCGGAGAAGCAGGGAAAAGAACTACAGAAGCAGATGAATGAAGATGCGAAAAAAATTGTTCGTCTGGAGACAGAACTAAAAGACAAGTAAATTGATAGCTGTCCGTTTTCGGGCAGCTATTTGCAATAGAGGAAGTCTATGAATGCAGCAAAGAAAGTAGAACTTTTGGCACCTGCCGGGAATGTGGAGGCATTTTACGGTGCGATTCATGCCGGTGCGGATGCCATATATCTGGGAGGAAATCGGTTCGGAGCCAGAGCTTATGCGGAAAATTTCTCCGAAGAAGAACTGATCGCATGCATCCGGTATGCGCATCTGTTCGGCAGGAAGGTATACCTGACGGTCAATACACTGGTGAAAGAATCCGAATTTTCCGAACTTTATGAATATCTGAAGCCTTATTATACAGCAGGTCTGGATGGCGTGATCATCCAGGACATGGGCGTGTTTTCCTATATCCGGGAACAGTTTCCGGGCATGGAATTACACGGAAGTACGCAGATGACCATTACCGGGGAATACGGTGCGGAGTTTTTGAAAGAGCAGGGTGCTTGTCGCGTCGTGCCTGCCAGAGAACTTAACCTTAAGGAGATCCGCAGGATCAAGGAAACCACCGGCTTAGAGATCGAGTGCTTTATTCACGGAGCTATGTGCTACTGTTATTCCGGACAGTGTCTCTTCAGCAGTATCTTAGGGGGCAGAAGCGGTAACCGCGGACGCTGTGCACAGCCCTGCCGTCTGCCGTACAGCAGTGGCAAAGGGCAGAAGGAATGTTATCCCTTAAGCCTGAAGGATATGTGTACCATAGATTCCATCCCTGAGCTTCTGGAGGCGGGTATCGATTCTTTTAAGATCGAAGGACGGATGAAGAAAGCAGAATATGCTGCCGGCGTTACATCGATCTATCGCAAATATATTGACAGATATTACAGAGATCCGAAAGTACCGCTTAAGATTTCCAAGGAAGACATGCATGCGCTTTCCTGCCTGTATATCCGCAGTGAGCGTCAGGACGGTTACTATCATAAGCACAACGGTAAAGAAATGGTGACCCTGCACAGCCCGGCGTACAGCGGAAGCGATGAAGCTCTGTTAGAGTGTATCCGAAAAGAGCATCTGACAGACAGGCTGACACTTCCGGTACAGATGTCAGCGCGTTTTATCTCCGGAGAGTTGGCAGTTTTAACGTTATGCTGCGGCAATATTTGTATTACGGTTAAGGGGGATCCTGTACAGGAAGCCTCCAGACAGCCTATTTCAGAGGAAAATATCGTAAAGCAGTTAAGCAAGCTGGGGGACAGTTCCTTCTCTCTGGAGGGAAAGATAGAAGTGGAACTGAGCAGTAATGCGTTTTACCCGTTAAAAGCCATCAATGAGCTGCGAAGAAGAGGCATTGCCCTGCTGGAAGCCGAGAAGATACAGGCAAACGGTTTTGCCTTTGAGAGAACAGAATCTGCAAGACTGATAGAGCAGAATCTGCCAGACTCTTCTCAGAAGAAAATATCCACGACCCGGAAGAAACTGGCAGTCACCCTGCAGACAGAAGAGCAGTGGAAGGGATTTTGCCGATCGGTATTTTGGACCGACAGCGATGCCTATGAGATTCGATTATATCTGGAGGCGGATCTGCTCCTAAAGGATCCGTCAGCCGGGAGGGGAAAATTACAGCAAATCTATGACAGGCAGATTCCCTGTCTGATTGTGTTTCCGAAGATCTTACGCCTCAGAGATGCACAGTACTTAAAGTCATTGCATGCTTTTGTACAGGAGAATGGGGATAAGGTTCAGGGATTCCGCGTCGGAAGCATGGAACATATCGGATTGCTCAGGCAATGGAATCTGTCCGGCAAAGAGATCATCGGAGATCACAGTCTCTATCTGTGGAATATTGTGAGCCGTGATTTCTGGATGCAGTATCTGGATGGCTTTTGCCTGCCGTTAGAGCTTAATGCGGCAGAGCAGAGAGACATTTTAGATTCTTCGATAGCGACGGAAAAAGTGATCTACGGCAGGATTCCCATGATGATTACCGCCAACTGTGTGACCAGAACCCTGGATAAATGCCGGAGCAATGAGGGGGACGGCGTGACAGAGCTGATCGACCGGTATCACAAGAGATTCCCGGTCGTGCGCAACTGTACCCATTGCTTTAATGTGATTTATAACAGCGTACCATTGTCACTGCATAAAGATATGGAGAAATGGTGCTTTGTCACGGGGCGGCTTGATTTTACCACGGAGACGGAAGAGGAGACCTTCCGGATCCTTCAGTATTACGGTGGTGTGCGTAGGGAACTGCCCTTTGCGGAGTATACCACCGGCCATGAGAAACGTGGCGTAGAATAGACAGAAAGGTATTTTGCTTCATGCAGGAATACGTAATCGAATTATCCAAATATTTCATAGCCTTTTTTATGGTTCTGTATACAGCAAGCTGTTTTTACACCTTCCGGTATCCGACCGGAGAAAAACACCGTGGGATTTTTATCCTGCAGGATTTTCTGATGTTTCTGGTGCAGGTATTATGTTTTCTGGATCTGTCGCTTACCAGCGGAGACCTTCAGTATTTGTTTTTCTTCGCATTTATTCTGATCTTTTTATTTGCGACGATTACGTTGGTATCGCTGATCTATGAGAATATTAACAAGCTTTTGCTGAATAATATGTGTATGCTTTTGGGAATCGGTCTCTGCATCGTATCGAGACTGTCTTTCGACAAAGCGATACGACAGTATGTGATCGTGCTGGTGTCTTTGATATTCTCCCTGCTGATACCGTATCTGTTAGGAAAAATACATTTCTTCAAAAAGATCACATGGTTGTATGCAGCCTTAGGAATCGCGCTGCTTAGCACGGTACTGATTCTGGGTGAAGTGACCCACGGCTCCAAGATCTCTTTTTCCCTGGGAGGGATCACTTTCCAGCCTTCGGAATTTGTGAAAATACTGTTCCTGTTTTTCCTGGCGGGAGCTTTATGGGAGAATGTGTCTTTCCAGCGGGTGGTCCTGACGGCAATCATAGCCGGGGCACATGTGGTGATCCTGGTGGTATCCAAGGATCTGGGAAGTGCATTGATCTTCTTCGTTGGATTTGTGTTCGTGGTGTTTGCAGCTACACGCAACTATTTGTATCTTCTTGCGGGCATTGTGGGCGGAGGCGCTGCCTCGTATCTTGCATACCAGCTGTTTGATCATGTGAGGGTCAGAGTACTGGCGTGGCAGGATCCCTGGAAATATATTGACAACAAAGGTTATCAGATCACCCAGTCGCTGTTCGCCATCGGCAGCGGAAGCTGGTTCGGCATGGGGCTGCTAAAAGGAAATCCTACGGCGATTCCCTATGTGGAGGCGGATTTTATCTTTTCCTCGATCTGTGAGGAACTGGGTGTAATCTTTGGTATGTGTCTGATCCTGATCTGTGTCAGCAGTTTCCTGGAGATGATGCGTATCGCGGTGAAGATTCATGACAGATTTTACCAGCTGATCGTATACGGTATCGGCATTATGTATATTTTCCAGATTTTCCTGACCATTGGCGGCGGTACGAAATTCATTCCACTGACCGGCGTGACACTTCCTTTTATCAGTTACGGAGGAAGTTCGGTGATGACGACAATGATCATGTTCTTCATTATCCAGGGAATCTATATCCGACTGCAGAAGGAAGGAGAGCGCAGAGGTGGAAAATAATAAGACACAAAATAAATCCCCGAAAAAGGCACCCGACAAAAAGCGCAGGGGGAATCAGAGGGAAATCTGGCTGTCCGCCGGAAGCATCGGCGTACTGTTTTTATGTCTCCTGGTCTATCTGGGACATTTCGTAGCCACCAGCGAGCAGGATATGATCAATAACAGTTACAATTCCAGACAACAGATTCTGCTGTCCCGGAACTACCGCGGTTCCATTTATTCCAGGGACGGGGAAGTACTGGCGGAGACGATTCTGAACGAGGACGAAGAGGAGACCAGAAATTATCCTTATAAGAATCTGTTCGCTCATATTGTCGGTTATTCCACCCAGGGTAGAATGGGTGTGGAATCCCTGGCAAATTATTATCTGATCAATACGAATACTTCTCTGACAAATAAGGTCAAAAACGATACCGCCGGGAAAAAGAATCCGGGGGATAATGTCTACACCACACTGGATGTGAAGATCCAGCAGGTGGCAAACGATCAGCTGGATATCTATAGGGGCGCCATTATTGTAACGGAGGTCTCTACCGGTAAAATCCTCGCTATGGTATCCCATCCTGATTTTGATCCGAATACCATTCCGGAGATCTGGGATGATCTGGTGGACAATGACTCCAGTACCGTGTTGCTCAATCGTGCAACGCAAGGGTTATATCCGCCGGGCTCCACGTTCAAGATCGTCACGGCACTGGAATACATCAAGGAGAATCCGGATACGTATCAGAATTATTCTTATAACTGTAACGGAGCTTTTAGGCTGGGGGACAGCAAGATCAGCTGTTATCACGGTGCCAGCCATGGGGCGGTGGATTTCAAGAAATCCTTTGCCAAATCCTGCAACTCTTCCTTTGCAAATATCGGAATGAACTTAGACCGGGATGCTTTTCAGGAGACGTTAAACGATCTGCTGTTCAACAGAGAACTGCCGTTAACTTTAAATTATGCGAAAAGTTCGGCTGTGGTATCCGAAAGTACACCTTCCGCCGAAATGATGCAGACTTCCATCGGTCAGGGCAAGACCCAAATCACCCCCATGC
>CAVFMG010000048.1:0-17341 GCA_963623435.1 Odoribacter splanchnicus
ATGTCTAATTTTCTCGCATAGGCAGGCGGCAAAACGAATTTACCTTTCAACGCTGATCATTATGTTGTTACCTTGATTTTTGGCGCTATTTCTGCTATTCTAAATATTAATCAATTTACTTGTATCGTACTTTTGCAGCTATATATTTAAGAGCGGACATTACAGTACGATGTGCTATGTATGGGAAGGGTATGGTTATTACATGAAAATACAGGAATCAGCGGAGAACTATCTGGAAACAATCCTTGTTCTGAAGAAAAAAAACGGCGTGGTCCGCTCCATTGATATCGCCAACGATCTGGGCGTGTCAAAGCCCAGTGTCAGCGTCGCTATGAAGAATCTCCGTAACGGAGAATACATTGAGATGGATAAGGAAGGCTACATCACTTTGTTGGATAAAGGCCTGGAAATTGCTGAGAAAATCTATGAACGTCACACATTTCTCACGGACTGGCTGACTTCCATCGGCGTGGATCCCACCGTGGCTGCCGAAGATGCCTGCCGGATCGAGCATGTGATCAGTGCAGAGACTTTCAGTGCCATGAAAAAGACTTTGAAGACAAAATAACTTTTGAAATGTCATAAAAATAAGACTCCCGAAGTGGTTTGATATCACTTCGGGAGTTTTATCTTGAAGCTCACGAATTCGTGCTATCGCACTCTACATCCTGCTTCGCAGGATATTCGTTCGCTAATGAGCCCAGAAAAACAAATGTCTGCCTTGCAGCCACTTGTTTTTCCCTGAGGCTCATTACATCATATCTTAATGGACACCCATTTTCCCTGCCGGAACCGGATCGAGGCAAACAGGAAACGGGAAATCTGGTCTGCCAGAATGCCCATCCAGATACCGGTCATGCCAAGTCCCAACGTAAATCCGAAAATATAAGAAGCTGCCGTACGAATCAGTGTCACACTGATGGTAGAAGCCACCGCTGTGTAGGCGGTATCTCCTGCGCCCCGCAGGCATCCCATATAGATGACCTGAGAGACCTGGAACAGAACGATGATACAGATGCAGTGGATGATGTTCACGCCGTACGCCACGATGCTTTCCTCCCGGAAGAACATCCGGTAGATTGTCTCTCCGCCAAAGAAATAAAGCACTGCCAAAGCTATGGAGATTCCCAGACCGATGCGTCTGCAGATGGCTCCGTAGCTCTTCGCCTTATCCGGTGCATTCTCTCCCAGGCTTCTGCCGATCAGTGCCACAGCCGCTACCTGCATGCCGTCACCGAAGGAAAAGGTGAGTCCCAAGATATTCATGCCGACCTGATGTGCCGCCATGGCTTCTGTACCCATTTTCGCTGCCATCATAGCGGTGGACATAAAGCCCACGCGCATCAGCACCTGCTCAATGAATACAGAATAACCGACCTTGATGATCTCTAAGAGCGGTTCCAGCCGCAGGCGGATATGGTGTTCGATCATATAAGGAATGCTGATAAAGCCTTCCTTCGGGCAGATGGATACGATGCTCATGATGCATGCCACCACCGTACCGAATACCGTAGCAATGGCAGCGCCGGTGATCCCCAGTGCCGGGAATCCGAAATGTCCGTTGATCAGCAGATAGTTACCGGCGATATTCACCAGGTTGGAAATCAGGTTCGTCCGCAGGGCAATCATGGTATTTCCGGCGCCGCGCTGTGCCGCGTTGATGCCCATGGACAATACGTTGAAGATCATGCCGCCCATGATGATGCGGTAATATCGCGCCGCCATGGCGTGGGTGTCCTCATTGGAACCGCAGAACCCGATGATTGGATCCGCGAAGCCAACGGTCAGGGCACTGATGAGGATTGCCGCTGCGATACAGAATACGATGGTCATGACCAGGATCTCGTTCGCCGCCTGCTGCCTCTTTTCCCCGAAACGTCTCGCCACCAGGGCGGAGATTGCTACATTCGCCGCAATAAAAAGTGCCAGTCCCAGGAACTTCGGCTGCGTGGTCAGACCGACCGCTGCCACCGCATTTGCTCCCAGCGTACTCACCATGAAGGTATCCACCATACCTGCCAGTGCGATAAAAAAGGATTCGCAGACCGCCGGCCATGCCAGCCGCACCGCTTCTCTGGTCAGGGAACCCTGTGTGTTTTCTGTACTCATATCTATTACCTATCTCATTACCTTTCTGCCTTGTATTCTTTGTAAGTTCTATCTGTATTATAGCATAGTTGCTGACAGCAATTGCAAGTGTCACTTTTTATGCTTGCGCTGGGCATAACGGAGTGGATTTATGCATAGACTGTCTATGGAACAGATTGTGTCATTTTGCAGATTTTTATTGAGAGGAGTATCTCCATGGATCTCAAGCAGACCTTTAAAAATATTCACTGGAAGAATCTCATTACCGCCGTTGCCATTCCCCTTGCTGTGGGCGGGCTTTCCGCCTGGGTCACAAGAAAAGGCATGAAGGCATTCGAGGCTGTGGCACAGCCGCCTCTGACGCCGCCCATGTGGGTCTTCCCGGTGGTCTGGAGCATCCTGTTTATCCTCATGGGCATCGCTTCCTACCTTGTCGTCATGCAAAAAGGTGAGGACACCAAAGCCCTCACCCTGTATGCAGTACAGCTGATATTCAATTTCTTCTGGTCCATCTGGTTCTTCAAGCTGGGATGGTATCTGTTCGCCTTTTTGTGGCTCGTCGTTCTGTGGATACTGATCCTCGCCACCCTGCGTGCCTTCGCGAAGATCTCCAAGCCCGCCGCATGGCTGATTCTACCCTATCTGCTGTGGATTACATTCGCGGGGTATCTGAACCTTGGAGTGTGGTGGCTGAACCGGTGATGGAAAGGGGCAGTAAATTATACCTTTTCCCTTTTAGGTGCCCTTTTTCTTACAGGCAAATCCAGATCCTGTAATTTGCGTCCTAATTCATCGTCTTTAGCAACCAGCAGCAGATCCTTATCCATATAATTCAAGGCATGAAGTACCGCCGCATAACATCCCATTGCTACAGAAGGCGAACCTTTTTCTATGGATACCAGCGTAGTTCTGCTGATTCCCGCTCTCTCCGCCACCAGTTCGGAGGGCAATTTTCTCCGAAGTCTTGCATATTTTATCTGTAATCCCATTTGTTCTAAAATTCTTTGAGTTTCCGGCAGTAATACTATAGATTTCATGAGATCCGGCATCTTTTTCAAGGGCAGACGGTCGATCACTTCTCCGATATTTTTATCCAGCCGGTAGAGGTAGTCATCCTCTGCGGTAAAGCCATAGCCACAGAAGATCACATCCCCTTTTACAAGGAAGTTCATGCTGTTGTAGGTCTGATCCGCACTCCGCCACAGCAGCTTCTCATTTTCCAGATCATATGCAAACATAAAACAGGTGTCCGGCTGGGCATAGTTGAACATGTGGAATCAGATTCCGACGGAAAAAGCAGAGCAAGAACAACGTTCCCTCATCTACACCAACGATTTTTTTAAAATATTGTTGTAAAAGATAATATTGTTCCCTGGCACAACGAACTTGGAATTCTAATCATTGGACTGAAAGATTTTCTGCAGTGCCTTTTGATGTCAAATTCGTAAAAAACTACTCTGCCCGCAGTTCGTGCAGCATCACGGTATTCTGCCATCCGCCCGCTCCACAGGTTCCGGTATGCAGAACTCCGACACTGCCGCCCGCAGCAGCTGCCTTCGTGTCCACGGTGATCTCCGCCGGATATTCCACAGACGGCGGAAGTTCCTTTTCCGTCCAAAGATGCGCCCGCAGCCGTCCATCACGGATCTGCACTTCGATATGGCAGCCCGTCACGAATCCCGCCGTGTAACAACGTTCCCCGATAGGGGATGCCATTCCCTCCTCATAATATACCGGGAATACCGCCACCGCATTGGAGGCTTCCGGGGATCGCAGGATCCGAAGTGCCGGTCCCGTCATCGTCTGTGCATCAAATCCGACACACACATCCATGTATTGTCCGGCACTGCCGAAGCCCTGTCCGGATGTCTTCGCCGGATCCAGATACACTTCCGCCCGCATTTCGCGCGCTTCCTCTGTAAAAGTATAGAACAGCTTCACGCCCTGTATGGTAGGCATCAGTCCGGCGCCCACGCAGCCGTTTCCGGCAGTGCGATAGCTCCAGGGAGCCTCCGGCAGCGTCTGCTCCCATTTTCTCCACTCGGCAAGTGCCTCCCTGGGCGTATAGAAATCTCTCGTCCACCACTGCGGACGGATCCTGGGCTGAAGTTCCGTGGGAAAATCCGTAAAATCCGTCTGTACCCGTCCGGCATTCTCGTTTTCCTCCGGTTCCAACTGCCCACAGGCACACATTTCTACCGTCTCCCCATAGGCGCTGCAGTTCGTCCGTGGGGTGATCCGCACGTACACCGCTGCTCCATTTGCTTCATTTCCCGGATGATACGTACGGTTCACCACTCCTGGTCGACTGACGGATACGATCCTGCGTTCTCCGTCCTGCTCCAGTTCCCAACAGATCAGGGATGCGTCCTGTGCTCCTTCCAGTTCCAGTTCATAGTGCAGGGTAAACATTCCCTTCCGACAGGTAACATAAGGAGTCTGTTGCCAGTTCGGTGCCGGACGGGTCGTCGGCGGGACTATAATCTCTGCCACAGCCGCCAGCCCGGTCTCTGTACGCACGAGCAGTCTGCTCTTCCCGGTACGGACACCGTCATTTTCCCCATACAGCGTCAGTTCCTGCCCCTGCCTCTGTAGGCGGATCCTGCTTCCATCTTCCGTAATTTCACAAGCCAGTTCCGGATGCTCCTGCATCTCGCCGCTGAAATATTTTACCTGGGCGGACAGGGTCTGGCTTCGATGTTCTTCGGTTAATTCTACGCTCCCCCGGCTCAACACCAGCTGTACCGGCAGATGCTCTGTCTCTGCTTCCGGCAGGTGTTCTCGTTGTTCCAGCGGATCCCAGTCGTCCGTTCCACGTAACAGGTTCCGGACGTTGTATTGCGCCCCGCTTTTCGTCTCTGCCAGAAAAGCCCGCAGCCCCTTTTTCCCGGTGAGATCCACAGTATGTTCCGCAGGTCCTATGTGGGTATCATTTCCATATGCATAGCACATGGTCTCCGGCTGGGGATAGCGCGTCCACTGTACCTGCAGCGCCCGGGAGGTTCCCACACTTTCCTTACGCAGATCCTCAAACCGGCAGCCAATCACGTACACACATCCCTGCCCCTTCATGAAATACTGGTCTGCGCCGCTTTTGTCCCGGTGTCCGCAGATCCGGAACAGGCAGTCCAGGAACGCACTTCCCGTAGCATCCGTTGCAGAGATCGGACATCCCCCGTAGAAATCAAAGTCACAATGCAGATATACTGCATTGCCGTTCAGGGCATCGTCGGTGGATTCAAAATGGCAGTTCTCGTACAGACTCCGCTTCGCACCGCAGATGGGATAGAGATTCAGTCTGCTGATGAAACGACAGTTTTTCGCATGGAACCTGTCTCCCACCACATCGCCCAGCTGCGCCTGTGTGACTGCCTTGCAGCGCTTCGGTCTGTTTTTCGACGGATCTAACGGATACTCCAGATCCACGTTGCAATAGTTTCCGATGGTCAGATTCTCCAGGTACAATCCGTCCCCTTCAAAGTGCAGCATGGTATAATTGCCGATACAGCCGTGAGACTGTCCCTTGTTCGCCGCAATCACCACATCCTCCGGGTGCTGCGACAGACCGATCAGGGACAGATAATTGCATTTTATTTTCTGCTGATAGGGAAGGAACTCTCCCTCTGTCCCCCGGAAGATTCCCTCATCCTCCGGATCATGCAGCCAGTAGACATCCGGCGCCAGATATACCGTCATCGGAGCTTCCGGTGTTCCGTCCTGCAGTGCCCCGGAGGCAAACAGCTCCTGTAATGAGCGGAAGCACCATGCCGTTCCCGGGGCGGCACTGCCGTCCAACAGCAGATGGTGCGCATCCAGTTTTTCCATCATCGCACTTTTATCTGTCATAATTTATACTCCTCTGTCAGCCCTTGACGGAACCGACCATCATTCCCTTGACGAAATACTTCTGTAAAAACGGATACAGCACCAGGATCGGCACCGTCGCTACTACGATCGTAGCATATTTGATGGATTCGGCGATCAGCTCGGTATCCGAATCTCCCATTCCCGACAATCCGCTGCTTAAGATCAGTATCTGACGGATGACTAACTGCAGCGGCTCCTTGTTGTGATCATCGAGATAGATCATGGCGCTGAACCAGGAATTCCAGTGTCCGACGCCGTAATACAGCACCAGCACCGCCATAGTCGGCTTGGTCAGCGGTACCATGATCCGGCTGAGGATCGTAAAATGGTTGGCACCGTCCAGCCTCGCGGATTCCTCCAGGCTGATATCGATGGATGCCATCGCTGTACGCATGATGATCAGATTGAAGGTGCTGACCGCGCCCGGCAACAGAATCGCCAGTCTTGTATCATACAGTCCCAACTGCTGGATGTTCAGGAACTGGGGAATCAGTCCGCCCGAAAAATACATGGTAAACATGATCAGCACCGTGATCACCTTTTGTCCCGGAACGTCCTTCCTGGACAGAAAATAAGCACCCAGTACTGTCATAACAAGGTTAATCAGTGTTCCCACCACCACATAAAATATGGTATTGGCATAACCGATCCAGATTCTGGAATTGGAAAATACTTTCTTATAAGCCTCTGTTGTAAATCCCAGCGGTTTGAATAATATCCCCGGATGTCCCATTAACAGCGACGCCTTGCTGAAAGATGCACATATCACATACCAGAATGGATAAATACATATTATCATCAGCAGGATCATAAAACAAATATTAAATACATCGAAGATTTTCTCTCCGGCGCTGCGCTTGATTGTTCTGTGCATTGTCTTTGTCTTCATCTGCTCCTCCTTGCCCGATACCTTTTACCACAGACTGGTATCGCTGACCTTCTTGCTGATACGGTTCGCCAGGATGACCAGCAGGAAGTTCACCACCGAGTTAAACAATCCCACCGCCGCGGAGAAGGAATATTGCCTGTCTACCAGACCCATGCGGTATACATAGGTGGAGATCACGTCTGCGGTCTCATAAATGCCTTCGTTGTACAGCAGAATGATCTTCTCATAACCGACACTCATCACCTGTCCCAGCCGCATGATCAGCATGATAATGATCGTGGGCATGATCCCCGGCAGCGTGATATGCAGCATCTGTTTCCATCTGCCGGCTCCGTCGATCTGCGCTGCTTCGTACAGTTCCGTGTCTACTGCGGTTAACGCCGCCAGATATACAATGGAACCCCAGCCTACGCCCTGCCAGATATCACTGATGACATAGATCGGCAGGAAATTTTCCGGCTGGCTGAGCAGATTTTTGCCTCCGTAGTCAAAAAATTTCACCAGAATCTGTGTGATGAAACCCTCCGGCTTCACAAATTCCCGGATCATGGAACAGATGACTACCGTAGAGATAAAATGTGGCATATAAGTGATCGTCTGGGTTACCCGCGCAAACTTTTTGCTCCGCAGCTCATTCATCAAAAGTGCCAGTATAATAGGTGCCGGGAAACCGAACACAATGGTTGCCAGGCTGATTTTCAGAGTGTTGCCCAATAATCTCTTAAAATAAATACTCTGGAAAAAGTTCATAAAATGCTGTAAACCTACCCAGGTACTGCCGGAGATTCCTCTCCGCGGGCTGTAATCCATAAATGCGATGATCAGTCCGTACATCGGCTTATAATGGAACAGCAGATAATACAGCAGCACCGGGAGTACGATCAGATACAGCTCCTTCTGCTTCCACATCTTTTTCAATGTCTTCATGGCATTTTCTCCTTATCTCCTGATTTGTGTCTGATTTATGCCTGATAAGACAGACGGTCGAGCTGGAAGACTCCAGTTCGACCGTCCGGGATATTATCTTTCGTTATATCGATCCAGTGCGGACTGATATATTCCGATCATATCGTTCATGCCCATATCATTCAGCTGTTTGATATAGTTGTCCCATTCTGTATCTACATCCAGAACCTGTGTATAGAACTTCGCACTATATTCAGAGATAAAGGTATTCATCTGTGTGCTCAGTACGCTGTACTGTTTGCTTTCGTCTTCTTTTAAGGTGATGGGCGGGATCAGCGTGCGCTGGCTCTCATTACCGTCTGCCCAGTCGTGAAGTGCCTGCTTCTGCTCATCGGTCTCATAATACTGGAAAATATAGTTGGCATCCTGTACGAAAGGTCCGCAGCCATTTGCCAGTCCATTGTAAGTCATAGCGGTGGATACGCTCCAGCCGTTGGGGTTGTTCATAATGTCATCAGTGTAGGTGGGGATACCGTCTACCATGGTATATGCCTCGCCCTCTTTGCCGTAGTTGATCATGTAATGTCCGGACTGGCTGTAGCAATAGTTCAGGAACTTCGCTGCCAGCTCAGGATTCTTACAGTCTGCTGTGATAACTGCGGAAGCGTTACTGGTGGTCGCATAATCGTAGGAACCGCCGCCGTATAATACGGTGTCACCACTGTTCATTACAGGGAAAGGTGCTGTTGCCATCTTGAAATCCGGATTGTAAGCCTGAGGATCCGCTTCCACACTCTTGATCATACTTCCGAGGAAGCTTCCGCCTGCTCCTACGGTAACTGCTGCCTGATCATTCATGATATAGCTCATAGCAGTTTTCTTGTCACAGGTGAGCAGATCTGCATCCAGCAGTCCCTTGTCTACCCAGTCGTTGGCTCTCTTCATAAGTTCCTTATAAGCTTCCTGGGTGTAACCGTTCTTGATCTCTCCGGTCTGAGCATCCACATACATTCCTGCACGAATGCCGTAGGCACTGCCCATGAATCTCATCAGATATTCCAGGGACTGTACGACCATGGGCTTCTCGATGCCGTATTCCTTCAGTGCGGTCAGCGCTGCCTCCCAGTCGTCCAGGGTCTCTAACTTGCCGGTGTAGCCTGCCTTTTCCAGCAGATCGGCACGATACATGGGTCCTGTGGTGCACTGCAGATATGTGTTATCGCGGATGAACGGGAAGCAGTAGTAATGTCCGTCATCATTTTTTACCTCACGGTCTACCGTAGGATTGTCCTGCAGATACTGCCACAGATCTGCTGCCGCGCCGTAAGGCTGTACATAATCATCCAGGATCGTCAGTACTCCTTCTGCCTCTGCCGCAGCCGGACCGCCGGTGTAATTGTTGGTCCATTCCCATACGATAATATCCGGCAGGGAACCGCTTGCAATCATGGTGGAGAACTCCTCACTGGAACTTCCCTCTGTGGGCTGGATGAACTCTACTTTAATACCGGTCATCTCCTGCCAGTTTTTCGCCCATAAGGTCTCATTGGCGGATGCCGCTGCATCACTCGCCCAGTACTCCATCCAGACGGTCAGGGTATCACCGGTGTCCTCTACGGGATAGGAGACATAATTGCTTCTGGGAATGGTCAGCTCATCGCCTTCTTTTTTATTCAGAGAATCCAGCAGTTCATAGGCAGGTGCTGCGGGCTCCTCGGTTGTTGTCTGTTCTTTTTGTGTCTCATCAGATACACTATTTTCGGAATTGTCTGTGTTGCCACATCCGGTCAGCGTTGCTGTCATGGTAAGAAGTGCTGCCATTAAAATACTGATTGTCTTCTTTTTCATAGATTGTCCTTCCTGAATTTGATATTCGTTTCCAGTTCAGACTGCGCAGTCTTTTGTGTACGCCTTTATCTTACCTGCCCCGTTTGGCTCCTACAAGTGACAAAAAATTGTGTCCACACAGTTGCCTCAATTTTTGGCAAGTGACAAAAATTAATGTCCATCCTTCCACTGGCTGGGTGTCATGCCTTCGCTCTGCTTGAAGCTGCGAAGCAGGGTTCTGACGCTGCCGAATCCGGACTTCTCCGCCACCTCATTCAACCCATCATCGGAAGAGCTGAGAATCTCCTTCGCCCGCTGAATCCTCTGTTGGGAAATGTAGGTCGGCAGCTTTTGTCCCTTGACGCTCCGGAATGTCTTCGACATCTGCACGGAGGATATCTGAAAATGCTCTGCGATCGATGTCACATTCAGATTGCAGTCCGCAATATTCTGCTGTATGTACAGCACGATACGGCTGCATAATTCCTCTTCCTCCCGGCTGCCCTCCGCCAGCTCCTTCTGCAGATTCTCGCATACCCGGTGCAGCTTTGCGATGAGTTGCTGTTTTCCATGGCATTCCTGTCCATGGAAAATGGAATACTCCTGAAAATCTTCCGTTCCCTCCATGGCTTTCAGCATAGAACACTGCAGGTCATATTCCAGGTAACGGATGGCTTCCGTGCGGTTGCTGATATTTTTATGCTCATTCTGCTGGTACAGATCGCTTATGATTTCCTCCGCCCGAGCGACATTCTGCTGACGGATCTGCCAGATCAGTTCTCTCTCCGTCTCCAGCGGATAATAATATCCATACTGCGGTTCGACTTTCACATCTTCGTAGAATACCGTATCATCCAGTTCGTAGATTCTCTTCGTCTCCATGGTGTAGATCGCCTGCTGGTAGGCATCCGCGATTCCTTCCCGTCCTCTGCAGATCTCACCTGCCGCTACCGTATAGCGGATATCCATATGCTCATCCATGAATTCCTGCAGCTGCGTTACTGTCTCTAAGGTAATGTCCCGGTTCCTTCTGGCGTCCTTTTCCGGGAAATTCACGATAATGACCAGCACATCGCTGACGATCATGGGATATACGATGCAGCCGCTGTTCTGAAACAACTCGTGGCTCACATTTTCCACGATAAACTGCACGAATTCCAGATCTTTCTGTTTTTTATGCACCTGGTTCCATTCCTCGCTGCCGTCCCGCTCGATCTCTTCCATATAGAAGAGCAACGTGGTGAACTGTTCGCCGCACCAGCGGATGCCGCACATTTCTTCCACATAATCCGCATTTTCCGGCAGATTTCCCCTAAGCAGCTTCTCCAAGTATTCCTTCTGGAAGATCAGATTCTGACGCTGCAATCTGCTGCCTGTCTCCTTCAGGTTCTGCTGCATTTTGTGAAAATAGCCGTCGATCAGCTGAAATTCATTGGTTGCCCCGCTTTGTGATGACTTAATGTCCAGCCGGTCTAACAGCTTCGCCACCTGGCTGTAATTCCTTCGCAGGAAATAGAGCATCAGCAGGATACCGATTGCAGTGAAGCTGGTCAGAATAATGATCACTCTGCCCTGATATCCTCTTAATTCGTTAAAATAATCCTTTTGGCGGCAGATTAGTATCTTATAATTATTGCCGCCTTCGTAGTAGCGCAGCTGTGCGGTCTGATGCTCCTCCGTCAGTCGGATGCTCCCGGCTTCTTCCGCCATCGCTGCCCGCAGCTGTTCTCTGTCTTCGACACTCAGCGCCTCTGCATTCTGGTCAGTGCAAAAGACATCTCCTTCCAGCGCCAGGCACACGCTCTCATCCTGAGAAGGGAACAGGATCCGCTGCAGTTGCGGCAGTTCATATACGAAGAAAATATTGATCTGCGTGCGGTCCCATTTATTATCCTGTATCGTTCCGGCGAAAAAGACATACTGCCCATTGCCGTACTGCATGGTAATCCCATCATAGTCTCCCGCTAGCAGCCGCTCCCAGTCTTCCCGGGAGATTCCGCCGTACTGACTCTGATAGGCTCTCCAATAATTCTCCGCCGTATTCGCGGAATCGCTTGCCACGATGTAATCGTCATTGGCAAAATAGAGTAAGATCGCCGCATAATTACCGTTGATCTTCTGATATTCTTTCAACAGTTCACACAATGTGTAACGGGAATATTTGATGGCACTGGTCGTGCTTCCCTGTTCGCCGTGATATGAATTTTTCCCCAGAAGAATCGTATCATCTTGTGCCAGCACCGAATAGGACAGATCCCGCATGGTTTCCTCCATGTCCGTCAGGTTGGTCCGGATCTGCTCCACGATCTTATCATTCTCCGCTTCCTGATTCCGCACCAGGATCCGCTTGCCCTGCCAGTAGGTGATGCTATTGCACAGTAAAAATACCAGCATAACCGCCACATATGATACCATCCATTTCCAGAAGACACTGTTTTTGCCCATCGTCTGCCACCTCATATTAAAATATCTCAGTGTCTCATTATACGGGCAATGCATACCGGAAGTAAAGTGACAGTTTCCTTCCGGGAAGTGACAAAAGGTTCCTGCTCCCCGAAAGGTCTTGACCCACGAGTTAGTCTATGCTAATATAACAATTGTTATGGAGATGGATCGCAAGAAAATCACTGAGGAAAACTTAATCCGCTGCGGTCGTGAGGAATTCCTGGAAAAGGGATATTCCAAGGCGAATCTCCGGGAGATCTGCCGACGGGCGGGTGTGACTACCGGTGCTTTTTATTTTTCTTTTGAAAATAAAGAAGCGTTGCTTGGGGCGATCCTGGACCCAGTCGTTGCAGAGTACCGGACGATGATGTACGAGATCGCGAAAAGGGAGCAGGAGCATCCGGAGACCGCGGAGGCGAACGAGCGGCAGATCATGGAATATATCTGTGCGCACAGGCAGGAATGTGAGCTTGTGCTGGAGAAATGCTCCGGTAGCAAATACGAAGCATTCCGGGACGAGGTCTTCTCCAACATGCAGACCGCCTTTCAGGGCTATTATGAAAAGCAGCTGGGCTTTGTGCCAGATACGGAATTGCTGCGGATCCTGGCATCCATGCGGTTCCACGGATTTATTGAACTGATCAAGGGAGATTATGATATGGATTATCGATTATTCCTGACGAAAGCCATCGGCATCCACGCCGATGCGGGAACGCAGAGTTTAATTGAATTTTTAAAGAGTAAGAAGGATGCTCACCGTTAATGCGGTGGGCATTTTCTTTTATAAAAAATAACAAATATAACTTTTGTTACGGAAAACAAGGAGGTATTATCATGAATCAAAAAACTAATTACGGAAACTGGGTACCGGAAAAGATACTGGCACTGTGCTATGTCGGCGCCGGCGTGTTCGCCATTGCCGCCGGCGTGACGGGACTGGCGTTTCATCTTACAGTACCTACCTGGATCCTGGGCGTCCTGGCAGTGATCTGCCTGATCTACGGCATCTACATGCACGCCTGCCACGAACTGTTTGCTTTCGGCAAAGGCAATATGATGGCAAATGTCCATCAACACCTCGTAGATCATCTGGACTGGGACGGCGAGGGTACCCTGTTGGACATCGGCTGCGGCGCTGCTGCCCTAACCATCCGCTGCGCCAAGGCTTTCCCTCACGCCATTCTCACCGGCATGGATTACTGGGGTGTAGAATGGAACTATGCAAAGGAGCAGTGTGACTCCAACGCGAAAGCGGAAGGCGTTGCCGACAGAATCACTTTCCAAAAGGGTGATGCCGCACACTTAGACTATCCCGATGAGACCTTCGATGCCGCTGTCAGCAACTTTGTTTTCCACGAAGTCCGCTCTGCGAAAAATAAGCGGGATGTCGTCAAAGAAGCTCTCCGCGTCGTCAAAAAGGGGGGCGTCTTCTCCTTCCAGGATATGTTCTCTCAGAGAGCCCTCTACGGTGATATGGAAGAATTCGTGGCAGAACTGAAAAAAGAAGGCATCACCGAAATCCACTACATCGGCAACCTGGAAAAGAAGCTGGATTTCGTCCCCGGATACGCCACCACTCCCTGGATGATCAGCGGAATGGGCATTCTGTACGGTCGGAAATAGTCATCCCGGATTATTCCATCCGTTGAAATTCCCGCCAGAAAGCGATGGTCTCCTGCAGATCCGCTTCGTCTTCAAACAATTCCAGCTGTTTCGCCACTTCGTTTGCAAAATCCACATAACCGTTTGCTCTCGAAGTGGTGATCCGGTCGGAAGTTACCACATCCTTTTCTCCGGAATGCGTCGATTCTATCCCCTCTAACAGTCCTGCATGTTCCACGACATCCACGCCTGCGCAGATGGCAGCGATCCGTCCACCCAGGTCATGCACGCTTTTCAGATACTCCCATACGGTCTGATTATCTATCTTCTCGATATCTCCTCCGGGAATAATCAGCAGTTCCACATCCTTCGGATCCACATGCTCCAGCTGCTCCTCCGGCACGATCCGGTATCCTTCCGTAGCTGTGATCTCTTTTCCGTCCAGAGATACAAACAACATTTCCTTCCCCGTTTCCTTCAGAAAATAGTTCAATATCACAATTTCGTAAATACAACTCGTGTCATATAACAGTACTACTGTTTTCATTTGCTCTCTCCTTTTTCTCCCTTATAAATCAATTTTCACGTAAATCAAAAAAGTGAGCACTGTTTTATAACGAAATATCGATTACCGGAGCAGGTTCCTCCGGATAAGCTCAAACCGCTTCCGGAGGGGATGACGGGATTGTCCTTCATTTTCTCCAGGCGGTTGAACACTGCCTTGAGATATTCTGCGTCCGCTTTAACGATCTCTTTCATCTCTTTGTTGCGGTGTTTGATCTTCATCATCTTGAGGTCTGCGGGATCGATATCCTTTTTCACAGAGAGCATAGTATCGGACAATTCATCCATTCCCATCTCATCCATCATATCCCGCATACTGTCAGACAGTTCCTGCATCATCTCGGAAGTAAAATCACTCATTTCCGCCATAAGGTCACTGGTCTGTAGCAAGAACTGATCCAACTGCGGATAGTCATATTGTTCCAGATCCATATCAGTCTGTGCATCCGAAGCCTCACGCGCCAGTTCCTCTTCTTCTAAGTGTTTCGCCTTTTTCTTCGCTACACGTTCCATGGCTTTGGCATGGTTGATTGCTGCTTCGATCTCGTCATCATCATAATTACCGCTCTGCTTCTGCCGTTTCAGACGCATGACTTCTCTCCGTGCCTGCCCTGCTGCCTGCTTCGCCGCCTGGGATGTCTTGCTCCGCAATATCTTGGACGAAATATTTTTGAACTGATATTTCAATTTTTTCAAAGCCAGTGTCGTATTTTTCGTCTGCTGTCTCTGATTGCGCAGAGATTCGCTGTAGCTCAATGTGCTGGTAACGATCGAGTTCTGCCCCCAGCTGTTCGCCTGGGTCTGCGTGCTCTGATTGTCCCTGGACAACATTCTGCGAATGTCAGTGACGGAGTTCTTCGTCGTATTCGAAGCATTCTTCTGCCCGAAAATAGCGTTCGTACTGCCCTGCTTCCGAAAGTCACCTGCGTCGTCCCCCGGCTATTGGATTGCACAAATGTTCCTCCATATTTCCCCATAGAAACCATACAACATCACCTTACCCTCTGAAATCGATGTTCTGACCCACCTGACGTTCACTCTGGGTCTGCACCTCGTCGCTCCGTGTGTTGAAATTGTAGGTATCTATCTTGGAAAGCAGCTCGTCAATGGAACCTGCCGTGATGGTCACGGTGTCTTCCGAATCATCGCTCTCCGTCCGCTTCTCCTTTAACCGCTCTTCTTTTTCTTTCTTGGCAGCTTTCTTCTCCGCAGCCTTTTTCTCTGCTTTCTTCTGCTCGCTCTTCTTCTCGATCCGCGCCTTCTGCTCAGCGCTGGATTTCTTCAATACAGCGAAAAATGACAGCGTTCCTCCATCATTTACCTGCATTCCGTAGCCCTTGACATTCGCGCCGGAATTCTGCTGGCTGGTCTTCAACTGCTGCATCTGTGCTGCCGCACCACTTAAGATTCCCTCATACTGCTTACGGAACTTCTCATCCGTAGCCATCTGCTCGATCTTGTCTTCATCAATGAGAACGACCGTCTTATAGCTGTTGGCATACTGCGCCGCATTTGCCTTCGCGTTCTCCTTCTGGTCTCTGCTGACCAGGATAAAATCATAGTTGCCGTACTTTTTCTTCAGCTGTTCATAGTACTTCGCCGCCTTCTCCGACAGCTCCGGCTGACCGATGGTCCTGCCGTAATTCCCCGTCGTGCTCTTCGTCTGCTTTGCTTCGGAAGTGCCGGTGGTGGCTGCCGCATTCGCGGTCTCCTTTGCCTTCGTACTCTTGCTGTAGTCACTCTGCGCAGCATACGCACCGATGCTGCTACTTACTCCTACCCCTGTCATACTTATTTTCTCCTTGAAAATAGATGCCAAATCCGTTTGTTTACCTAGTTACTCTAATGGATATATCGGACAGTTCTTACAACTTTTTTATACACCTAAAATAAAAACAGGCAGAACGACGATCTTTCTACCTGTTTTTTAAGTATTTACTCATTCAAATGATTAATCGTGACATGTAACTGTCCCAGAATTTTCTTAATATCCGCACTGGAGGTCGCCATGTCTTTGGCAAGCTTCTGTACCTCACCTGCTACCACTGCGAAGCCCTTGCCCTGGTCGCCGGCTCTCGCCGCTTCGATGGATGCATTCAGTGCCAGGATCTGCTGTCTTTTGCTGTAGCCGTCGATCTGCTTGGTCTTGTCCGTTGCTTCCTCGATCTGCTCCGCAGCCTTGGCAATGCCGCCTTTTAATTCGCCCACCAGGTTTTCATTCTTCCAGTTGGCGTAGCTGGCTCTCACGAACATGTTGATCACATCGCCCAGCAGATTCGCCGAAGCATCGATCTCTTCTCTCGTCTTGACGTTCACTTTATTCAGCGCCTTGATGTACTTGTTCTCATCAACGCCAAGCTCTCTCGCCGTTGCACGGAACTTGTCCTCGTCCGGATGTTCCGGCAGAACCTGTCCGCCTATGATGCTGCCCAATACCGTGCCATCATCCAATGTGATGGGAATACCGAAATCCACCAGACCCGCATGACAGGGATACACCCCATGTCCCTCTCTGTCACACTGCTCACACCGCTTTTTCCCTTCTACGCTTCCGCGTGTCAGATCAATACAGAACTCTGTAAAATTATAACAATCACTGATATACTTTCCATCCGCACCGACAGCCACCGTTGCCAGTCCTGTGCTGATTGCCCAGTTCTTCATGATCTGTTCAAATTTTCCCATGTCACAGAAATCCTGAATCTTCACGTGTTATAACCCTCTTCCTTGTCTAAATTTGTCGCTTTTTGCGATCTCCTTATAGAGAAATTATATCACATAATTTTATAATGTCAGTAACTTTTACTATATTTTAATGTCAGAATACAGGTATCTTTGTGTTTGTCATACCCTTCCGCCGTTCTGCAGGTGTTACAATAATAGGAGATGATATCCATTATCCGTGGGCTCTCTGCGGATGGCAAAATATCCGTCTTTCATTTGAGGCTTCGGGCATGATTGTGGGTAAATTCCCCTACCTCTGACTAAAATTGCATATTGAAAAAGCCACCATGGTTCCTGTAAAGTATCAGCGACCAAACATCAACGTACAAGAAAGGATCCAAGATGGCTTCTGCTGATACCTTATGCAAGAAAATCCTAAATGTCAAGAACACTGTTGTAGAATCCCACGAATTCTACATTGATGCTGAT
>CAVFMG010000049.1:0-17147 GCA_963623435.1 Odoribacter splanchnicus
AAAGACCTTGGGACCCGCCCCGATATGAGCATCAAAGTCGGGGGCTTTTGACCCCAACATCATACATATCAGAGAGGGAGAGTTATGTACACAATTGTAGTGGCAGACGACGAAGAAGAACTGCGCAGAGCCATCATACGAAAGATTGACTGGGAGAGCATCGGCTTTCAGGTCGTGGGAGAAGCGGAGAACGGCATCGAGGCACTGGAACTGGTGGAACGAATGGAACCGGATCTGCTGCTGACGGATATCCGGATGCCTTTCGTCTCCGGAATCGAGCTGGCCAGACAGGTCAGAGAGGTGCGGCCTACCACCCAGATTGCCTTCCTGAGCGGCTTTGATGAATTTTCCTACGCACAGCAAGCCATTCAGTACAATATCATCAGCTACATGTTAAAGCCCATCACCATGGCGGATCTGACGGAAGAACTGAAGATGATCAAGCTTAAGATCGACGGGATCTTTGCGGAATTCGATGCCAGAAAACATGACAATCCGGACTTGCAACAATTTTTCCTGCCCCTTTTGCTGGACGATTATGTGAGCTATGAAGGGGAAGAGAGAGAAGAACAGCTGACGGAGCAGGCCATCCGGAGCGGTTTTCTTAAGAATCGCAACAATGCTTTTCAGTATGCGGTACTGGCTATCACGGTGGAGGATGCCGAAGGACAGAACCGCACGCGGCCGGAGCTGGTACACTCTGTGGATATGATCCTGCAAAAATATATGAAGCATTACACTTTTGCCATGGACGGCAGAATCATTGCGGTGCTGGCAGCCACCACAGCGACTTTCGACAGGTATCTGCACATTGCCGTGGGAGAACTGGTACAGAGTACGGAACGTATTTTGAAAATGCACTGTCACATCGGTGTCAGTCGTATCAGAGAGCGTCTGGGAGAATGCCATGAAGCCTACAGAGGTGCTATGAGCGCGCTGGGATATTGTAGCCCGGGAGAGAGCAGCATTCATTACATTGCGGATGAAGAGCGGGACAATACCATGGATATTGAACTAGCGGCGGAATGTGTCACCCAGATGGAAAATCTGATCCGCGGCGGTTCCAGAGAAGAACTGGAAAATTATCTGAAGGATGTTTTCAGTAAACTGGAGGCGCAGCAGGATGCTGCCCTGAAATGTAAATTCCTGATCTTCCGGATGTCTTCGGCACTGATCCGTATCGCTTATACAGTGACGGATGACAGCGCGCTGTTCCAGCGTTTTGCCATGCTGGAAGGTCCCATACGGGAGTCCAGAGACCGCTTCACGGCGCTGTGTCTGGAAGTCTGGGAATTAGTCAATGCAGGCAAGAAAAAGAGCAGCCAGATCCTGTGTGAGAAGGCCATGCAGATCATCGACAAGGAGTATGGAGATCCGTCTCTGTCACTGGTGGGTGTCAGCAACAGTATTCATGTGAGTCCCAATTACCTCAGTGCTCTGATCAAAAAGGAGACCGGGGCAAGCTTTGTGGATCTGCTGACCAAAAAGAGGATCGAGACGGCGAGAGAACTGGTACTTGGCAGTTCCATGAAGATGCGGGAGATCGCGGAGCGCTGTGGTTATAGTGACCAACATTATTTTAGTTATTGCTTTAAAAAATATTGTGGGGTATCGCCCAATGCCATGCGACAGGAGAAAGAATAAGATATGAAGAAACGAAAGATATCCCTTTCTTTTATTATTACGATATCTGTGGTGGGACTGGTCACTTTGTTTTTGCTGTGGTCGACTTTTTACTTTTTTTCTCTTTATGTCGGAAATATGAAACAGGCGGCACAGACAAACAGTGAGCAGGCAGTGACCCAGGCATCCAATGCTATCTCCAATTACATCGGGGATATGCAGGAGATCATGAGCCTGATTAAACAGAACCTGACAGGAAACAAAGAAAATGCGGATCAGACGCTGGAGACTTTATGTAGTGTCCGGTCGGATCTGGTGGCGGTCTACATCTATGATGAACAGGGGAAATTGGTGGATTCTTATACGGGAACGTATACCCTGAAGGAACATTATCTGAAGGACCTGTCCTATATCGAACTGGATTCCTACAGCCCCGGGGTACTCTATCTGTCGGAACCTCATGTGGAATCTCTGTTGCAGGACTATTATCCCTGGGTGGTTTCGGTACTACAGGAGATTCCCGGAGCAGACGGACAGAAGCTGCGGGTAGTCATTGATATCCGCTTTTCCAAAATATCGGATTATGTGGACAACGTGGGAATCGGACAGCATGGCTACTGCTTTATTACGGACAGTAACGGAGAGATCATCTATCATCCCCAACAGCAGCTGCTGTATTCTGGTCTTAAGACGGAAGCCACAGAGGGACTGGATCTGAGCCACAACGGTTCTTTTGAGACCGAAGAATTGATCTGTAGTGTCCGGGCACTGGATAACTGTAACTGGAAGGTGGTGGGTGTCAGCTATATCAGTGAACTGGTGACGGCCAAGGAGATGGAACTGGTGGGAAACATCTGTGTTATGTTGACAATTATTCTGCTTGCGACTATGGTGGTCAGTGTTCTGGTATCCAGACTGGTGACCAACCCGGTACAGCGTCTGATCCGGGCTATGGGAGAGTTCGAGAAGGATGCCGCGGGATATGTCTATCAGCCGGTGGAAGGCACCACGGAGATCGAGGCGCTGTCCCAGTCCTACGAGCACATGGTAAGAAAGATCCAGAAACTGATGAATCAGGTGCGGCAGGAAGAGATCTCCCTGCGCAAAACAGAGCTGAAAGCATTGCAGGCACAGATCAATCCCCATTTCTTATATAATACACTGGATGCCATTGGGTGGCTCTGCGAGGAAGAACGGTGCCAGGATGCCGTGGAGATGGTCAATGCCCTGGCGAAGTTGTTCCGCATCAGTATCAGTAAGGGACATGAAATGATCACTGTAGAAAAAGAAGTGGAACATGCCAGAAGCTATTTAAAGATCCAGAATTTCCGCTATAAGAACCAGTTTTCCTATGAGTTTCAGGTGGAAGAGGAATGTCTGCAATATTACTGCAACAAGATCACGTTACAGCCTATTATTGAAAATGCCATCTATCATGGGCTGGACCGTATGGTGGAGGAAGGGCATATCCTGATCCGTATTTACAGCGAGGGAGAGGATGTGATCTTCCGGGTGGAGGATAACGGTGTCGGCATGTCAGAGGAACAGTGCCGGTCCATCCTTCACAATGAGCCGGGAGATAATTCCGGTATCGGCATCAAGAATGTCAACGACAGGATCAAGATCTATTTCGGAAAAGAGTACGGTCTTTCCATAGAAAGTGAACTGGACGAAGGAACCACTGTGATCATACGGATGCCGAAGGTGGAAGAAAATGCAGCGGCAGGATGGGAGAACGTATGAGAAAACGAAAAATGAAAAAAATACTGTCTCTGCTGCTTGCGGGAGTTCTGCTGCTTGTGAGCATGAGCGGCTGCGGGAAAGAAGCGGAGACAGGAAAGGCACAGGTGGCATTTGTCGTGAAATCCACGAAGAGTGCATTCTGGAAAAGCGTTTTTGCCGGTGCCCGGGCGGCCGCCACGGAATACAACCTGAACGTGACCTTTAATGGCCCGGAATCGGAAGAGGATTATGAGACTCAGAACGAGATGGTGCGGCAGGCCATGGAGGACGGGGTGGATGTGATCGTTTTCTCCGCGGTGGATTACAATGCCAATGCAGAGATCATCGATCAGGCCGCGCAGAGAGGGATTAAGATCGTTGTCATCGACAGTGATGTCAACAGCGGTATGGTAAGCTGCCGCATCGGAACGAACAATTTACAGGCGGGAGAGAAAGCAGCGGAAGCGGCACTGGCTGTGGAAGAGGAAGAACTGTACATCGGTATCGTGAATTACGATGTCAATTCCGCCAACGGACAGCAGCGGGAGCTGGGATTCCGGCAGACAGTGGAACAGGACTCCAGAGTAAAGGAGATTACTACCATCAATGTGCTGTCTACCACGGAGGATGCCAGAGCGGGAGCAAAAGAGATGATTCTGTCGGATTCCAGAATCAATGTGGTGGTGACCTTTAATGAATGGACCAGTCTCGGTGTGGGCTGGGCCATCCGGGATCTGGATCGGGGAGACCGGACGCAGGTGGTGGCTTTTGACTCCAATGTGGTCTCTGTGGGAATGCTGGAGACCGGAGAGGTGGATGCGCTGATCGTGCAGAACCCCTATGCCATGGGGTATCTGGGAGTGGAGACGGCGGCAAATCTGCTGAATGGCCAGACCGGCGGCCCCAGCGTGATAGATACAGCCACCACCATCGTGACCAGAGAGAACATGTATGAGCGGGAGAGCCAGAAGATATTGTTCTCCTTTGAAGAGGAAGGATATTAGGAAATATTGTAAAAGGGATAGGCCACAGGCTTATCCCTTTTGTGTAGGTTGGATATTCCAGGTGTAAAAATCTACGGTAAAGCCATGCAAAGTGTAAAAATAGTTACAAAACATGAACAAAATGTGTACAGAATAGTATAATTTCTAACCCCATGCGTAAGATTTTGCATATCTTTTTTGTACAAGATGCCATATAATTACCTCATCAAGAGATGAAACACATACATTTTCATCAAAACAAGGAGGTATTTCATATGAAAAAGTTCATGTCACTGCTGTTGGTCGGCATTATGATGCTCAGCCTCGTAGCGTGCGGAAAGAGCGGCGGAGGTTCCGGAGAGTTGAACGTAGGAGTATTCTATTACACCTACAGTGATACATACATCTCCAGCGTACGTACCGCATTAGACAGCGCTCTTACCGAAGCAGGCATCAAGTTCCAGAACTACGACGGCAACAGTAACCAGACCACCCAGAACGAGCAGATCGATACCGCTATCGCACAGGGTACCAACCTTCTGATCGTCAACATCGTAACATCCGGTTCCGTAGACGCTTCCCAGGCCATCGTTGACAAGGCAAGCGCAGCAGGAATCCCCGTTATCTTCTTCAACCGTGCGGTTGAGTCCGATGAGGATGAAGGTAAGGTATTAGGCAGCTATGACAAGTGTGCATTCGTAGGAACCGATGCTCCCGAAGCCGGTCATATGCAGGGTAAGATGGTAGGTCAGTATGTAGTAGACAACTTTGACGCCATCGACTTAAACGGCGACGGCAAGATCAGCTACGCAATGTTCATGGGTCAGTTAGGTAACGTAGAAGCAATCTATCGTACCCAGTACGGCGTAGAAGATGCAGATGCAGTAATCACCGCAGCAGGCAAGCCCGCTCTGGAGTACTTCGATGCATCCAATACCGATAAGTACCAGGTTGACCAGGACGGTAACTGGTCCGCAACTGCAGCTAACAACTACATGACCACCAACCTGTCTCAGTACAATGAGTCCGCTGGTAACATGATCGAGTTGGTTATCTGTAACAACGACGGTATGGCTGAAGGTGTTATCTCCGCTCTGAATGACAAGGGCTACAACTTAGGCGATGGCAGCAGCACCACCATTCCTGTATTCGGTGTTGATGCAACTGACGCAGCTAAGCAGCTGATCGCAGATGGAAAGATGACCGGTACCATCAAGCAGGATGCAGAAGGTATGGCAAACGGTATTGCTTACCTGGCTAAGAACATCCAGGCAGGTAAGGAGCTGATGGCAGATACCGACAGCTTCAACATCTCTGAGAAGGTTAGCAACAAGATTTACATCCCTTACGCTACTTACACCGGAGAATGATCTGAATAACAAGTAAATAAAAGAAGCGGCTGCTGCATCAGGCAGCGGCCGCTCTTTATGTATAGGAGGATGCGTATGGGACAGGAAGTATTACTTCAGATGACAGACATATGCAAGGAATTCCCCGGCGTAAAGGCACTGGATCATGTATCCCTTACCGTAAAAAAAGGAACGGTACACGCGCTCATGGGAGAGAACGGCGCCGGTAAATCCACCTTAATGAAGTGTCTGTTCGGCATCTACAGTAAGGATGCAGGCAAAATCGAACTGGAAGGTAAGGAAGTTAACTTCAAAAATTCCAGAGAAGCACTGAATAACGGAGTAGCAATGGTTCATCAGGAACTGAACCAGGCACTGAAGAGAAATGTCATGGATAATATCTGGCTGGGTCGTTATCCCATGACAGCAGGTATCATGGTCAACGAGCACAAGATGCTGGAAGACACCAACAAGATTTTTAAAGAACTGGGGATCGCCGTAGATCCCAGGAGAATCATGAGTACGATGCCGGTATCTCAGCGTCAGATGGTTGAGATCGCCAAAGCGGTATCCTACAACAGCAAGATCATTGTATTCGACGAACCTACTTCATCCCTGACGGAAGAAGAAGTGGAGCATCTGTTCAAGATCATCAACATGCTTCGTGACAGAGGATGCGGTATTATTTATATTTCTCATAAGATGGCAGAGATTCTTAAGATTGCAGATGAAGTAACCGTCATGCGTGACGGTACCTGGATTGCAACGGAGCCTGCGCAGGATCTGACCACAGACAAGATCATCAAACTGATGGTAGGTCGTGAACTGACCAACCAGTTCCCACCCAAGACCAACAAGCCCGGGGAAGTAGCGCTGGAGGTAGAACACTTAAGCGCGAGATATTCCTTATTACAGGATGTATCCTTCAAGGCAAGAAAAGGCGAGATCGTGGGTCTGGCAGGACTGGATGGCAGTGGCAGAACAGAGACGCTGGAGAATATCTTCGGTGTGGCTACCAGAAAAGACGGTGTGATCAAATTAGACGGCAAAGAGGTCAGAAACCGCAATGCCAGAGAATCCATTAAAAACGGTTTTGCACTTCTGACGGAGGAACGTCGTGCCACCGGTATCTTCGGAATCCTGAATATCCGGGAGAACACGGTGATCTCCAGTCTGAAGAAGCATAAAAAAGCAGGATTTTATCTGAGTGATAAATCCATGGAGAAGGACACCGCATGGGCTATCGATGCCATGCATATCAAGACGCCTTCCCAGAAGACGAAGATCCGGTCACTGTCCGGTGGTAACCAACAGAAGGTTATCCTCGGCAGATGGCTTCTCACAGAGCCGGAGGTGCTGATGCTGGATGAGCCTACCAGAGGTATCGACGTGGGTGCAAAGTATGAGATCTACCAGCTGATCATCGATCTGGCGAACAAGGGCAAAGTTGTCCTGATGGTATCTTCGGAGATGCCGGAGCTTTTAGGCGTTTGTGACAGAATTCTTGTCATGAGCGGCGGTAAGCTGGCAGGAGAAGTAGATGCCAAAAATACGACACAGGAAGAGATCATGTCTCTTGCTGCAAAATATGTATAGGAGGATATGCGTATGAATCCCGGCAAAGCAATTCAGAATAAAATTAACGGCGTAAAGCAAAATTTTGCAGACTACAAGAAGCTGGACAGCAGAGACAAGAAGAACTACTGGAAAGAATTTCTCCTTAACAATGCCTTATATATCCTGCTGATCGTAGCAATCATTTACACTTACATCCAGAACTCCAATTTCCTGTCGGCGGCTTCCATTGTCAACATCATCAGCCTGTCCGCAGCAAACCTTCCTATTGCCTGTGGTATTGCAGGATGTATCGTATTGACCGGTACCGACCTGTCCGCAGGACGTGTGGTAGGACTGACCGCATGTATCACGGCATCCCTGATGCAGTCCGTGACTTATGCCACCAAGATGTTCCCGAACCTTCCGGTACTTCCGATCCCTCTGGTGATTCTGATCGTACTGTTGGTCGGTGGTATCGTAGGCTGGGTCAACGGTTTCTTCGTAGCGAAGTTCCAGCTGCATCCTTTCATCGTAACTCTGGCTACCCAGCTGATCGTATACGGCTTACTGTTAATGTACATCATGATCAACGGCAATAACGGTCAGCCTCTGTCCGGTCTGGATCAGCACTTCAACGATGTGGTAAAGGGAAGCGTGGTCTCCTTCAATGCCGGCGGCGCGAGAATCGCCATTCCCAACTATGTATGGCTGGCAGCTTTGATCGTTGTTATCATGTGGTTCATCTGGAACAAGACCACCTTCGGTAAGAACATGTTCGCAGTAGGTTCCAACCCCGAGGCAGCAAAAGTATCCGGTGTTAACGTAATGAGAACCACCATTTTAGTACATACACTGGCAGGAGCCATGTACGGTCTGACCGGTTTCATCGAGTCCTCCCGTATCGGTTCCAACACAGCGAATACCGGATTGAACTACGAGTGTGATGCCATTGCAGCCTGTGTTATCGGCGGTGTCTCCTTTGTAGGTGGTACCGGTAAAATCAGTGGAGTCGTACTTGGTGTATTCCTCTTAAGAATCATCTTCGTAGCACTGAACTTCCTGTCCATTAACATGAACATGCAGTACGTGATCAAGGGTCTTATCATTCTGGTTGCCTGCGCAATCGATATGAGAAAGTACCTGGTAAGAAAATAGTGACATAAAACGCACTTATAGGAATGCACCGGATACCAGGTGTCCGGTGCATTTCCCGTATCAGAATACAGCAAGAATCGGAAAGTGAAGGAAAAAGATTGAAAATGAATCAGGAACAAGTGACAACAGAGAATACAGAAGAAAAGGCAGCAGAAGTCACCACACAGCCGGAAACGGCGGAGCAGACGGCTGAGGCGGTCCGTCCCAAGGGAAAATGGTTCGGCCGCGGCATTTACGGTAGTAAGGATGTGCCGATCCGCATATTGGACGGTCTCATCGGTGTCCTGCTCGTAGTGATCGTGGGAATGATCATTTTCTTCGCAGTGCGGGGCGGATTCAATATTGTGTATGATACGGACGGAGGAAGTGAAGTGGCAGCCCAGAAGGTGCGCTACGGAGAATTCCTCACCGAACCCGAGACTCCCTACAAGCCGGGCTATACCTTTGGCGGCTGGTACACGGAAAAAGAAGGGGAGACGGCACTGTGGTATTTCCAGTCGGAGAAAGTTACCGGCGACATGACCCTGACTGCCCACTGGGTTCCCGCACAGATCACTGTGAAATTTGACTATGATGGTGGTACGGATGTCGACGGCTCCGCTACAGAATCCAAACAGGTGACCTTCGGCGAGACCTACGGTGAGCTTCCAACTCCGGTAAAAGAGGGCAGTACCTTCGCGGGCTGGAAGTACGGCGGTCAGACCATCACCGAAGACACCGTCGTTCAGATGACCGGAGAACATGTACTGACCGCCATCTGGAACTAGAACAAATCCTATAGATATAAAAATACCTCACTGCAATTGCTGCAATGAGGTATTTTTATGGTCTAAAGGCTTAAGCTTTCTTGTTGATCATGGCACGTTTTCTCAGGGTCGGATCCAGGATCTTCTTACGGATACGAAGGTTCGTAGGAGTTACCTCCAACAGCTCGTCGGTATCGATGAAGTCCAAAGCCTGCTCCAAAGACAGGATTCTGGGCGGGGTCAGACGCAGAGCTTCGTCGGCACTGGAGGAACGGGTGTTGGTCAGCTGCTTTTTCTTGCAGACATTGATCTCGATGTCCTCGTTGCGTCCGGTCTGACCGATGACCATACCGGAGTATACCTTTTCACCGGGTCCGATGAAGAGGGTACCGCGCTCCTGTGCGTTGTACAGACCGTAGGTAATAGCTTCACCGGCTTCAAATGCGATCAGAGATCCCATCTTACGATACTGGATGTCTCCCTTGTAAGGACCGTAATCGTCAAATACAGTGTTCAGGATACCGTTACCCTTGGTATCGGTCATGAATTCACCGCGGTAACCAATCAGTCCTCTTGCGGGGATGGAGAACTCCAGACGGGTGTAAGTACCACCGGAGATGGAACCCATGTTGCGGAGCTCGCCTTTTCTCTGCCCCAGCTTCTCGATGACAGCACCGGCAAACTCGTTGGGAACATCGATGTAAGCTAATTCCATAGGCTCTAACTTTTTGCCGTTCTCATCGGTATGATACAGAACCTCTGCCTTACTTACCGCAAACTCAAAGCCTTCACGACGCATGTTTTCGATCAGAACGGACAGATGCAGCTCACCACGACCGGATACCTTAAAGCGGTCGGGAGAATCGGTCTCTTCGACACGAAGAGATACATCGGTGTTCAACTCACGGAACAGTCTGTCACGCAGGTGACGGCTGGTGACGAACTTACCTTCCTGACCGGCAAGAGGAGAGTCATTTACCATGAACTGCATGGCAATGGTAGGCTCACTGATCTTCTGGAAAGGAATGGGTACTACATTTTCGGGAGAGCAGATGGTGTCACCGATGTGGAGCTCACTGATACCGGAGATCGCAACGATGGAACCGATGCCTGCTTCCTTAACTTCTACTTTATTCAGACCATCGAACTCGTACAGCTTGCTGACTTTGGTCTTGATGATCTTGTCGGGGTTGTGGTGGTTACAGATGACCACATCCTGGTTCACACGGATGGTACCGTTGTCTACCTTACCGACACCGATACGACCTACATATTCATTATAATCAATGGTACTGATCAGTACCTGGGTAGCTGTTTCGGGATCTCCTTCGGGAGCAGGGATGTAGTTGATGATGGTCTCGAACAGAGGCTCCATATCGGTACCCATTTCGTCTGCATCCAGGGAAGCGATACCTGCCTTGGCGGAAGCGTACACGAAAGGACAGTCTAACTGGGAATCGTCCGCATCCAGCTCTAAGAACAGCTCCAGTACTTCGTCTACAACCTCATCGGGTCTTGCTTCGGGACGGTCGATCTTGTTGATACATACGATAACGGGAAGCTTTAACTCCAGTGCTTTACGAAGCACGAATTTAGTCTGGGGCATGGCACCCTCGAAAGCATCCACTACCAGGATAACACCGTTTACCATTTTCAGGACACGCTCTACCTCGCCGCCGAAGTCTGCGTGACCCGGCGTGTCGATGATGTTGATCTTGGTACCCTTATACATAACAGCAGTGTTCTTGGACAGAATGGTGATACCACGCTCACGCTCGATATCGTTGGAGTCCATGACACGCTCAGCAACTTCCTGATTCTCACGGAATACACCGCTTTGTTTTAACAGCTCATCTACCAGGGTGGTCTTGCCATGGTCTACGTGAGCGATAATTGCAACGTTTCTGACATCTTCTCTTTTTTGTCTCATACAAATCCTTGCCTTTCTAAAAATGCGTGCAACTGATTTAACCTTTTTTTCAAACTGTTTCAGTATAGCACTTATCATTTCAAGGCGCAAGAAAAAACCGTGGAAAATCAACGTTTTTGGTGGTTTTCCATATGAAAAAGTATGGAAAAGAAATCCGTTTTGTGCGTAATTTGCCTATTTACGCGATGAGTTTTAGTACTCAAACGACCCAAAATAGAGTATAAATAGTAGTGCAATACATAAGGATTGTTGTAGAAGAGTCAGAAGATGTAGAAGGGAGAACAAAAATGACAGATAAGGTTATTGAAAACAATCAGGTAACGGTGATGGGGGAAGTGGTAAGCGATTTTTCCTACAGCCATGAGATCTACGGGGAAGGATTCTACATGGTGGATATCAAATGTACGAGACTGAGCGACAGCTTTGACATCATACCGGTGATGGTCTCGGAGAGGCTTATGGACGTGACGGCAAGTTATATCGGAATGCTTCTATGTGTGAGCGGACAGTTCCGTTCCTACAACCGTCACGAGGAGCGCAAGAACAGACTGGTATTGTCTGTATTTGCCAGAGAAGTAAAAATTATTAAAGAGATGGAAGAAAGCTCCAAGACGAACCAGATCTATCTCGATGGATATATATGCAAGGAACCTATATACCGCAAGACACCGTTAGGAAGAGAGATCGCAGACCTATTGCTTGCGGTGAACCGTCCTTACGGCAAATCCGACTACATCCCCTGTATCTGCTGGGGACGCAATGCCCGCTATGCGGAGCATTTCAAGGTGGGAGAGCGCTGTGCCATCTGGGGACGGATCCAGAGCCGCGAATATATGAAGAAACTGGATGAGGAACATGTGGAAAAGAGGGTAGCATTTGAAGTGTCTGTCAGCAAGCTGGAACTGTTGGAGGAAGCCCGGGAATCCATCGTCTGACGACAAAAGATTGCAAAAATTTACAATATATGGTATAAAGGAATTCATAGATAATTAGCAACTGCGGACAGCTACCTGTCGCAAACGCAGATATACCATGAGGTGTGGAATGGCAGAGGGATGCATCTATATTTATACCGGCGATGGCAGAGGCAAATCACCGGCGGCAATCGGAAGAGCAGTACAGGCAGCGGTAGAGGGGAAGAGAGTTGTGATTATACAGTTCCTGAAGGGAAAGGGGCTGGAGGATTCGGATTTTTTGCGCAGGATGGAACCGGAGATCAAGCTGTTCCGTTTTGAAAAGTCTGACAGTAATTTCGCGGAATTACCGGAGGAGAAGAAGCAGGAAGAGATCCAGAATATCCGCAACGGAATCGGGTTTGCCAAAAAAGTGCTGACCACCGGAGAGTGCGATCTGCTGATCTTAGACGAAGTGCTGGGACTGTTGGAAAAGGACATTATCACGGAGGATGCACTGAAAGCGTTACTGGAATGCCGGGGAGACACGAGTGTGATCCTGACGGGAATTACCTTAAACGATGAGATCTGCGTTTTAGCAGATGAAGTATCCAAGATCGAAACGGTAAAATTCAAGGTCTGGGATTGACAGCGAAATGGGTTAATGCTATCATAAATCTATATTTAAGAAGATAGAGGTTGCGTTTTTCAAGAGTATTTTTTCGGAGGTAACAGGTACCGTTGAAGGAAGAAGAAAGGGGAACACGCCGAAAGATAAGGTATCCTGTATATGTTATCTTGGGCATACGTTTAAGAAGCGTATGACTGTCATCTCGTAAGCAGATGGGGCGCTATCAAATAAGCTTGGATAATCAGCGCCGGCGCCATTGTGCGCTGGCGTTTTGCAAATGGAGGAAGCATATGGCTATTTTTAAAGGAGCAGGCGTGGCAATCGTCACACCCATGAACGAAGACGGATCTGTTAATTATGAGAAATTCGGTGAACTGATCGAATTCCAGATCGCAAACGGCACAGATGCCATTATCGTATGCGGTACCACAGGAGAGAGTTCTACTCTGACCCATGAGGAACATCTCGATACCATCAAATACTGCGTGGATAAAGTAGCGAAGAGAATCCCCGTAGTGGCAGGTACCGGTTCCAATTGTACCGAGACCGCAGTCTATCTGTCCCAAGAAGCCGAGAAATACGGCGTGGACGGCATTCTGTTAGTAAGCCCCTACTATAATAAAGCAACCCAGAAGGGACTGTATCGTCACTTCAAGACCGTTGCGGATTCCGTGAAGGTTCCTGCCATCCTGTATAACGTACCCAGCCGTACCGGCTGCAATATCCTGCCGGAAACCGTAGTCATGCTGTGTAAGGACGTGGAGAATATCGTAGGTGTCAAGGAAGCCAGCGGCAACATCAGCCAGATTGCTCACCTGGCAGCTATCGGTCAGGGTGTTGTGGATATCTATTCCGGTAATGATGACCAGATCGTACCCATCCTGGCGCTGGGAGGTGTCGGAGTCATCTCCGTGCTTTCCAACGTAGCACCCACACAGACCCACGAGATCTGCCAGAAGTTCTTCGACGGAGATATGGCAGGCAGCCGTCAGATGCAGTTGGATGCCATGGAACTGTGCAACGCACTGTTCTGCGAGGTGAATCCGATCCCCGTGAAGACTGCACTGAACATGATGGGAATGGGAGCTGGTGCGTTCCGTATGCCTCTGTGCGAAATGGATGAGGCAAATGCCAAGAGGCTTGAAAAAGCCCTGAAGGATTATGGTGTCCTGTAGGCTGGAAATAAAAAGTGAGAGTGGAAGAATCCCGCCTGTGAAATTTTTGTCATAGGCGGGATGTTTTATTAAAAAATATTTTACGAAAAATAGATAGGAGAAAAGAAAATGGTAAAAGTAATCATGCATGGATGTAACGGAAAAATGGGACAGGTGATCAGCGGACTGATCGCAGCGGATCCCGATATTGAACTCGTGGCGGGAATCGATGCCAGAGATGACGGACACAACACTTACCCCGTATTCACAGATATTACCAAATGTGATGTGACAGCAGACTGCATCATCGATTTCTCCGCAGCTGTGGCAGTAGATGGACTTCTGGATTACTGCGTGGAAAAGAAGATCCCCTGCGTCCTGTGCACCACTGGACTGTCTGAGGACCAGCTTACTAAAGTGGACGAAGCATCTAAAAAAGTGGCAATTTTAAAATCCGCCAACATGTCCTTAGGCATCAACCTGATGTTAAAACTCTTAAAAGAGGCTGCCGGAGTACTGGCAAATTCAGGCTTCGATATCGAGATCGTAGAGAAACACCATAACCTCAAAGTAGATGCTCCCAGCGGTACCGCACTGGCACTGGCAGATTCCATCAACGAGGAATTCAACGGCGAATACGAATACGTCTACGACCGCAGCACCCGCAGAGAACGCAGACCCAAGAAAGAGATTGGTATCAGCTCCGTCAGAGGCGGCACCATCGTCGGCGACCATGACGTCATCTTCGCCGGAGCGGACGAAGTCGTTACCTTCTCCCACACCGCATACTCCAAGGCAGTCTTCGGCAAAGGTGCCGTACAGGCAGCCAAGTTCCTCGCAGGCAAGCCCGCCGGCATGTACAATATGTCCAACGTAATCGATGCAGCGATGTAATAAATTTTTTGAGGATTTTTCAACAAACCAGCAGCTTGACTGAGTGTAAGAATAAGCAGGCCGTAAGCAGACGTCGGTACCATAGCGCCCAGGGGACGCATTGCGAGGGTATTTTCCTCGCTTATGTACCGCGACGATCTGCGACATGAGCGCATCGTACTAAAGTACGAGCGTGCCGCGTTACTTACACTCAGGCGAAGCTGCGTAGGGAGATAGAGAAAGGCGAACTTCATGAACGAAATGGAACAGAAGGTCTTAAAGACCCTCTCACACCAATACAAAAATATTGCGGCAGCCTCCACGGAGATCATCAACCTCCAGTCCATCCTGAATCTGCCGAAGGGCACGGAACATTTCCTGACGGATATCCACGGCGAATACGAGCAGTTCAACCACGTCCTGAAGAACGGCTCCGGCTCCGTGCGCCGCAAGATCGACGAGGAATTCGGCAACACCATCAGTAACAAAGATAAAAAAAGCCTTGCAACCCTCATCTATTATCCCGAGAGCAAACTGGAGATCGTCGAAAGAGAAGAAGACAACCTGGAGGACTGGTACAAAATATCCCTCCATCGTCTGGTTCAGGTCATCAAACGTGTCTCTTCCAAATACACCCGTTCCAAGGTCCGGAAAGCCCTGCCGAAGGATTTCGCCTACGTCATCGAAGAACTGATCACCGAGAAGGAAGAGATCCAGGACAAAGAGGCATACTATAACGAGATCATCCATACCATCATCCGCATCGGCAGAGCACCGCAGTTCATCATTGCCTTAAGCCATCTGATCCAGCGGCTGGTTATCGACCATCTCCATATCGTCGGAGATATCTACGACAGAGGTCCCGGTCCCCATATCATCATGGATACCCTGTGTGAATACCATTCCGTGGATGTCCAGTGGGGCAACCATGACATGGTGTGGATGGGAGCTGCTGCCGGAAGCATGGCATGCATCGCCAACGTGATCCGCATGTCTGCCCGATACGGCAACCTCGCCACTCTGGAGGACGGCTACGGCATCAATCTGCTGCCGCTTGCCACTTTTGCACTGGAGACCTACGAAAACACCAACTGTGATGCTTTTACCATCAAGTTCAACACCGATTACAATACCAAAGACCTCGGACTGGATACCAAGATGCATAAGGCAATCGCTATCCTGCAGTTCAAACTGGAAGGGCAGCTCATTATGAGACATCCCGAGTTCCATATGGAAGACCGGATGCTGTTACACTGGATCGATTTTGACCGTAAGGTTATTACGATGGATGGAAAGGAGTATCCCATGAAGGACGTGGATTTCCCTACCGTGGATCCGGAGCACCCTTATGAACTGACCGAGGAAGAGAGCAAGGTCATGCTGCGCTTACAGCAGGTGTTCATGCGCTGCGAAAAATTACAGCGCCATGTAAAATTCCTCTATTCCAAGGGCGGCATGTACAAGATCTACAACGGAAATCTCCTGTATCACGGCTGTGTGCCCTTAAATCCGGACGGCAGCTTTATGCATGTGGAGATCTGCGGCAAAGAATATTGCGGAAAAGCCCTGTATGACATCCTGGAATATTACGCCAGAAGAGGTTACTATGCCAAAGATATCAAGGAACGTGCTCTGGGACAGGATATGATCTGGTATATCTGGGCGGGTCCCGGTTCCCCGGTATTCGGCAAGGCAAAAATGGCGACATTTGAGCGGTATTTCCTGGAAGAGAAAGAAACGCATGTGGAAGAGAAGAACAGCTATTATAAGCTGTTGGAAAACGAAGACGTCATCGGTAAGATTTTAGAAGAGTTCGGTCTGGATAAGACCGATGCCCATATCGTCAATGGTCATGTACCCGTGGAACAGATCCATGGCGAATCCCCCATCAAGTGCGGTGGTAAGCTTCTGATCATTGATGGCGGATTTTCCAAGGCTTATCAGAAGAAGACGGGAATCGCCGGATATACCCTGGTATGTAATTCCAGAGGAATGCGCCTGGTAGCCCATGAACCTTTCGAGTCCACGGAAGCGGCAATCATCAAGGAATCGGACATTTTCTCGGATTCCATTGTGGTGGAGAATTTCCCCCGCAGGAAACTGGTAGCGGATACCGATACCGGCAAGGAAATCCAGGAGAATATCTTCTATCTGGAAGAACTCCTGGAAGCTTACCGGGAAGGCACGATCATGGAAGAAATATAGAAAAATACAGATTATCTCTGACCGTTACCTACCAGATCGTTGGTGATATCGGAGACCCCGTTTGCGGCATCGTCCACGATATTGCCTACGGTATCACCGGCTTCTCCGACAGCGTTACCGGCATTGTCCAGCATGGAATCATTTTCGGATACGGTGTTGCCGTTGCCATTCGTGTCACCCATGTTGTCGGTGGCAGGGGTTTCGGTCTCTGCGGGCTGCGTCTGCGCGGCAGTGCTCTCCTGGGTGGCAGGAGAGGCAGAAGGAGACGGGGAGGCAGCCATACTGCCGGAATTTTTATTGTTTTTGTTGTTGCCGCAGGCAGCAGC
>CAVFMG010000050.1:0-17135 GCA_963623435.1 Odoribacter splanchnicus
TTTTGCAGACGGACGGACCGGGCGACAGCCACTTTTCAGGACTGACAGTCAGCGATGATCTGCCACAGGAATTAAGAACTCCGGTATTGGAAATCCTCAGCAATATTTATGAAGAGGAAGGCAAGGCCCAGGGAATCTGCTTTGGCGCAGACGGTAGTTTCCGGCAGGGAATCTTAGCCGGTAAAGCGGACAAGCAGGCGGCAGAATATGTGGGATATCTGGCGAGAAAACGGAGAAAAGAGCAAAAGATCGGGGAACTTCAGGAACAGATAGAAAGCATCAGCAAGACCATAGAAGAGTGGAACACCGGAATAGCACAACTGCAGGGGCGCATGGACAGATTACAGGTGGAATATCAGGAGATTCCTGACTTTTCGGAGATTCAGATCGCATTGTCGGAGAAACGGGAGTTGGAACGTATTCTGGAGACATTGGAAAACGAATATCTGAAACAACAGGATCAGGAACATAGACTTTCCGAGCAGAAGAACCGGCAGTATCAGGAGGTATTGAAAGTTTGTAAAATGCTGCCCTATAGCAGAACAGTGGCGGCTTATGAGGAAGTCTGTGATGTGGCAGAAGAATACGGAAGAATATGGCAGAGCGCAAGGCAGGAACTGCTGCATATACAGACAGAACAGATCAGCTGTCTGGACAGAAAAGAACGGATAGAGCAATATCAGGAGAATCTGGAGGAAGCATTTACGGAAAAAAGAACTTACAGTACCCGTGCGAAGGCCTGCGAGATCCAGATCCGCCAGCTGGAAGAGTATCTGAAGAGCCCGGAATTGCTGGAAAAGGCAAACCGGCTGAAACGTTTGAAGGAAGAACTTGCGCAGATCGACAAGGAACTGGAGGACCTGAAGCTTCTGGGAGCCACCCTCAAAGAGAGGTTACAGACATTACAGAAAGAACTGCCGGAACAAAAAGAAAAGCTGCAACAGTACATTATAGAAGAAACTACGCTCAGAAACTATTTTGAAGAGGAACTGGATCTGAAACTGATTCTGAACCGGGAAGGATGGACAGTCTATGAATGTGCCAGAGAAGCCGTGAAAATATTGCGGGAAAGCGATAAGAACAGAGAGCCCGGAGAACTGCTGCAGGCATTGCATACAGTATATCTGAAGCATAACGGAAGTCTTGCAAGCTACGGAACTTCCATGGAAGAATGCTTCGGTGATACTGGGGACATCGATGCAGTGCGTAAACGGGTACGCATTATCTCTACCTGGAATGGGAAAAAGGTATATCTGGAGGAATTTTACAATATTCTGAAGACCGCAATCGAAGAGACGGAATTGCTGATACAGAAAAAGGATCGGGAACTTTTTGAAGATATTTTATCCCAGACGATCAGCCAGCAGCTTACAGACCGCATAGCAGAGAGCAGAAAATGGGCAAAAGACATGTCAAAGCTCATGCAGGAGATTGATACATCCATGGGACTTCGTTTTTCTCTGGAATGGAAGCCTTGCAAAGCTGACAACGACAAAGAACTGGATACGGCGGATCTGGAGCAGATTCTTCTGCGAGACAGGGAATTGCTTACCTTGGATGATATTGAGAAAGTTGCGGGACATTTCCGCAGCAAGATACGTATAGAAAAGGCAAAACTGGAAGAGACAGGAACGATCATCAATTACATGGAACTGGTAAGAGATGCCCTGGATTACCGGAAATGGTTTGAATTCCAGATGTTTTTCCGACGCGGTGAAGAGACGAAGAAGCCGCTGACTAATGCCGCATTTAACCGTTTCAGCGGAGGTGAAAAAGCAATGGCCATGTATGTGCCGTTGTTCGGAGCGGTAAATGCACAATACAAAAAGGCAGACAATAAGGATCATCCCAGAATTATTGCACTGGATGAGGCATTTGCCGGTGTCGATGACAAGAATATCAAAAGTATGTTTGAACTGGTCCATAAGCTGGATTTCGACTATATCATGAATTCCCAGGCACTGTGGGGATGCTTTGAGACGGTCAAAGACCTTCGGATTGCGGAACTGCATCGTCCGGAAAACTCCCAGGTGGTATCGGTGATCCGGTATACGTGGAATGGACATGAGAGGATTTTAGATGAACAATAATGAAGCATGTGCGGAATATTTTAGAGGAAATTCTGCGTACCGGAGATGTTTTCTGGAATTTGAAAAGAAGTGGAAATCCTATGGAAGGGCAGCAGGGATCGTTACACTGAAAAATACTTCCGAAGAAGAACGGAGAGCCATCGGCGGGATACTTGGAAAGGCATTTTATGAAGATACCATACGTTTTTCTTTTGCGGAATTTGAAAAGGGATTGCAATACACAAAGTTTGCTCCTGTAAATTTCGAAGAGGTACTGGAAGCATATTTTTGCAGAAAAATGCTGACCACGCAGGAGAGACAGAAGGAGGCAGAGCGGGGAAAGGCAGATTTTTTTGAAACGGTGGAGAGTTATCTGACAGAGGGCACAGGACCGGATTCTGTTGCGGTCTCCTGGTTACAGGATATGTTTTTTCAAAAAAAGTATGGCTATCAGACAGTAATCAGAGAATACGGAAGGGACAGAGAAACGGCAGAAAAACTGTTGAAAACCGTGGGAAAGACGCTCCTTTTGCTGGAAGATATTCGAAAGGCAGAAGAGGAATATCCACTGGCAGTATTTTCTGCGGAAGTATCAGGCAATCCGCATTACTATGATCAGGGAACAACCGCCGGGCAATTATTGGTCTATGGAATGTGCTATGCCACGGAGAAAAGCTATCCTGAGAATGCCCATCAGTGGAGAGAATTATTGCTGTCCAACGGAATTGTACCGGATAATATTTCCTCTATCGTGCATATCTATGGATTGCGATTACAGGTTGCCGGTGACTGGCACCCGGCATACGATACTTTTTGCAGACGACAGGAGCCCTGTGCCGTTACTATGGAAAATCTGCAGGAACTGACGGCGGTACAACCGGCAGGAGACAAGGTTTATATTGTAGAAAATGAGATGGTATTCAGCTACCTGCTGAAGCATCTGGAACAAAGGAATGTGACGTTACTATGTACTTCCGGCCAGTTGAGGAGCGCCGCTGTGAAACTGATTCCCTTTCTGTTGGATAGCGGGGCGGATATCTACTATAGTGGAGATATCGATCCAGACGGGATCCGAATCGCCGACAGACTCTGGAGAAAATACGGGGACCGAATTCATGTGTGGAGAATGTCAGAGAAGGATTATGCGAAAAGCCTTTCGGAAGAAGAGATTGGAAGTATATCCATGAAAAAGCTGGAGACTGTAGAGAATCCTGTTCTACGCGAAACGGCAAGAGAGGTAAGGAAGAAGGAAAAGGCGGGGTATCAGGAGAATATATTAAAAGACCTGTTGGAAGACATGGATAGGAGTGTGGAACATGAAGATATGGTTAGATGATCTTCGCCCGGTACCATGGGGATATGAGAGTGCCAGATCAGTGAATGAAGCCAAGACACTGATCCGGGAGGCAGAGAGAAACGGCATCGAGATCGAAGTGCTGGATCTCGATCATGACCTGGGAGACTTCGCGGACCAGGGCGGCGATGCCATCAAACTGCTGGACTGGCTGGTAGAGCGGGAGACCTTTTATCCTGTAGAGATCCATACCGCGAACCCCGTGGGCAGAGCGAATATGGAGAGCGTGTTGGCGAGGTACTGGGGAGAGGAGTACTGGTAAGGGAAAATTGAAACAACAATAACAAATCGAAAACAAAAGACACCGACTGATTCCGTGAAGCGGGATTGCTGTTGGAACGTAAGACAGAACTGTATGAACACCAGGAGATAGAATCATCAATGATAAGAACATTGGCACGGTATTCCGAGTCTAGGGGAATGATGGCATCTTTGATGATTCGGGAGGAAAGAATCGTTGAGAGAAACAAGAAGGAAGAAGATAAATACGGAGTAAACTATGTCAAACGAAACACTTATGCAACTGCAAGAAGGTCTAACAACTGCATATATCGATGGCACAGCGGCTGCCAACTTGGCGTATAAGCCAGCCTTTGTATCCAATAACCCGGAAGAGGGCAAGAAAGTTCTTTCAGTAATAGAAGACGAGTTGATGAAGTGCGACCAATTTCAGATCAGTGTAGCATTCATTACTATGAGTGGAATTGAACCGCTTCTGCAGACTTTGAAGGAACTGGAGAAACGACAGATTTCGGGAAAGATTCTTACGACGAACTACCTGACCTTCAGTGAGCCTAGGGCATTAAAACAGTTGAATGACTTGTCCAATATTACTATTAAAATGTATGATACTGATCACGTGAATGGGGGATTCCATACCAAAGGATATATCTTTAAAAAAGACGAAATCTATCGAATTATTATCGGAAGCTCCAATATTACGAGTGACGCTTTAACAAGGAATAAAGAGTGGAATACTAAAATAGTTTCTACAGAACAAGGTGAACTAGCTAGGGAGATTGCGCAGGAGTTTTATCAACTTTGGGATTCCAAGTATGCGCTTTCTTTTGATGATTTCTATGAAAACTATAAGCAAAAGTATGAGATTATCAAAAAGCAGAGAAAAATAGCAAAACAGGATGAGATTTCTTCCACAGAGAAGTACAAGCTAGAGCCGAATTCTATGCAGGTAGGGTTTATTACGAATCTACGAAAGATTGTGGATGCTGGAGAAAATAGAGCCTTATTAATTTCTGCTACGGGTACAGGTAAAACGTATGCATCGGCGTTTGCTATGCGAGAGCTGGGATTTAAACGGGTTTTATTTTTAGTACATAGATCTACGCTTGCAAAGCAAGCGATTGCTTCGTTCCGAAATGTTTTCGAAAACAAGAAAACTATGGGAATCGTTGGAGCAGGTTATTCGGATTATGATGCGGATTATATTTTTGCTATGGTGGAGACTCTTCATAAAGTGGATAATCTGAGAAAGTTTGCACAGGATGAGTTTGACTGTATTATTTTGGATGAAGCTCATCATAGTCCAGCCAATACTTATCAAAAAGTCATGGGATATTTTACACCAAAACTGTTCCTAGGCATGACTGCAACGCCGGATAAGAGGGATGATGGGGATACTTCCAAGAATGTATATGAATTATTCCATTATCAGATTGCTTACGAGATCAGACTTCAACAGGCGATGGAAGAGGATTTACTATGTCCATTTCATTATTTTGGAATTAGTGATATTTCCATGATAACAGATGAACAAGTCAAGGCGAGAAATATTTCGGAAGAATATTTTGGGAGATTAACCAGTGACGAACGTGTAAGGCATGTCATTGAACAGGCAGAATATTATGGATATAGTGGTGATCGCGTAAAGGGCCTTATTTTCTGCAGTAGGAATAGGGAATGTGAGGAGCTATCAGCAAAGTTCAACAAGTTAAGCTATCGTACCGTAGCACTAAGTGGTAAGAATACAGATCGTGAACGAGAAGCGGCATTTGAACGACTGGCAATGAATGAAGAGGATGCAACGGATGAAATGCAGCCTCTGGATTACATTTTTTCCGTGGATATTTTAAATGAGGGCGTAGATATTGTTGAAGTGAATCAGGTGATTATGCTTCGTCCCACACAGTCTCCTATTGTATTTATACAGCAGTTAGGTAGAGGACTTAGAAAAGCCGAGAATAAGGAATATGTGGTGGTTCTTGATTTCATTGGAAACTATAATAATAACTTTATGATTCCGGTGGCACTGTCTGGGGATAGAACCTATAATGCGGATACAATTAGAAAATATGTGATTTCAGGAAATAATACTATACCCGGAGCATCCACAGTGCATTTTGATGAAATTGCAAAAGAAAAAATATTCAATTCTATTGATAAGATCAGAGGAATGAAATCTATTATAAGGGAAAGCTATATTTCTCTAAAAAATAGAATTGGGCGAATTCCCTTATTGCTTGACTTCTATGAGCAGGGAGAGATTGATCCACTGGTGATCATTAGAGAATATAAGACATATTGGCAGTTTCAGGAAGCCGTTGAGACAGGAAAGAATTCCTGCAAATTGAATGATCAGGAAAAACTCATATTGGAATATTTGTCTAAAACCATTTTGAGTGGGGTTAGACCTAGCGAGTTATGTATTTTAAAAGAATTTCTAGACAAAGATACAATCTCTACAGGCGATGTTCAAAGAGAACTTGAATATGAGTATGATTATTTTATAACTGATAAGGAAGTAGAGGAATCCGTCAAAGTTCTGCAAGGACATTTTGTTAGTAAAGATGATGAATACCAGAAATATAAATTTATGAACATATTGCGCCCTGATGAGGACCGAAATATGAGAAGCGTTGAAGCTTATCAGAAATACTTGCAGAATGAAGAATTTAATGCTCAGGTTAGGGACATTATTAAAGTCGGACTGGCAAGATATAGGGACAAGTATGCAAAGGGTAAATCAGAAGGTACTCCGTTTGTTTTATATGAGAAGTATTCCAGAAGAGATGTGAGTCTTTTGATGAATTGTGGTAAAGATCTGTCATCAACAATGTATGGAATGAGCCGAATTGAAGACGATGTATTCCTTTTTATTACCTATCACAAAGAAGAAGCCGAAGAAGGCAAAAATTACGCAGATGGAAAGCCGGACTATGCAGATACTTTTGAAGATAATTTAATTTTTAAATGGGATTCACAGATTGGTAAGAATAATAGTAGTCCCTATATGCAGAAGGTTTTGACGGCTCCGAGAAAACATTTATTGGTAAAAAAGAGTGATGCAGAGACAAGTTTCTATTATATGGGGCAATTTGACATCGTAAAATCTGTAGATAGCCAAAAGAAAGATAATAGTGGTAAAATGAAACCGATTGCTAAGGTGACCATAAAAATGCATCATCCTGTGCGTGAGGATTTATTAAGGTATTTACAGAGTAATATTTCAAAGGAGAACAAGGTAGTATGAAAACCATTCGCGTAGTCGCAGCCGTAATCTGCGATTCTATAGAGCACAAAACCAAAATATTTTCCACTGCAAGAGGCTACGGAGAATTTAAAGGCGGCTGGGAATTTCCCGGTGGGAAGATCGAAGCCGGAGAGACCCCTCAGCAGGCAGTTGTCAGAGAGATTCGCGAGGAACTGGATGCTACGGTCAGAGTCGGAGACCTGATAGACACCATCGAGTATGATTATCCGGCATTCCATTTATCCATGGATTGTTTTTGGTGTGAGGTCGTTTCGGGAGAACTGAAGCTTCTGGAAGCGGAGGCAGCCAAGTGGTTGACGAAGGATGAACTGGATTCTGTGCAGTGGCTTCCGGCGGATGTGACATTGATTGATAAGATCAAAAGCTGTATGTCTTAAGAAGAACAGCGGTATGAAGAATGACCTGGCGTTTGTGTTGGCATTGGCAGTAGCTAAAAAGATAGGACTTGGAATCACTAAGGCAAAAAAACAGCAATGGAGATTCGAGAATGTGTCAATGAAAGCTTGAAAGATTATATATAATTGTCAACCATTAAATAAACTGGTTGACAATTATCCCCCGCCATGCTATTCTGACAGAGGTTTTTACAGAAGACATCTGACAGAAGGGCATGGTTTTTATTATGACAACACAGACAACAACACGAAGCAAGACTTATGACATGGTGTACATTGCGGTATTTGCGGTTCTGATCGCAATCTGCTCCTGGATCTCCATCCCGATGACGGTTCCTTTTACGTTACAGACTTTTGCTGTATTCCTGGCAGTCGGCGTACTGGGCGGTAAGAGAGGAAGTCTTGCGGTATTGATTTATATTTTGCTGGGTGCCATAGGTATCCCTGTATTTTCCGGATTTTCCGGGGGTATCGGTATCCTGCTTGGCAACACTGGTGGTTATATTATCGGATTCTTATTCTCTGCATTGGTGATGTGGCTGATCGAGAAGCTGTTCGGACGTAAGATTTGGGTGCTCGGCATTTCCATGGTAGTGGGACTGATCGTCTGCTATGTATTCGGAACTGTATGGTTCATAATCGTATATGCACAGAATTCCGGAGCTGTCGGTCTTGCTACTGTACTTGGCTGGTGTGTAATTCCTTTCATCATTCCGGATCTGGTGAAGATCGCACTGGCGCTGACTCTGAGCAAGAGATTAGGCAAAGCTTTGAAGCTGAACTAAGAGGAGTTAAATTTTATGCAGCAATATAGAATTCGTCCCCATCACGGCATGTGCCTTTATTTCTTCGAGGGGAAGGGATATAGTGACGGATTCACCGCGCACATGGCGGAGGTAAAGGAGTGGCTTCTGGGGAAAGAGGAGCCGACGACTCTGGTGCTGGTGGGAGAGACGGATGAGATCTGTAGCGCCTGTCCCCATAATAAGGGCGGCAGATGCGAGGCTGCGGAGAAGGTAGACCGGTATGATGCGGGTGTATTGAAATACACCGGGTTAAAGGTCGGACAGGAATTGACTTTTGCGGAATTTGAACATACGGTGGAAGAGAAGATCCTGCATCCGGGATATGGCAAGATCATCTGCGGTGATTGCCAATGGCGGGATATCTGCCACAAGAATTCAGAAATTATATGTTGATATTAGCACAAAAGCGCACCTCCCCCTCAGGTGCGCTTTTGTGTGCGCCGACAGGCGCTCCGCTATCTCACGAAGAGGTAAGCGGTATATGCAATATACAGAAGCATGCACGCAGCTCCTTCACTGCGGGTCATGCGTCTGCCGGTACGAGCGAAGACAAAGAGCAGAATAGCACTGCCAAGGAGCAGGACGGTGTCGATGACGGACTCTCCGAGGACATGGAGAGGGCTGATTGCCGCGGACATTCCGAGGATGAACAGGATGTTGAACAGGTTGGAGCCGATGGCATTGCCCAGCGCCAGCCCGCTGTCACCCTTTCTCGTGGCGACGATGGAGGTCACCAGCTCCGGCAGGGAAGTGCCGATGGCGATGATGGTCAATCCGATGAAGTTCTGGCTGACTCCGAAATTTGTGGCGATGATGCAGGCTTTATCCACGACGAGGTCACCGCCGAAGATGACGGCTGCCAGACCTCCTGCGATATAGAGAAGACTGCGGGGAAGAGAGAGGACCTTGCCGGGTTCGCCCTCTTCCCTGTTTTTCCGGGCGGAATAAATCATGAATCCCAGATAGACCACCATGCCGAGCAGCAGGACCGCCCCCTCGATCCGGCTTAAGCTTCCGTCTAAGAACATCAGGCACAACACGAAAGTCACCAGGATATTTAACGGCATATCCCGCTTCAGGATCTCTCCGTGAGGCACGAAGCTGTGCAGGAAAGCACAGATGCCGACCACCACCAGCCCGTTGAAGATATTCGATCCGATGACATTACTGATGGCGATGTCGTTGCTGCCCGCCAGTGCCGCATTAATGCTGACGGAAGCCTCCGGGGCACTGGTACCCATGGCGACGATGGTCAGCCCGATGATGACGCTGGGAACCTTCAGAATCCCCGCCAGGGAGGAACTTCCCTCCACGAAAAAGTCCGCACCTTTGATCAGAAGTACAAATCCTACGAGTAACAATATGTATTCCATAATCCGTCCTTTCCTGCGGCGCAGCTCTGTGTTTTTAAAAAAGCATAAAAATAGAGACTTTTACCGCATCAAAAATGATCGATAAAAGTCTCGTTGCTTACAATAATAACCGGCCTGACGGCGTGATGACGATTATCATTCCAATCAGAAAAAACATTTTCCGACTGGGAACTACTCCCTCTTAACTGTGACTTTATTCTACAAAAAGAGAACATCTTCTGTCAATAAATCCCCTGGAATCTTGTCACGGTCTTAACAGGAACTCCACTCGCACGGGATCGTGATCGGAATAGGAATATCCGGTGTTTACATTTTCATAGGACAGGCATTCGATATTGTCCGAGATAATGAAGCCGTCCAGGGTCACGGTATAAGTCACTCCCGGCACATATTCCATATCTGCATTTCTGGCGCTGTTCCAGAGAGCATCCTGCTCCTCACTACTCAACAGATCCAGACAGAAAGTGAAATGCTCCGGCAGCTCTGTTCTGGGAAAAGGAAATGCCCAGGATTCGCAGTTTTCTGTATCCTCCTCGGAAGCTTTTAAGTCGTGGTTAAAGTCACCACCGCAGAGTACATAATTCCCGGCTTCGTATTCCTTCTGCATGTCATTACAGAGCATTTCGATCTGCCCTTTGCGGATGGCATCGCTGTTGCCGTAGGCAGACATATGCAGGTTGAAGATCACCAGCTCTTTTCCGTTGTCCACGGGGATCCGGGAGATGCTGTAGCAGCGGTCCAGATCGAAGAACTTGCTGAAGGAAGTGGAGATGGGGAAACTTCTGCGCAGGGCGGAAGATACCGTATATTTCGAGAACAGTCCGAGCCCGGATTTGCTGCTGCCATGAGGCTGGGAAAACGGATAGAACAGGAAAGCGGAATCGTAGTTCTGCGCGAACACTGTGGTGTATTCGGACAGGCTCTGACGCAGCATCTCGTATTCATTCGTATGATAGCTTCTGGTGGAATCTAAGTCGATCTCCTGAATCAGGGCGAAATCCGGGTCTAACGATTTTACCAGTTCCCCTACACCGTTTACGGCATACTGCACGGTCTCCGCGCTTTCCGCCCAGGAGGAAGTGCCGCCATCCATGAAGAAGCTGTAGTTCGGCAGATATGCCCCGAAACCGATGTTGTAGGTCAGGGCGGAATATTCCGTATCCGTGGTCAGCACTGCGTGTCTCTCTGCGACAGTATCGTCAACCGGCGCCTCCACCGCCAGTTCCTGATTGTCCTCGATTCTGTGATAACTTGCATAGAGGTAGACGATATAAGCCAGTAGCGCGAGGACGAGAATCCCCAACACGATGCCTATGATTTTCAGTAACGTTTTGAGTAAGCTTTTCTTTTTCATAAATTCATTCTAACAAGCCTTACGGGAAAAAACAACACCTCTTGCCATATGTAGTGGAAAAGAGGTATTATGATAAATATAGAATAATAAGGAGAGACAGAACATGGAGCACATTACAAGAGACGAAGCAGTTACTTTATTAAAAAAGTACAATCAGGATCCTTTTCATATCCAGCATGCCCTGACGGTGGAAGCAGTGATGAAATGGTATGCGAAGGAACTGGGATACGGAGATGACGCAGAATATTGGGGCATCGTCGGACTGCTCCATGACATTGATTTTGAATTATATCCGGAAGAGCACTGCCTGAAGGCTCCGGAGATGCTCAGAGAAGCAGGTGTGGGAGAAGACATCATCCACGGCGTGGTATCTCACGGCTACGGCATTACAGTAGGCTGCGGCGTGACTTTGGATGTGGCACCGGAGCATGAGATGGAAAAGGTACTTTTTGCTGCGGACGAACTGACCGGTCTGATCTGGGCAGCAGCCCTGATGCGTCCCTCCAAGAGCACGAAAGACATGGAATTAAAATCTCTGAAGAAAAAATATAAGAGCAAAGGCTTCGCTGCCGGTTGCTCCCGTGAGGTCATCGAGCGTGGCGCTGAGCAGTTAGGCTGGGAGCTGGAGAAACTTCTGACCATGACTCTGCAGGCAATGGCAGCCACCGAGGATGAGATACAGGCGGAAATGGAGCGGATTTCATAAGATCTGACAGGAGGCGGAAGGCGTCAGTGTTATCTTAGGACCGGCAGTGAACATCAAGCGTTCTCCCCTGCGCGGTCCGGTCAGCTTCGGCGGCGGAGTCACCATGGAAGATATCCAGAGATTAGTGAATCAGTTAAATAGGATGTAATGCAGGAACGAGGAGATTATGGGAAGACAGCAGAAGACTACGATAAAAACTACAATACTGGCAACGGCACTGCTGACTGCGGGCACTTTACTCACCGGCTGCGGAAACAGCAGCACCACCGTGAAGCTGGATCCGGATCATCCGGTGTCCCTTACGGTCTGGCATTATTATAACGGCACACAGCAGGCAACCTTCGATACTCTGGTGGAGGAATTCAATGCTACAGTCGGTCTGGAGGAGGGCATTTATGTAGAAGATTACAGTCAGGGCTCTGTATCTGATCTGGAGGCTGCAGTCTCGGCATCACTTCGAGGAGATTCGGGCGCATCTGAACTTCCTGACATTTTTTCTTCGTATGCGGACACTGCCTATGCGGTACAGAAGCAGGATAAGTTAGCGGATCTGACACAGTATTTTACGAAGGAAGAATTGGACCGCTATGTGGACTCCTATATCAGTGAATGTTATTTTAACGATGACGGTGCCCTGTACCTGATGCCGGTAGCGAAATCTACAGAGGTGTTACTGCTGAATAAGACGGACTGGGAACCTTTTGCGGAAGCCACGGGCAGCACTTTGGAGGAACTTCAGACTCCGGAGGGCATTATCCGGGTGGCGGAACGCTACTATGACTGGTCTGGCGGTAAGGCTTTCTATGGCAGAGATTCCATGTCCAATTATTTTATCATTGGCATGAAGCAGATGGGACAGGAGATTTTTCAGGTAGAGAATGGCGTAGTAACTCTGAATACAGACAGAGAACTGATCCACCGTCTGTGGGAGAACTATTATGTACCTTATGTAAAAGGATATTTTGGAGCCTTCGGAAGATTCCGCTCCGATGATGTGAAGACCGGTGACATTTTGGCATATACCGGTGCTACATCTTCTTCCATGTATTTTCCGGATTCCATCGAAAAAGATGACGGTAGCTACGCCATTGAATGTATTGCTATGGAAGCACCGGTATTTGAAGGCGGAGAGAACATCAGAGTGCAGCAGGGCGCCGGTATGGCAGTGACAAAATCTGATGAGCAGCATGAGTATGCGGCATGCATTTTTTTGAAATGGTTTGCTGAAACAGAGAATAATATACGTTTTGTATGCAATTCCGGATACATGCCGGTATTGAAAGAGGCCAATAGTATAGAAGCATTGGATGAAGTAATCACAAAAGACAATCTGAATATCAGCAGCAAGACATATGACTGCTTGAAGACAGTTCTGCGGAATACAGATGCGGTGCAATATTATACACCTAAGAGTTTTGACAATGGTTATCAGACAAGAAAGGTGCTGGATTATAATCTTTCCGATCGGGCAACGGCTGATAAGGAAGCTATAGATGAAGCTATTGCGGCAGGAGAGGACAGAGAGAAGGTATTGGAAAAGTACATTTCCGAAGAGTCCTTTGAAGACTGGTACCAGGGATTTCGTGAAGCATTACAGTTGGCAGTTGCCGGAGAATGAGTTATGACCAAAAAGAAGACACTGTTTAGAATATTTCTGACTCCATTACTGTTCATTGTATTTTTGCAGGGGCTGTTACCATTTCTGATGCTGGTGTGCAGCGGGACTCGGGCGAATCTGGAAAACAATGTAATTCAGATGGATCAGCATGTTGTAGAAAACAGACAGGTGGTTCTGCAGAACGACATGATGGAAAAATGGCGTTCGATTTACAAAGAAAGTACCTATCTGTCAGAGACTTTGAATAGATTGCTCTTAGATAAAAATATAGATATTGATGAATTTTTGCACTCACAGAGCAATCAGAGAGAATATTTGGAAGCGGTTTTCCCGGATATGGTTGATGTATTGCAATACAATACCACATCAGGATTATTTCTGGTGCTTGCTAATGATCAGTCTATTGACAGTCAGGCGAAATATTGTGGCTTTTTTTTGCGTGATTCGGATCCGCAGAATAAAACAGCTACCAATACAGATCTATTACTGGAACGAGGGAATAAGCAGCTGTCGCAGGAATTATCTATTTCACTGGACAGCTCCTGGAGTACGGATTTTAATTTTCAGGGAGCAGGTGTGCGCGCGGCAGATGATTTTTTCTATAAGCCTTATCAGGCAGCACAGGACAATCCAACTACGGATATAGTGAATCTGGGGTACTGGGCTCCTACCTTTGTATTGGAAGATCATTATATGGACAGCCACAAAATGATTACGTATTCGGTGCCTTTAGTGTATGACGGCATCGCATACGGTGTTCTGGGCGTGGAGATCAGTATTAGTTATTTGAGCAGCTATTTTTCTGTACAGGATCTGGATAGTGATCTGAATGCAGGATATGTCCTTATTTTAGATCAGGGAGATGAACGGTACCAGAGCATTGTGGGAAAAGGAGCACTTTATGAAGCAGTATCTCAAAGTGGAAGAAATCTTGAATTTATACAACAGGGTGATTCCAATCTGTATAAAGTAAATGGTGCACAGATCGGTACCCAGAAAATCTATGCAGTATTGCAGCCGCTTGCTTTATATGGCAATAATGTTCCCTACGAAGATACTAGCTGGCTGCTGTGCGGGCTGGTATCAGAAGATTCCATCTATGGTATTGGACGCAGAATTTATCTTCGTATGACAGTGATGATTTTGGGAAGTCTTGCACTGGCTGTAATTCTTGCATATTTCCTGATACGTGATGTGACGAGACCGGTGTATAGGCTTGTAGAGAGTGTACGCGGTGGAGTAGAAGGAATTCACAATTTTCAGGATTCTAATATTCTGGAGCTGGATGAGCTTCATGATGTGGTCGAGAACCTGACGGATGCCCAGAGGCAGTCATCACTTCGGCTTCTGGAAGAAAAAGAGAGATACCGCATTGCGGTGGAAAGCTCCCGTGATGTATTTTTCACCCTGCGCAAAAAGGAACAGGTCTTAGAGGTCGTCAATGATGATTCCCAGGACGGTGAGTGGAATTTTGAAGATTATACTAACTCTTTTGTCAATGGGGAGTACATTCATCCTGATGACAGGGACAGAGTTTTGAAATTTCTGCGGACCGCAAATGGGGATATCAATATAGAATTTCGTGCCCATTATAAGGGATCTCGGGAATATGTATGGATTAATCTCACGGGAACAGTGATACTGGATGAGAATGAAGAACAGGATCGTCTGGTAGGATGTGTGCGCAATATCAATCAGCAAAAGGTATTGGAAGAAGAGCAGAGACAGAAACTGCATTATGATCCTGTAACAGCGTTCCTTCGTCTAAACTACGGATTAGAAGCAGCAAGACAGAAGTTGATCAGTACCGCATGTGTGTTGGCACTTTTGCATGTGGACAATATGGATTATATCGATGATAGATATGGATTGGTATTTGGAGATATTATTCTCGAACAGTTGGCAAAGCTGCTGATCGAACAGAGCAAACAAGCGGAACTTAACGGAATTGTACCGGTGCGTGCAGGTGCAACATGGCTGATGCTGTGGATTCCCGGGCAGACAGAGGAAACTGTAAAACATATGTTGGAGGAGGTCAGGGAGACGTTCGCAGCGTTTACGGATGGAAGACTGCTTGCATTGAATTTCAAAAGTGGTATTGCCATAGCCAAAATCGGAGAATATCCGGAGCGGACAATATTGCAGGCAAAGCAGGCTTTGGAGAAGACCGGTCGCGGACAGCAGTGTGATGTGACATATTCAGAGTTACCTGAGGATGAGAACATGCTTACTTTAGATAGAAGCTTTGGTGAGGTAGCATCTTTGGGGAGCTGGAAACAGATGAGCATGGCATCTCTGGCGCTGAACTTGTTGGACAAGGACGGTGAACTGCCTGTAATACTGGATATATTAGCAATGAAGCTGAGAGAACGCTATGGACTGACGAGATTGCTAATAACGAAATTCGATAGAGAGTATCTGGTGAGCAGTCTGCAGTACCGATGGACGGACAATGACAGAGATTGGGATGGTATTGTTCATTGTACCGGTTCGGAATATCAGAGGTATATTGAGAGCAGGACGATGCAGGAGATTTTAACAATTGATGACATGCTGCGGCAGGATCCTACCATGAAGCCTTATCTGTTTAAGCATCCGGGATCCGGACTAATATTTCACATGATGGATCAGAGCAGTTATTCCGGTAGTATTCTGTTCTTCGTGCAGAATGCGGAATCAACTTATCAAGAGCAAATTCAGAAAGAATTTAACGAGATTGCCACTGTAATTCAAAATAAGATCAATTTACAGCAGCATGATCTGTCGGCCCAGGCGAAATCGGACTTCCTGGCAAGAATGTCCCATGAGATACGAACGCCTATGAATGGTATCATAGGGATGACAGAGATAGCACTGATGGATGGTCAGACGGACGAACGCAGAGTGGACTGTTTACAGAAAATTCGCAGTTCTTCCAATTATCTGTTGGGATTATTGAACGATATCCTGGATATGTCCAAGATTGAGAACGGCAAAATGCGTCTGGTATTGGAACGTAGCAATCTGCATCGTATGTTGTTAGGACTTGAGCCGTTATTAGAAGCAAAATTTGCTGAGAAGGATCTGCATTACATTTCGGAGATTGAATTTAAACATCACAGCTTTTTATGCGACGAACTGCGAATCAGTCAAGTGTTGGTCAATTTACTCAGTAATGCGATTAAATATTCTAATCCAGGTGGAAGAATATGGTTGAAGGCGATAGAGACCGGTAGAGATGACGAATATTCAGAAGTATCCTTTACTGTGAGGGATGAGGGCACAGGAATCCCTGAGAACAAGCAGCAGATGATCTTCCGCCAGTTTGAACAGGCGGATCAGTCCAGAAACGCCAGAACTCAGGGGACCGGACTGGGACTGACCATCAGCCGCCGTCTGGTGCATATGATGGATGCAGATATTACATTGGATAGCGCACCGGGAGAGGGCAGTACTTTTGGATTTACCATCCGGCTGAAATGGCTGGAAGACGCAGAACCGACGGAGACAGAGGATATGCAGAAGGTGGATTTCGCCGGAAAACGTGTCCTCATCGTAGAGGATAATGCCCTCAATATGGAGATCGCCAAGGCACTGCTGGAAGACTGTAATATGGAAGTGGAAGGCGCATACAATGGAGAAGAGGCGGTAGAACGCATGAAGAAAGTCCCGGAGGGGTATTATGATCTGATCCTGATGGATATCATGATGCCTGTCATGGACGGACTGGAGGCTACCGGGCAGATCCGTAAGTTAGACAGAGAGGACTGTCGCACCATCCCCATCATCGCCATGAGTGCAAATGCTTTTGACGAAGACGTGAGGCGTTCCCTCGCCAGCGGCATGAACGGACATCTGTCCAAACCGGTGAATGTGGAAAAACTCACGGAAGTCCTTGGCAAGGTGCTGAATCCGTAGCAGTATTAAAAGGTAAAAATAATTCGCACTAAATTTGTAGAATTTAAGGCTATTT
>CAVFMG010000051.1:0-16746 GCA_963623435.1 Odoribacter splanchnicus
AAAAGTACAATAAATTTCCAGCGAAAAGGATGGGCCGGAGGATCGTCTTTTGTAATTTCATCCCAGTCCTGAACCTCTGCCGGTTCCGCTGTCTGCTCCTGCTCCTCCGGCTCCGTGCCCGGGTTCATCTCTTTTGCGATATCGTTCAGCGTCTGTGCCATATTGTATTCAATTTCCGGTTCAAAATCAGGGACAATATGAATATCTTCACCGCAATGTTCGCAGTAAAGAGTACCTTCTTTCATTTCTGCCCCGCAATTCGGACACTTCATACAAATTATCCTTTCGCTGCCTGCAAAGCTACAGATTCTAGACAGTTGTTCATCAGCATGGCTATGGTCATCGGACCTACCCCTCCGGGAACCGGAGTGATGGCGCTGCATACCGGTTCTACACTGTCAAAATCCACATCGCCGCACAATTTATTCTCTGCATTGCGGTGGATTCCTACGTCAATGACAACTGCACCTTCTTTGACATATTCTGCGGTAATCATTTTCGGTTTTCCAACAGCTACCACCAGAATATCCGCTCTCTTGGTCACTTCCTTCAGATCCTTCGTCCGGCTGTGAGCCACGGTCACCGTACCGTTCTCCCGAAGTAAAAGCAGTGCCATCGGCTTGCCAACAATATTGCTTCTGCCGATCACAACACATTCTTTTCCGGCGATCTCAATGCCGGAACGCTTTAAAAGCTGGATGACTCCCGCAGGGGTACAGGACACGAAACCGGGCTTGCCGATGCAGAGCGCACCGACATTCTGCGGATGGAATCCGTCCACGTCCTTTAAGGGAGAAATGGCATCCAGTACCTTTTCCTCATCAATGTGTTTCGGTAACGGCAGCTGCACCAGAATGCCGTTCACATCCGTTCTGTCATTCAGTTCACGGATCAGATCCAGCAGCTTTTCTTCTGTGGTCTCCTCCGGAAGTTCATATGCCAGAGAACGGACACCCACATATTCACATGCCTTTTTCTTATTACGAACATATACAGAAGAAGCCGGATCGGCTCCTACCTGGATCACCGCCAGAGTCACTTCGCAACCCTGCTCTTTTAAAGCTGCAACTTTTTCTTTAACTTCCTCTTTGATCTGTGCGGAAATTGCTTTTCCATCTATCAACTGTGCCATGGGACACTTTTCCTCCTTACTAGAACAATCCTGTGATTTTCCCGTCGTCATCTACATCGATATTATAAGCGGCGGGTGCCTTGGGCAGTCCCGGCATGGTCATGACCGCACCGGTGAGCACTACCACAAAACCAGCACCGGCAGATACATAAGCCTCTCTTACGTTTAATTCAAAGCCGGAAGGTCTTCCCAGCAATGCGGGATCATCCGACAGGGAATACTGATTCTTTGCCATACACACCGGCAAATTACCGAAGCCCAGCTCCGTCAGGCACTTTAACTGCTTCGCCGCAGCCGGTGCAAAGTTCACGCTGTCTGCTCCATAGATCTCTTTTGCGATTTTGGTGATCTTATCCGGAAGAGACAGTTCATTCTCATATAAGACATGGAAATGATTCTCTTTTTCATCGATTGCTTTTAATACTTTCTCTGCCAGAGCGATACCGCCTTCGCCGCCCTTCTCCCATACTTCGGAAAGTGCGAACTCACAGCCTCTTGTTTCACAGAATTCTCTGACATAAGCGGTCTCTGCCTCGCTGTCTGTGATAAAGGAGTTCAGTGTAACCACTACAGGCACACCGTATTTCTGGAGATTCTCGATATGCTTCTCCAGATTGACGATACCTTTCTTCAATGCTTCCAGATTCTCCGCACCCAGGTCTGCTTTTGCCACGCCGCCGTTATATTTCAGTGCGCGGATGGTCGCTACCAGTACTACGACATCGGGAGTAAGCCCTGCTTTGCGGCACTTGATGTCGAAGAACTTCTCCGCACCCAGATCCGCGCCGAAACCCGCTTCCGTAATGCAATAGTCTGCCATCTTCATGGCTGCTTTTGTAGCTCTGACGGAGTTACATCCGTGAGCAATGTTGGCGAAAGGACCACCATGTACCAGCGCGGGAGTATGCTCCAGGGTCTGGATCAGATTGGGCTTGATGGCATCCTTTAGCAATGCTGCCATCGCACCGACTGCCTTTAGCTGTCCGGCGGTCACCGGCTCTCCCTGATAATTATACGCTACAACGATCTTAGACAGACGTTCTTTCAGATCCTTCATATCATCTGCCAGGCAAAGGATCGCCATGATCTCACTGGCAACGGTGATGACAAAATGATCTTCTCTGACGAAACCATCCGTCTTGTTACCGAGACCTACCACGATATTACGAAGCACTCGGTCATTCATATCCTCACAACGCTTCCAGACGATCTGTCTGGTGTCGATACCCAGTTCATTTCCCTGCTGGATATGATTGTCCAAAAGGGCTGCCAGCAGATTGTTAGCAGAGGTGATGGCATGAAAATCACCGGTAAAATGCAGATTCAGTTCATCCATGGGAACTACCTGAGCATATCCGCCGCCGGCAGCTCCTCCTTTGATACCGAAGCAGGGACCTAAGGACGGCTCTCTGAGCGCGATCACTGCCTTTTTGCCCATTCTGCCAAATGCTTCTCCCAGACCGACCGTAGTGGTGGTCTTGCCTTCTCCTGCGGGAGTGGGGTTGATGGCGGTTACCAAAATCAGCTTACCGTTTGGTCTGTCCTGGATCTTTGTTAAAAATTCTTCCGAAAGCTTTGCCTTGTATTTTCCGTAAAGTTCCAGATCATCCGCTTCGATGCCGATGCTTTCGGCAACCTTGGTGATGGGCTCCATTACCGCTTCCTGTGCGATTTCAATATCTGTTTTCATGTCCTTTTCCCTCCGTTTATTCAGACAGTTGTCTCTTGTCAGATCTCCTCCAGCAATTGTTCAAACTGTTCCATACTCATAAGTACTTTTCTGGGTTTTGTGCCTTCCTCTTCACCGACCACGCCGTATTCACACAGCTGATCCATGATCCTGGCAGCACGGTTGAAGCCGATCTTCAGTACACGCTGTAACATACCGATGCTTGCCTTATCCTTATCAATGATAAATCGTGCGGCTTCCTCAAAGTATTCGTCTCTGCCGCCTCCACCGCCGGATCCGCTTCCGGAAGCTCCACTGGAAGAACCGATATTTTTGATCTTCTCTTCAATATCCTCGGCGTAATTGCTGTAGGTATTGCCAAGGGTCTGATTTTTCAAATAATCCACTACATCGGATACTTCTTTATCCGACACGAACGCACCCTGCACACGCGCCGGTTTGGAGTAGCCCTGGGGATAGAATAACATATCGCCCTTACCTAACAGTTTCTCCGCGCCGTTCATGTCTAAGATCGTACGGGAATCCACACCACTGGATACGGAGAATGCCACACGGCTGGGCATGTTCGCCTTGATCAGACCGGTGATGACATCCACGCTGGGGCGCTGGGTAGCGATGATCAGATGAATGCCCGCAGCTCTCGCTAACTGTGCCAGACGACAGATGGACTCTTCCACCTCGCCGGGGCATACCATCATCAGATCTGCCAGCTCGTCCACGATGATCACGATCTGCGGCATCTTCTTGGGACGCTCCTCTCCCTCAGGAACAGGCATGGTCTCGATCTTTTTATTATAACCCTTCAGATCACGCACATTGTAATCTGCGAACTTCCGGTAACGGTCTTCCATCTCGCTGACGCCCCAGTGCAGTGCGGCAGATGCCTTCTTGGGATCTGTCACGACCGGGATCAGCAGGTGAGGAATGCCATTGTAGACACTCAACTCTACGACCTTCGGGTCTACCATGATCAGTTTCACATCGTCGGGATGTGCCTTGTACAGAATACTCATGATCAGGGTATTGATACATACGGATTTACCGGAACCGGTAGCTCCGGCGATCAGCATATGGGGCATCTTGGCAATATCCGCCACCACAGTCTTGCCCGCAATATCTTTACCTACGGCAAAGGCAATATTGGAATTGAATTCCTGGAATTCTTTACTCTCCAACAAGTCTCTTAAAGCGACGGTCATGTTTTCTTTGTTCGGTACTTCGATACCGATTGCCGCTTTGCCGGGGATCGGTGCCTCGATACGGATATCCGTCGCCGCCAGATTCAGCTTGATATCATCCGCCAGACCTACGATCTTGGATACCTTGACCCCCTGCTCCGGCTGTAATTCATACCGGGTAACACTGGGTCCCTGACTGATATCAGTGATGGTTACCTTGACACCGAAAGTACTCAGTGTCTGCTGTAAGCGCATGGCGGTCTCTTTTAATTCTCTGGAAGAATCTCCCGTGGCAGCCTTTCCCTTCTGTAACAGGCTCAAAGGAGGGATCCGGTACTCTGCGGGAGGCTGCTTTGCCGCCTTTGCAATATCCTTATGTATCTGATCTTCCGCCAGGGAATTGCCCTTTGGAGGCTCCGGTGCCGTGATTTTGGGACGAGCGCGGTTCTCAGAAGCAGAAGGTGCCGCATAACTTTCCGCGGTAGGCTGCGGTTCGGGCTGCATCTGCTGCATTCCCGGATTCGTCCATGCAGGCTCCGTGGGGGTCTCCTCCGGTTCCGGAATGTCTTCCTTATGGATCCGGATGGTTTCCGCCTGGGGTGTGAGAAGCGCCGCTTCCTCCTGCCAGGACTCTCTGCGTTCAAAAGGCTTTTTAAACGTAGCCGCACTGCTTACTTCTTCCACGGGGATATCTTCATAGGAAGCCTCATCCACTGCTTCCTGCATAGTCACCTGGTGCATTCCCGTTACGTTGATCTTATCAAAATCGCTGGATGTCACCCGGGTCTCTTCTACCTCAGGTGCTTCCTGTGCGTCCTCTTCATATACGATCTCATGGATATCATCCCGTCTGCCGGCCGGCTGAGTCTCCTGCTTTTTCAGGGAAGTGTCCATCATGACTCCGGTCACCTTTTTCTCTCTGCGGGGAATGGCATTCAGAATCTGTTCGTTCTCTTTCTCCTCGGCGCGGAGTCTCCGTTCTTCCTCCCGGATACGGCGTTCCTCTTCCCGCAAACGTCTGGCTTCCTCTCTCTTGGAATTGCGTTCTTCCTGCTCCTGTCTACGGATTTCGGCATTTTCCCGACGACGCACTGCATCCTCTCTGGACAGCTCCCGGATACGGTCTCCGCCGTTTCGCATACTGTTTAAGAAGGACCGTTCCGTTACCAGGATCAGGCTGATCACCGAGCATAGCAGCACTACCAGCACCGTGCCTACGGTCTCCAGATAGTGTAACAGCAGATAACAGATACTGCCTGCCAGGATGCCGCCGCCCTTTTTGCCCGTATTGCAATTTGCATATAATACTTTGATATCATACTGTTCCATCGAACCGGCGGTCTTAGCAATCAGATCGCAGATCACGCCAAGCATTAAAAACAATACGACACCGGCGATCATTTTCCGCACAGCAGTAGGGTTCCCCTCATTGGCGAACCAGAAAGCCACTGCTAAAAATATTACGATAGGCGCTATATACGCGGTAAATCCGAAGATTCCGAATAAGACCCCGCTGATTGCATTGCCAACCGGACCTATGATACCAAAATTACAACAAAATAATATCACCATCGCCACAAACAGAACAATCAGACCGATCTCGTGAAAAAGTTCACTGTCCTGCGCGGTTCTCTGTACCTGCCTGCTGCGGCTGTTCGTCGTGCTCTTTCTTGCTCTATTGGAAGATGATGTTCTTTTGCCTGATGAAGATGCCATGTCATCATACCCCTAACTTCATAATAGTCATAATTAGAAGTATATCATTTTTCCCCTGCCTTGTCATCTTTTTTTCTGTCATCCCCTATCATCTCCCGCAGTTTGCGGATCGCCCGGTCGATTCCGCCCACTTCATCGATAATTCCGTGTTTCACTGCTTCTTCTCCTACTAAGATGCTTCCCACATCCTTGGTCAGAAATCCTGTATCCATCATAAGGTCTTCCAATTTCTGTCTGCTGATCTTACAGTTTTTGCACACAAAGCCGGTGATTCTGTCCTGGATCAGCTTAAAATACTCAAACGTCTGGGGTACTCCGATCACCATGCCGTTCATCCGCACCGGATGGATCACCATGGTACCCGTCGGCACAATAAAAGAATACTTGCAGCTCACCGCAATAGGCACGCCGATGGAATGACTGCCGCCCAACACTAAAGACACCGTAGGTTTGCTTAAAGATGCCAGCATTTCCGCAATGGCAAGTCCCGCTTCCACATCTCCGCCCATAGTATTTAACAATACCAGCACGCCTCCGATCTCCTCACTGTCCTCGATGGCGGCTAACTGCGGCAGAATGTGTTCATATTTCGTCGTCTTGGAATTGCCTGACAGATTGTCATGTCCTTCGATCTCTCCGATGATGGTCAGCAGATGGATCTTTTTCCCCGATACCTCATTTAACAAGGTAAGCTGCCCCGTTTTTTCGATTCGTTCGTCTCTGTGCTCTTCTGCCTCGGTCTTCGGCGTCTCGTTTCTGTTCTGATCGTTTGCTTTCTGATTCTGCACGTTCTGTATCCTCCAGTTTCGATGATTATGGATTATGAAAATAAAAAAGACGATACCGGGCTGTCGCCCATCGTATCATCTTTTAGTATGTCCTGTTTTTATTATTTTAATGATCAAAATCGTCATCATCCGCTACCGGATAATCATAATCGCTGGCATCGTCGCTATACTTATAATCCAACACCTTCGGTACATGTTTCTTCGGTACCGGCAGAGGATTTTCGATAAACTGTACAGTTGGAGCCTCCTCCGGCAGATCTTCGGTCTCCAGATCCTGTATGTTCAGTCTGCGCTTTTTCGGAGCCGTTCCCACAGAATGCGCTTCAACCGTCTCAGACACTATTGGTTTGAATCCCTGTAACAGATCCATTTCATAGGGAAGAATTGCCTGTACTCCGGCACCGGCTGCTACTGCCAGTAACAGGTACAAAAGCGTAAATCCTGGCATATCTTCACTTAACATTCCGCAGCCGCTTAAGATTCCAAGTGCCAGCACCATGACAAGCCACACGGACTGTCTTTCGCGTTCTTTCCTGCACCAGTAACTGAACACACCGGTTGCAAGGATCGTGACCATAATGACGTATACCACCTTATAATCAACCGTGTGCACCGCCGGCTGTTCATAGAGGGCAATCCATGTGAATTTCCCCGGAGAAAATAGTTTTCCCCATGCCAGAAGCACATTCTCCATCTGTTTCCCACTGCCCACAGCATCCAGGGCGATACAGGCGAAAAATGCCACCGCCGTACCGAATAATCCCAACGCTCCGGCACCGATTCTGCGCATTATCTTTACCTGCCGTTTTGTCTCCAGGAAAAGTACGGAAAACACTACGAGTAATAAGAGCAGTCCCGTCACATCCAGGTAAGTCAGAATTCCTATGGTGATGCCGCTTAAGAAAAATCCGCCTACAGGACGGAGACCGGGGGTATCTCCCCGTTGTCTGAAGCTGTCCAGTGCTTCCACGCATACACACAGACCGATCATCCACAGTAACTGATATAAGGGTTCCGGTCCAAGGATCACCCTGCCCGACAGAATCGGGCACAGCATCCAGTACCCCAGAGCTACTACCGCAGCCACCGTACCGGTCAGTTTCCTTACCGCAAAATATAAAAAGATTCCGGTCAGAATCTGCAATACCAGCTGCAGTACCAGTGCCACCGTCATTTTATTGCCTAAAAATACCAGCAGCCCGTGCAGTACCTGCAGATAAAAATACACCGCGCCGTGTACTACCTGAGGAATCCGCGTAGTCTCGGTGACCTTCACCGCATCGAACCAGATGTTACCGCCCTCTCCGGAAATATCATACAGCATAATTTCTCTTACACGAAGTACGATTCCCACAGCGATCAGAGCTACTGCAAACAGTCCCTCAACGATCAGTTTCACCTGCCCGGAGTCTTCACCGCTTTGCGTCCATTTTTGCGCATATTTTACTCTCAGGAATCTATGTAACAGAAAAACAACCAGCCCTGTCATCGCAAGCCATACACCTGCGATAACAAGGCCGATGGGGCGGGAACCACCCTCCGGCAGCAGCATGACCATTGTCGTGCCTACCAGTCCGGTTCCCGCTATCATTGCATAAATGAACCACAATACAACACTTAAAATGCCTTTTTTATAATTCATTATTTCAGTACCTTTTCGATGTTATATCTGGGACGATGTTTTACCTCAATGTAGATCTTGCCGATATACTGACCTACCAGTCCGATCGCCATCAACTGAATACCGCCTAAGAACCAGATGGACAGGATCAGGGAAGTCCAGCCCGGTACCACATGTCCGGTACAGTAAGAGATCAGTGCGTAGATAGCAGCCAAAATGCTTAAAAATACAATGATCATACCGGCTCCCAAAATCATGCTGATCGGTTTCACGCTGAAGGAAGAGATGCCGTTAAATGCCAGTGCCAGCATTTTCTTCAGCGGATACTTGGACTCTCCGGCTACTCTTTCCTTACGGTCATAGTAGACACAGTCGGTCTGATATCCGATCAAAGGCATCATACCTCTTAAGAACAGGTTCGTCTCCTGATATTTGGAGAACTGTTCTACCGCGCGCTTGGACATCAGGCGGAAATCTGCGTGATTGTAAACAGTCTTAACCCCCATCATTTCCATCACTTTATAGAAACCCTGTGCCGTAGTACGCTTGAAGAAGGTGTCGGTCTTACGCTCCTTGCGGACACCGTATACGATGTCACAGCCATTATGGAACTTATCGATCATCTCTTCGATCACATCTACATCATCCTGTAAGTCCGCGTCGATGGAAACGGTCACATCGGACAAATCCATAGCTGTGATCAGACCGGCGGTCAGTGCGAACTGGTGTCCCACATTGCCGGCAAGCTTCACGCCGCATACCTGTACCGGATGTGCCTGATGCTCTTCTTCGATCAGCTCCCAGGTACGATCCTTACTGCCGTCATTTACAAACAGAATAAAACTATCTTCCGCGATCTTCTCCTTATGAATCAGATCATCCAGCACACCCCTCAGTGCCTCGGAAGCAATCTTCAATACCTCTTCTTCGTTATAACAAGGAACTACAATAGCAAGTTTCTCCATGCTGCTACCCCTACCCTTTCGATTTATTCGTCCCAGTTGTGATATACTGCCTGAACATCATCGTCATCTTCTAACAGGTCCAGAGTTCTCTGCAGATTCTTCACAGCAGTCTCATCGGTCAGAGTTACATAATTCTGAGGGATCATGGTAACTTCCGCACTGATCATGGGGATTCCCGCATCCTCCAGTGCTTTACGTACTTCCTCAAAATTATCGGGATCGGTCAGGATCTCGAAGCTGTCCTCTTCTTCGAAGAAATCTTCTGCGCCTGCATCTAATGCTGTCATCATCAGATCGTCCGCTTCCATATCGCACTCTTCCTTGTCCACGATGATCTGTCCCTTTTTATCGAACATAAAGGATACGCATCCGGGGGTACCTACATTACCCTGTCCCTTGGTGAATGCGCTTCTGACATTGGCTGCGGTACGGTTGGTATTATCGGTAAGTGCATCTACGATGATTGCGATACCGTTAGGACCGTATCCTTCGTAGGTTACATATTTGTAGTTTACATTGCCTACATCACCGGCTGCCTTTTTAATACCACGCTCGATGGTATCGTTGGGCATGTTGTTTGCCTTTGCCTTGGCGATAACGGTTGCCAGCTTAAAATTGTTGGCAGGATCGGGACCGCCCTCTTTTACAGCTACGGCGATTTCTCTTCCGATAATGGTGAAAATCTTGCCTTTTGCTGCATCGTTCTTCTCTTTTTTATGCTTAATATTAGCAAATTTAGAATGTCCTGACATCTTTGTTACTCCTTTGAACTTAAAGTTTCTTTCTCTTTGCCTGCGCAATCTCTGCGCAATAACGCTCTTTTTATCATAGCATTATTTTTGTTTTTCTTCAAGCACTGTTTGTCCGTCTTTCGTGCTCTCCTGTGTTTTTTCTTCCGGAAGCTTTCTGACCAGGACGCTTCCGATCATTTTCTTAACCACAGAAAGGATCTTAAAATTATATCCCTTGTAGTCCACATCGAACTGCTCGTCCGGCTCCGGGATCCGGTCCAGTCTGGAGATTAAAAAGCCGTTCAGCGTCTCAAATTCTTCCTCATCAAAGGTAATACCCAACAGTTCTTCCACTTCCTCCAGCGGAGTCTTACCTTCCATGACATACTCACCCTTGCCGCGGTTCTTGATGTATTCCTGGTCTTCGTCGTATTCGTCCATGATATTGCCGACGATCTCCTCCAGGATATCCTCCATGGCGATCAGTCCGTCGGTCTGTCCGTATTCGTCTACGACAATGACCATCTGCAGTTTCTGGGACTGCATCTCCTTGAACAACTCATCAATATTTTTCGTCTGAGGCACAAAATAAGGCTCTCTGAGCAGCCCGTCCAGCTTTGCGATGGGCACATCCAGTTTGTCATCACTGATGTGGAACCGCATGGCGTCTTTCAGATGCAGAATACCGATGATATGGTCAATATTCTCTTCATATACCGGGTAGCGGCTGTTCTTCCCCTCTAACATGGAAGCAATAGCATCTTTTAACTTTGTCTCGCCGTCGATCGCCACGATGCTTCCGCGGTGCGTCATAATATCCTGGGCTTCCTTGTCTCCGTATTCAAAAATATTGGAGATCATCTCCGCTTCGCTTGCCTGGATGACCCCCTGCTCATGACCTTCCTGGACCATATTGATGATCTCTTCTTCCGTCACATCGTTTTCATCCGTATTATTGCGGACGCCGAAGAGGAACAGGGTTCCTTTGGCAGTCAGATTCACCAGTCCCGTCAGGGGAGATAACAATCTCGTGATAACATAAATCGGATCAATGCAGGCATATGCCCACTTTTCCGGCTTCCTGGATGCCATTTTTCTCGGGATCAGCACACCGAAAGTCAGCAGAATATAGATCATTGCCACAAAAGACAGCACCGTTGCGATGCCCGTAATTACTCCTGTGGGAACATTTTGCAGGGACAGTCCACCGACCTTGATCACATGCAATCCCTGGTCAATGGTCTTCAGCCAAATATTCAGGTAAAAGGCTCCCATTAAAATATTGATCAGCGTGATGACTAACTGTACCGTATTGATATAGATCCCCGGACGGCTGACCATTTCAGCCAGCCTCGCCGACCGGCGATCCTTTTCCTCTTCTGCTTTATGTAAGATCTCCTTTTCGTTCAGGTTGTCAATGGCAGCATCAAATCCGTAGAAAAACATATCTACCAGCAACAGCAGGAAAAAGAGAAATATGGCGACAGGTCCACTGATATCCATAGATCATTTCATCCTTTCGTATTTTTATATACTTATTCTTAATTTTATTTCATATATTCTTCCGGATACGTACGGTGTCAGGCTATGTATCCAGTTCCAGACTTACCTTCAGTGCCCGGTTCACTCTCCGCATAATATCACCGTCGAGATGACATACTTTAACCTTTAATCTCTTCTTGTCAATGGTGCGCAGTTGTTCCAACAGCACCACGGAATCCTTATCCATATCATAGAGACGGGCATTTAATTCAATGTGTGTAGGCAGCTTCGCCTTGTTCATCTTTGAGGTGATTGCAGCGCAGATTACGGTGGGACTGTGTTTGTTGCCCACATCGTTCTGGATGATGAGCACCGGTCGGATCCCGCCCTGTTCCGAACCGATCACAGGCCGCAGGTCTGCGTAATAGACATCTCCTCTTCTCATTTTTACTCCTTACATCAGCGATTTAGGATAAGTATTGCCGATTCTTACGGAGTTATACGAACACTTTTCATCCGTCAGAAATTTTCAAAATAGTCCTTTACTTCTGTGATCTCACCGTTTCGTCTGTAGACTCTGGGAACCCGTTTGCCCAGCACACAGACAAATTCATAATTAAATCTGCCGGAAAGTTCTCCCAGTTCTTCTGCAGTGATCCGTTCTGCACCGTCCGCACCGAGCAGTGTCACTCTGTCACCTTCCATGGCTCCCGGGATCTCTGTAATGTCTACCATGAACTGATCCATACAGACTCTTCCGAGGATCGGTGCCTTTTTCCCATGGATCAACACATAGCCCTTACCGGACAGGCTTCTGGGATAGCCGTCCCCGTAGCCCACAGGGATCGTTGCCACTCTGGTATCTTTCGTTGCGGTGAAGAGTCCTCCGTAGCTGACGCTCTGTCCCGCATGAATCGTCTTGCAATAAATAATATGGCTGTAGAGAGACATCGCTGCCTGCAGAGGTACAACGTCTTTGCTTACTTCTTCGGAAGGATACAGACCGTAGGTCGTGATTCCTGCGCGGACCATATCCATATTCGCCTGGGGCATCTCTAAGATTGCCGCACTGTTGGAGCAGTGTCTGATGGGAATGGTAAGCCCAGCTTCCGCCTGTATTCTGTCGATAAAATTCTGAAAAAGTTCCAGCTGGTGGTTCGCAGATGTCTTATCCGCTTCATCGGATTTGGCAAAATGGGTGAAGATACCTTCCACTTCCAGTTCCGGATGCTCCATAAGGAACTTAACGAATTCCAATCCCTCCTCATCCGGTGTGATGCCAATTCTGCCCATGCCGGTGTCGACTTTGATATGAACCTTTGCCTTCTGTCCAACCCTTGCCGCAGCTGCAGCCAGTTCTTCCACGGTATCTCTGCGGTACACTGCCGGGCGGATCTCCTCCCGGATCAGATTCTCATAGCAATAGGGAAACGTATATCCCAGGATCAGGACCGGTTTCTTCACGCCAGCCTCTCTGAGCACATGTGCCTCTTCATAAGTGGCTGCCGCATAGCCGAACATGAAGTCCAGCTGCTCTAACATTTTCGCAATGGGTACACCGCCATGACCATATCCGTCCGTCTTGATGACTGCCAGTATTTTGGTATTCTCAGCAATATTTTCTTTCATATGAACGATGTTCTCCCAGATAGCATCCAGATCTACTTCCGCCCATACCCGTTGATAGGAATCTATTTTTTCCTGCAATTCTTTCGTCATTTTTTCACACTTTCTTATTTTCATTTTTCATCAGACAGTCGGCAATATCTCCCGCCATCACACCGTATTCCGTATGAAGCCCTGCCGCCAGATCTCCTGCCATGCCGTGCAGATATACACCGTAAGTTGCCGCGTCCATGGCGTCCATACCCTGGGCTAACAGCCCCAGGATCACACCGGTCAGCACGTCTCCGCTGCCCGCCGTCGCCATTCCGCTGTTGCCTGTGGTGTTCAGGTAACAGGCTCCCTGCTCCTTACCTACCACAGTCCGCGCATCCTTGGCAACCGCTATGGCATGAAAGCGCTCTGCCAGTAGTTTTGCGCATGCAGTAAGGTCCTCCTTGCACTCCGGGATCGCCTTTTTCAGCAGTCTGGATAATTCACCTACGTGAGGTGTCAGAAGGATCACTCTGCCCTCTGCTCCCTGAGTGCGCAGTTCCTCTGCCAATGTCCTGCCGTTCTCTTCTGCCAGCAGATTCAGGGCATCGGCATCCAGTACCAGTGGTTTTCTGCTTTTTTCCACTACCATTTTCAGGCACTGCAATGCCTGCTCTTCCCTGCCGATTCCGGGACCTATGGCAATGACGTCTGCCCAGTCCAGGCTCTCCGCCAGCTGTCTGCAGGAGCCGTATAATGCTTCCGGAATCCCCTGCTGTAAGATCTGTCTGTTCTCTTCCGCGGTAATCACCTTCACCATACCGGCTCCGGTACGATAGGCTGCTTTCGCCGCCAGAATGGCTGCACCCGCCATGCCGTTGCTGCCGGCAACAAGCATTGCCTTGCCAAAGGTTCCCTTGTTCCCCGCAGCGGTTCTCTTAGGAAGCTGCACAGAACCCTTTTCATAGGTGTACATCTCCGGCTTCTGTCCTAAGAAGCTCTCCGGTCCGATTCCCACATTAGCTATCCGGACTTCTCCGGCGTATTCCGCACCGGGATACAGCACAAGTCCTCTCTTGCAAAAGCCGAAAGTAACCGTGGCTTCTGCCCGGAATGCACAGCCAAGCACCTTCCCGGTGTCCGAACAGATCCCGCTCGGCACATCCAGTGCTAGTTTAAAGCCCCTTGCCGCGTTCATTTCCTCTACAGCTTCCGAATAGAGTCCTTCCACCGGACGGCTTAAGCCCACGCCGAACAGGGCATCCACAATCACATTATATTCATCCCCTGCAATATTACTGTCTGTCTTCACCGGAAAATGTTGCAGGGTCTGCCACTGCGCTTTCCACTGCTCGGTAGCTCTCTGTGAATCTCCCACACATTTTACCGCGACAGTGTATCCATCCGCCGCAAGAAGTCTTGCCAACGCCAGACCGTCGCCGCCATTGTTCCCCATACCAGCAAAAATGAGCACTTTCGTCCGGTCTTTCACGGCATCAAAGCGCTCTTTCAGAAAATTCTCCGCAGCCAGCGCCGCTCTTTCCATCAGAACCGGTCCCGGAATGCCGAGGTACTCTATGGTATTTTTATCGTATTGCTTCATTTCCTGTGCAGTTACCAGATATTTCATACTATTTTTGCTCCGGATTATATTTCATGTCAAACAGATTGACGACCTCGGCACCAAAGATATCATGCATATAGTTGTAGATTTCCTGGTTCTGCTGTTCCATCTGCTGCTTCTCGATCAGGCGCTTTTTTAATTCGATTCGTATGGCGCTTACCCAGTCTGCAGTCTCATTGATCTGTTTGTCATTATCCTTCATAATATCATAGCAGCACTCCATAGTAAACATCATAAGCTGAAGATTTAATCTTTCAATCTCCCGGGGGATATCCTTCAATTCGTCTTCATAAGCTTCCAGCTTCTCGTTGCACTCCTCGATCAGCCGCTTATGATCTTCGATCTGCTTGTTCAGCTCGCTGTTCTCTCCCTGCTGTTCTGCCTCATCCACCATGGGGACAATCTCTTTCATCAGCTTCTTTTTCAGATTGCGGATGTCCTTCGACTCTGTATTAAGCTTTCCCTGCCGCTTTAACAGCTGGTTCAGAGCATCCTCCGTCTCTTTTAAGGGAACGGAACCGGTCTTATTCAGTAGTTTGTACCACTTATTATCCAGGGTGAGTACGGGCAGACGCTTTCCCGCAAGTGCACTTTTGAAAGCTTCCTGTCTGGTCGCATTTTCTCCTGCGTTACCGTTGCCCATAATATCACTCCTTTTTCTGCCTATAAAATAAGCAATTATATGATTTGTGCGCAAGCGCCCACTCATATATCTGCTTATTTTATATCTGAACTGTAACGGTTAATATTATACGACAGTTTCATTAAACTATCTGACAGATGTACGTTCTCTACCTGGATTCCCTCCGGAACATTCAGATCCACATGAGCGAAATTCCAGATAGCACGAATGCCGTTCGCCACCAGTTTGTCAGCTACTTCCACCGCGCTGGTCTTAGGAATCGTCAGCACTGCGATATCAATGTCATTCTCCCGGATAAAGGATTCCAGCTGCTCCATGGGCATAACCTTCACTCCGCGGACATCCTTACCCACAAGCTCCGGATTCGCGTCGAACATTCCCTTGAAGATAAATCCTCTGCGCTCGAAGTTCATATAATTACCCAGGGCTCTGCCCAGGTTACCGGCTCCGATAATAACGAAATTATGTTGCTTATCCAGTCCTAAGATCTTGCCGATCTCACGATACAGATATTCTACATTATATCCATAGCCCTGCTGACCGAAACCGCCGAAATTATTAAAATCCTGACGTATCTGGGATGCGGTCACTTTCATCAGTCCGGAAAGTTCCTGCGAAGAGATACGTTCTACACCTTCATCTTTCAATTCCCCCAAATATCGAAAGTATCTGGGCAGTCTGCCGATCACAGCCTGTGAAATTTCTTTTGCTTCCAAAGCTTCCACCTCCGATTTTCCTTAAGTATACACCATATGTTAAAAACTTGTCAATGAATTGACAGGTTTTCTTCTTTTCGGTACAATAAATTTCGCATTTAATAAGTATTTATACGAAAAAGGATTCCGATTATGATACTATCTTGCCAAAATATTTCAAAAGCATTTGTGGAAAATCAGGTATTGAAAAATGTTTCTTTCCATATAGAGGATCATGAAAAGGCTGCCATCGTCGGCATCAACGGCGCCGGAAAGACGACGTTACTTCGTATCATCGTAGGCGAAATGACTCCCGATGACGGTCAGGTGGTCCTGGCGAAGGATAAGACCTTAGGATACCTGGCGCAGAACAGCACGGTGGACACCTCTCACACCATTTACGAAGAACTGCTGTCCGTCAAGGCTGACCTGCTGCGCCTGGAGGAAAAGATCCGGGAATGCGAGAACAATATGAAGCATGTCGAAGAGGATGCGCTGGAAGATCTCATGAAGCAATACACCTCTATCACCCACGCTTTCGAGACCGGCGGCGGTTATATCTACCGCAGTGAACTGGTCGGTGTGTTAAAGGGACTGGGCTTTACTGAAGACGAATTTTCCAAACCGGTAGCTACTCTCTCCGGCGGTCAGAAGACCCGTGTGGCGTTAGGACGCCTTCTGTTACAGAATCCGGATCTGATTATCCTGGATGAGCCTACGAACCACCTGGATATGAATTCCATCGCCTGGCTGGAGACCTATCTGCTCAATTATAAGGGAGCCGTTCTCATTGTCTCCCACGACCGGTATTTCCTGGACCGGATTGCCGGCAAAGTCATCGAGATCGACCAGTCCAAGGCTACGACTTTTTTGGGAAATTACTCC
>CAVFMG010000052.1:0-16116 GCA_963623435.1 Odoribacter splanchnicus
GGCTGCTTAGAGTCTGCTTGTCCTTACCCCAACTGCGGGCTACTGGTTTATTGAACGCTTTTTTAGTGCTGAGAGTTCAGTTACAGCAATTCCTTCAGCATCTGGTTGACGCTGGCGGGGTCTGCCTTGCCTTTCATGGCTTTCATTGTCTGGCCTACAAGGAAGCCGATGGCTTTTTCCTTGCCGTTGTGGTAATCCTCCACAGACTGGGGATTCGCGGCGATGACTTCCTCCACGACTTTCCGCAGAGCCCCTTCATCATTGACCGTCTTCAATCCCTTCTCTTCCACATACTGTTCAGGATCCACGTCTTCCTCAAACATCACCTGAAATACTTCTTTTGCCACAGAAGAGTTAATGACTTTACCGTCCACCAGGGCGATCAGTTTACTCAGATGCTCCGGCGAGAACCGGATATCTTCCGGCTCCATCTCTTTTTCCTTTAACAGGCGCATGGTCTCTACCATCAGCCAGTTGGACACCTTCTTCGGCTGGCTTCCCAGTGCCACGCACGTCTCGAAGATATCTGCCAAATGCTTGGATCCGGTGATGATATCGATGTCGTATTCCGGAATATCATATTCTTCCTTGTAGCGCTTCATTTTCTCGGTGCGGAACTCCGGCTGTTTGCTGCGGATGCTCTCCAGCCACTCATCACTGATGTAGACCGGCACCAGATCGGGATCCGGGAAATAACGATAATCCTGGGCATCCTCTTTGGAACGCATAGCGTAGGAATATTCCTTGTTGTCGTCCCAGCGTCTGGTCTCCTGAATAACTTCTTTTCCTGCCTCCAGCAGATCGATCTGCCGCTCTCTTTCGCCCTGAATAGCTCTGGCGATCGCCTTGAAGGAGTTCAGGTTCTTCATCTCGGTACGGGTTCCGAACTTCTCCGCACCCACTTCTCTCACCGACAGGTTCACATCGGCACGCATAGAGCCTTCCTGCAATTTGCAGTCGGATGCGCCCAGATACTGAATCAACAGACGCATTTTTTCCAGATAGGCAATGACTTCTTCCGCACTGCGCATATCCGGCTCCGATACGATCTCGATCAAAGGCACACCGGAACGGTTGTAGTCCACCAGGGTGCAGTCTTCCCAATCATCATGTACCAGCTTTCCGGCATCCTCCTCCATGTGGATCTCGTGGATGCGTACCGGCTTGGTATAGGTGCTGCCATCCTCTCCCGCTACCTCGATCTCTACGGAACCGTTGCGACAGATGGGCAGATACAGCTGGGAGATCTGATAGTTCTGCGGATTATCCGGATAGAAATAATTCTTCCGGTCGAATTTGCAATACTGGGTGATGGTACAGTTAGTCGCAAGACCTACTGCCACCGCATATTCCACTACCTGCTTGTTCAGCACGGGAAGGGATCCCGGCATACCGGTACACACCGGGCAGGTGTGGGTGTTGGGTCTGCCGCCGAACGCTGTGGAACAGCCACAGAATATTTTTGTCTTCGTGGCAAGCTCTACATGAACTTCCAGACCAATGACGGTTTCATATTGTTTTGCCATGTCGCTTACCTCCTCTGTTCATAAGTATATGCCGCACGGATCAGTGTCTTCTCTTTGAAGCAGTCGCCGATGAGCTGCATGCCGATGGGAAGCCCTTTGGAATCCGTACCGCAGGGAACGCTGATGCCGGGCAATCCCGCTAAGTTAATGGAGATGGTGTAAATGTCTCCCAGATACATCTTGATAGGATCTGCCAAGCTGCTGCCCAGTTTCGGTGCCGTGGTAGGTGCCACCGGTCCTAAGATCACATCGTATTTTGCAAAGGCTTCGTCAAACGCCTTTTTGATCAGTGCTTTTACGCGCAATGCTTTCAGATAATAAGCATCGTAATAGCCGGAGCTTAACACGAAGGAGCCCAGCATGATACGTCGCTTTACCTCGGGTCCAAAGCCCTGGGAACGGCTTCTCTTGTACATGGTGTGCAGATCCTCCGCATCCTGTGCGCGGTAGCCGTATTTCACGCCGTCGAAACGCTCCAGGTTGGAGCTTGCCTCTGCGGCGGCGATCGTATAATAAGTAGGAATCGCATAGTCCACCAGGCTTAAGTCGAACTCCTCCACCTCTGCGCCTTGAGCTTTCAGCACTTCCGCTGCTGCCAGCACGGCTTCTTTTACCTCAGGATCCAGCCCTTCTCCGAAATAGTCTCTGGGAATACCAATCTTTAGTCCTTTCACATCCGCTACCAGCGCTGAGGTAAAGTCTGTATCCTTACGCTCCATGGAAGTGGAATCCTTAGGATCATGAGAGGCGATTGCTTCTAATACCGTGGCACAGTCGGTCACGTCCTTCGTCAACGGTCCGATCTGATCCAGAGAGGAGCCATAGGCGATCAGCCCGTAACGGGATACGGTTCCGTAGGTGGGCTTCATGCCGACCACGCCGCAATAGGATGCGGGCTGCCGGATGGAACCACCGGTATCGGAACCCAGTGCCGCAAAGCACTCCTCCGCCGCCACTGCCGCTGCGGAACCGCCGGAAGAACCTCCGGGGACATGCTCCGGATTCCTCGGGTTCCTGGTCACGCCATAGTAAGAGGTCTCCGTGGTGCTGCCCATGGCGAACTCATCCATATTCGTCTTACCCAGGATCACTGCCCCTGCCTTTTCCAGATTCAGCACTGCCTCCGCGCTGAAGGTCGGCACAAAATTCTCTAAGATCTTGGAAGAGCAGGTGGTCAGGGTGCCTTCCGTGCACATGTTATCTTTGATGGCAAAAGGAACTCCGGCTAAGGGGCCGGTCAGTTCACCTGCTTCGATTTTTTTCTGTACTTCAGCTGCCTGCTGTAATGCCTTTTCCCGCTCTACGGTCACATAGCAGTGGTAAGTATCTTCACCGGCTGCGATTTTGTCCAGGACTGCCTGCGTCGCTTCCACCGCCGTAGTCTTCCCTTCCCGGATCGCTTTTGCCAGCTCTACTGCTGTCAGGGATAAAATATCCATATCCATTCTCCTTTTCCAACACCTCAGTCAAAAGTCGAAGACTTTCAATCTTCAATCGAAAGTCTTTGGTACCACAAACATGTTGTCCTTCTCGCCGGGTGCATTGGCCAGGGTCTGTTCGCTCTCGTCCCCGTTGGTCACCACATCCTCACGGAAAACATTCTGTACCGGGAACACATGGGACATGGGTTCCACTCCTGTGGTATCCAGTTCACTCAGTTTGTCGATATAGTCTAACATCCTGCCCATATCTTTTTTCGCTGCTTCCTTCTCTTCGTCGGAAAGCTCCAGCTTCGCCAGAATGCCTACATATTCTATGGTCTCGTCACTAATTACATTTGCCATAATTAATCCCTCACTTTAATGTGTACCTCACGCAGCTGCTGTTCCGTTACCTCGCCGGGAGCTCCGCACATGAGATCCTGGGCATTGCCGTTCATGGGGAACGCAATGACTTCACGGATGTTCTCCTCGTTCCGCAGCAGCATGATCATACGATCCACGCCGGGAGCCATTCCTGCATGAGGGGGGGCTCCGAACTGGAATGCCTGATACAGGGCTCCGAACTTGGTCTTCAGGGTCTCTTCGTCATAGCCTGCGATGGCGAAAGCTTTTTTCATAATCTCGATGTCATGGTTACGTACCGCACCTGAGGACAGCTCTACGCCGTTGCACACGATGTCGTACTGGTATGCCAGAACATCTAACGGATCCATGGTGTTCAATGCCTCCAGACCTCCCTGGGGCATGGAGAACGGGTTGTGAGTGAATCCGATCTGCTTCGTCTCGGGATCCAGCTCAAACATCGGGAAATCGTTCACATAGCAGAAGCGGTAAGCATCCTTCTCGATCAGGTCTAACTTCTCACCCAGCTCGTTGCGGATATGACCGGCATAGTAGTTCGCCCGCTCCTCTTTGTCTGCGATGAAGAAAATGGTATCTCCGACAGAAAGTCCTGCCAGACTTGCCAGCTCTCCCTTCATCTCACCGGGAATGAATTTATCAATGGGTCCCTTGTAGCTCATATCCTCTGCCACCTCCAGGTAGCCAAGTCCACCCATGCCGAGAGACGTTGCGAAACTTAACAGCTTCTCATGGAAGCCCTTGGACATCTCCGTATGAACCTTGATAGCACGAACGGTTCTGCCGAGGAACGGCTTGAAGGTACATCTCTGGAAGAACTCCGTTACATCCATGATCCGTAAGGGGTTGCGCAGATCCGGCTTGTCACAGCCGAATTCCAGCATTGCCTGCTTGTAGCTGATGATGGGGAAGGGGGTCTGGGTGATCTTGCTGCCTTCGGGAGCAAATTTCTCAAAGGTATCATGCAGCACTTCCTCGCCTACCTTGAAGACATCCTCCTGGGTCACAAAGCTCATTTCAAAATCCAGCTGATAGAACTCTCCGGGAGATCTGTCGGCTCTGGCATCCTCATCACGGAAGCAGGGAGCGATCTGGAAATACTTGTCAAATCCGGAAGCCATCAACAGCTGCTTATACTGCTGCGGTGCCTGGGGCAGCGCATAGAATTTTCCTTTAAATTTTCTGCTGGGAACGATATAGTCTCTGGCGCCTTCGGGAGAAGAAGCACACAGAATCGGAGTCTGGATCTCCAAAAATCCCATGTCCGTCATCTTCTGACGCAGATAACTGATGACTTTGGAACGGAAGACGATGTTGGCTTTTACTTTTGCGTTCCTAAGGTCAAGATAACGATATTTCAATCTCACATCTTCCCGGATCTCTTTGGATGTCTGGATCTCGAAAGGAAGCTGCTTATATACTCTTCCCAACACATCGATCTTCTGTGCTTCCAGTTCGATGGTGCCGGAAGGAATCTTCGGGTTGTAGGTCTCTTCGTCTCTGTGTTCCATGAGACCGGTAATGGACAGGCACATTTCCTTGGTGATGCCTTTTAACAGCTCCGGTTTACGGATGACCACCTGTAATACTCCGTACATGTCCCGCAGATCAATAAAGGATACACCGCCGTGGTCGCGGATGTTCTCCACCCATCCTGCCACCTGCAGGGTCTGTCCGATCTGCTGTTCACTTACATCTTTCATTGTTAAATCTCTGTACATGACGCACCTCCTGTTATATAGTGTCCCGATGCGCGCTCCCTGTACAGCTTATTTTGGAATACAAAAAGCCCCGGGACATGTAAAACATATCCCGGGACGAATCATCTAATCCGTGGTACCACCCGAATTGACAGGCGCCTTTGCCTATCCTCTCTTGTCACTTAACGCGTGCAACGTGTCATCCTAGCTGCTTCTGATTCCACAGTTCAGATAACCTGCTCCGGAGTGTTCCCTTCGCCAGCTTCCACAAACAGCGCTCTCAGTCGGTGACGCTGTATTCCTGTCGTTTCCCTTGGCAAGAGTCTCTTTCATAGCATTTACAAATTAGTTTTTCAACATATTCTTAATAATATTCGCACGAAAGAAATCTGTCAAGAACTTTTTATTAGAAATTTAGTCACAGGCATTCTTGAACTGATTCCAGATCTCCGCATGCAGATCCTCTGCCTCCTGGGAGATATTCTGCACGATCTCGCCTTCTGCCACATCCTCCGGCAATACGATCAGGCGCTTCATATCCTCGGAGACGTAGTCCTCCGCTGCCTTGTTGGTGCAATAGTAGCCGGTATATTCATAGCATTTTGCCGCATTTTCCGGATCGTTGATATAGTCTAAAAATACATATGCCGCATCCGCATTGGGTGCCTGGGAAGGTACAAAGCCCGCCATGATACCGAAGCCCAGTCCCTCCTTGGGATATACCACTTCCAGGTCCGGTCTCGCCTGCAATGCCGCAGATACCTGGGAAGTGTACAGGAAAGCTGCTGCCACCTCGCCGCTGATCAGATAATCCTGGGTGTTGCTGTCGTTGATCACACGGATGTTGGGCGCCAGGGTCAGAAGCTTCTCTCCTGCCGCACGGATCACATCCAGATCCTCGGTGTTGAAGGACTCACCCATGGTCTTCAATGTGATGCCGTCGATCACACGGTAGTTCGCTGTCAGTGCCACATTATTTTCCAGTGCCGGATCCCACAGATCCTCGTAACCGGTGATCTTCACATCGGTCAGTCCCGGATCGTACACGATCAGAGGGATACCTGCACCATAAGGCACGGTATATTCATTCTGCGGATCGTAGAACTGGGACATAAATACGGGGTTCAGATTATCATAAGTGCTGATCTTGGAAGTATCCAGCTTCTGCGCCAGCCCTTCCTGAATCGCCAGTTCGATGATATAGTCATCCGCGATGACCAGATCGTAGTCGCCGCCCTTGGTCTCCTCCAGCTTCGCCAGCATATCCTCATCATAGTCAAAATTAGAATAATTGATCCGGATACCGGTCTCTTTTTCAAAACCATCCAGGATCTCCTGGGGGAACATGCCGTCCCAGGTGTAGAGATTCAGTTCCTTATTTTCCCCGCTGCCCGCTCCGCAACCGGTAAACAATGTGGCAAGCATCGTAGCTGCCAGTAACAGTGCTAATTTTTTCTTCATATTCTCCTCCTTAAATACAGTCCTACTGCATCCGCTTCTATTTTCCGTTTCCCATGATTTTACGGACTATTCCTGTGATTTCCGCTCATTTCCCCCGGTAAGCTCTCCTACGGACGTCTGCGACTTACGTCCCAGTAAATATGCACCCATCAGGCATAACAATATTACAACCAGCATGACTGTGGCAAGCGCATTGATCTCCGGAGTCACACCGGTCTTTAACTTCGTGTAGATCTTCACCGGCAAAGTGTTGACTTTCGGTCCGGTGACAAATATGCTGATCACCACATCATCGAAAGACATGGCAAAAGCAAGCAGCACTCCCGACAGGATTGCCGGCAATATCTGCGGCAGGATCACATCCCGGAACACCTGCCATTTCGTGGCTCCCAGGTCTAGCGCCGCCTCTTCTAAGGAATGATCCATTCCCACCAGTCTCGCTCGCACCATGGTGAAAATATAGGGCACACAGAACGTGGTATGGGCGATCACCAGGGTGACCATGCCAAAAGGCAGTCCCATCAGGGAAAATACGGATAAAAATACCATACCCAGAATGATCTCCGGGATCATAATAGGCAGCGTGGATACATACGCCACGGCGTCATTAATCTTTCGTCTGCTGCGGCTCATTCCCAGTGCTCCGGAGGTTCCGATCAGCACAGCGAAAAAGCAGCTTAATACCGCCAGGATCAGGCTATTGATCAACGCTTCTCCCAGATCTCTGTCCCGGAACAGCTCCCGGTACCATTTTAAGGAAAATCCCTCCCACACCGAAGTGAGCTTGGAGGCATTGAAAGAATACACCACCGTAAGCAGGATCGGGATATAGGTCAGTATCGTGATCACAGCCACATATACAAAAGGCCATTTTTTCTTTTTCATACGCTACATCATCCCTTCCAGCTGTGAGGTTCCGGTGATCTTACGGTACAGACGGATCATCACGGAAGTCAGCACCATGAGCACCGCGGACAGCGCCGCCGCAAAAGGCTGGTTGCGCCCCTTGGTGATCTGCTCCTGGATCACGCTGCCTACCAGCACGATCTTATTGCCGCCCAGGATATCCGCTATGAAAAACAGCCCCATGGACGGGATAAAGGAAAGTATCACTCCGGATAACAGTCCCGGCAGTGTCAGCCGGAAGCTGACGGTCCAGAACGCTTTCCAGGAAGAAGCACCCAGATCTCTGGAGGCTTCCACCAGGGAAAAATCCAGCTTCTCCGCGCTGGAATATACCGCAAGGATCATAAACGGCAGCAGGGAATACACCATTCCCACCACGACCGCCGGATACGTGTAGAGAAGCTTTAAGGGCTGATCCGTCAGATGCAGTCCCATCAGGATCTTATCCAGCACACCGTTACTGCGGAACACGATGATCCAGCCGTAGAGACGGATCAGTGCGCTGGTCCAAAAGGGGATCATGATAAGTAACAGCATCCGCCGCTTCCACACCGCATTCATCCGCGCCATGAAATACCCATACGGATACCCAATCAGTGCCACGAAAAAGGTGGCAGTGAACGCCAGCTTCAGAGACTCCCAAAAGGTGTTCAGATACAACGGTTCCAGTATTCTCTTATAATTGTCCAGGGTAAATGTAAAGTCCACGCCCCAGACCTGTGCTCTCTGTAAAAAGCTTAACAGAAACAGATACAGGATCGGCAGTGCCACGAACAGGAGCGTGAACGCATACATGGGGATCAAAAGCCCGATCTCCCCCGATTTACTGCGGCTGTTACTTTTGGTTTTCGTCTTTGTCATTATCTATTACCTTTACTGCGTCTTTTGCATCCCAGCCGATCTTCACCGACTGTCCAGGCTGTAAATCATTATCAATACCGTAGCGGCTGGCGGTTAACGTCTGTCCGTCCGACAGACCAAACAGAATGCGTAACTGCCCTCCGGCAAAGCTTTTTTCCATCACGACTGCATCCTGCGTGCAGACACTTTCCCCGTTCATCCGGACATTTTCCGAGCGGATGGCAAGTGTCTCTCCTCCCAGGTGAAGAATATTCGCATTCCCCACGAAATCCGCCACATAACTGGTCCTTGGCTGATAATACACCTCATTGGGTGTTCCCAGCTGCTCCAACACGCCCTCATGCATGACTCCGATGCGGTCGGACATGTTGATGGCTTCCTCCTGATCATGGGTGATATAGATAAAAGTGATCCCCAGCTGCTTCTGTAAGCGTTTCAATTCCAGCTGCATCTGTCTGCGCAGCTTCAGATCCAGGGCTCCCAACGGTTCATCCAAAAGCAGCACCTTCGGCTCGTTGATCACCGCTCTGGCGATGGCAATACGCTGCTTCTGTCCGCCGGAGAGCTGATCCGGCTTCCGCTTCCCGTATTCCTCCAACTGTACCAGGCGGAGTGCCTGTTCCACCCGTTCTGCGATCTCCGCTTTCGGGACTTTGCGGATCTTCAATCCATATCCTACGTTATCCTCCACATTCATATGTGGGAACAGGGCATAATTCTGAAATACAGTGTTGACATCCCGCTTATTCGGCTCCCGGTTCGTGATGTCCTGTCCTTCCAGAATCACCTGTCCGCTATCCGGCAGCTCCAGACCCGCAATGATCCGCAGTGTCGTAGTCTTGCCGCAGCCGGAGGCACCTAACAGGGTGATAAATTCTCCCTGCGCTGCCTCTAAATCAATGCCCTTTAATACTTCTGTATTGTCAAAAGATTTCCGGATCTGTTTAAGTTGTAATATACTTTCGCCCATGCACCGCTCTTTTCTCATTTTCGTTTTCCCTACTATCTTCAATCTTCTCAGATAATCCACCCTTTAAAAAGTCCCACATATTCCATGAGGAAATACATTCCACGCAGCCATACTAATAAACCACTGCCATAGTACATCCATGCATTTTCCTTCTGTCTGTCCACCGCTTTGCCCGCCAGGGACAGAATGGCGCAGATGAGTAATACCATGGTTCCGAAGGCTGCTCTGTCGGGGTAATGAGGGGACAGAATCATCGCTCCCCAGGATAACAAGGCCCCCACTAATAACAGCAAATTCTCTTTGCCGATTTTTTCTTTTAGAATACCTGCACAGATCACAAGCAGCACCGCTGTAAGCACAAGCGTGGGAAACAGATACTCAAAGACTCCCTTCGCCTCACTGTAACAGCGCAGATACAGGTTCCACAGAAGCCCCCTGGTATTCTCCGCCGTCTCTTCGCTTCGGACGAAATTGCCCGGTGCCGCGATCATCAGAATACTTCCCACCAGACAGCTGATATTTCCGAGGTACATCCATATGGGGATCTTCTTATGCTCCTTACGTCTGAAAAATATCACCAGAAGACTTACGATCCATACTGTCGGTCCCATATTTTCATTGCTCCATCCGGCGATCAGTCCTAACGGCAGGATCCACAGAGCAGTTCCCGGAAGATTCCTCTCCCCGCGGTCTTCATAGCGCAGATAACAGTATAAATATGCCAGCAGGAAGCCTGCCATATACAGATAATTCGCCGCTCCGGCCTCCCAGAACATGCTCATTCTCCAGTTGGCATTGAGTCCCAGTATCATCCCCATTGCCGCCAGAAAATACGGGAGTCCACATCTGCCGGACACTTTGCAGATCAGCCACGAAAGTAACAGTGTCATGGTGGTATTAAAAATATCCGCCCAATGTTCCCCGCATAACAGTATCAGCTGCAGCAGTCCGTGCGCCATGCTTCTGCCGCCCCAGTTAAAATAGTGCCAGATCTGTGCATGGATGATGTCACTGAGGTTCTGTATCGGTGTATCCGAATATAATAATGTGGAATACCATTCATCATCCATCATAAAATCCGTCAGATAATTCAAATACCAGACACTGACGGTCGTCACCAGTATCAGTACCAGGCTGCTCCAGCGAATTATTTTTTTCTGCTTTTCCTGCATGATTTCTCCCATTTTCGTTCTCACTGTGCATTCAGGGCACATATGGCAAATAGCGGCTGCCTATTTCTAAGCAGCCGCACATACTCTCCCTATAGACCTCCCCTGAGGTATCCGCATTTTCCGTTATCCTACCCGGGATCAGGTATTACAGTTGTATCTTCTTCAGACGGTCCACTGCCTCCACGGTATTCTCGTAGCTTCCGAAAGCCGTCAGACGGAAATAGTGTTCTCCGCTGGGTCCGAAACCGGATCCGGGCGTACCTACCACGTTGACATTTTCCAGCAGATAATCGAAGAACTCCCAGCTGGTCATGCCGTTCGGCGCTTTCAGCCAGATATAGGGGGCATTCACACCGCCGGATACGGTAAATCCCGCTTCTTTTAAGCCCGCAAGGATATAGTGCGCGTTGTTCATATAGTAAGCAACCTGCTCCTTCAGCTGTGCCTTGCCCGCTGCAGAGTATACTGCCTCACCGGCACGCTGTACGATATAGGGTGCTCCGTTGTATTTGGTACCATGTCTTCTTGCCCACAGTGCATGGAGGCTGACATCCCCGCTCTTTAAGTCCTTGGGAATCACAGTGAAGCCCAGACGCACTCCGGTAAAGCCGGCATTTTTGGAGAAGGAACGGAACTCGATGGCACAGGTTCTGGCTCCTTCACATTCATAGATACTGTGAGGCACATCCGGCTCGGAAATATATGCTTCGTAAGCTGCATCGTAGAGGATGACAGCGCCTACTTTATTCGCATAGTCCACCCACTCCTGCAGCTGTGCCTTGGTGATGGTGGCACCGGTAGGATTGTTGGGGAAGCATAAATAAATCAGATCCGGGGTCTCCTTCGGCAGCTCCGGTGCAAAACCGTTCTCTGCCAGACAAGGCATATAGATCACATCACTCCAGGTCTCGGACTTCGGATCGTAAGTGCCGGTTCTGCCTGCCATGACGTTAGAATCCACGTATACAGGGTAAACGGGGTCACATACCGCGATCTTATTGTCCAGGCTGAAGATCTCCTGAATATTGCCGCAGTCACATTTTGCTCCATCTGATACAAAGATCTCATCCGGTGCAATATCACAGCCTCTTGCCTTATAATCGTTCTCTGCAATGGCACCTCGCAGGAACTCATAGCCAAGGTCGGGAGCGTAACCATGAAAAGTCTCCGCTTTTCCCATCTCATCCACCGCACCGTGCAGCGCATCAATGATTGCGGGTGCCAAAGGCTGTGTCACATCACCGATGCCCAGACGGATGATCTTTTTGTCCGGGTGAGCGGCGGAATAGGCATTTACCTTTTTACCGATGGTGGAAAATAAATAGCTTCCGGGAAGTTTTAAATAGTTGTCGTTTACTTTAAACATAGTACGTTCTCCTCTCTATTATCCTTGGTGCCATGTTGCTGTCACCTTGTTGTCGTAATAAGCAATTTCTTCGCACTGTGTGCTCTCGAAATTGCAACGCCCATTCGTAATCCGGGCTGATCGCCCTACTTACTCATGTTCGTTTACTCCTCTCATAAAAACACATCTTTGCCTGCAAGCAGTCAATCTGTGTTTCTATGGAGGAGTTTATTCTATCAGATGGAGTACGGGTCCACTTCACCTTCAAATACGATCTTCGCAGGACCGGTCATATAGACCAGATTCTCCTTACGATCCCATTTGATGTGCAGTTCACCGCCTAATAGTTTAACAGTTATTTCCTCGTCCGTCAAACCATTTAACACACATGCTACCGCCGTAGCACAGCATCCGGTACCGCAGGCAAGGGTCTCTCCGGTGCCTCTCTCCCAGACGCGCATAAATACATTTTTCCGATCCAGAATCTCTACGAACTCGGTATTCGTCCGGTTCGGGAAGCAGGAATGGTGCTCGAACTTCGGACCGATCTTCTCGATGTCCAGATCCCCTACCTCTTCCATAAATACGATGGCGTGGGGATTGCCCATGGAGACACAGGTCATGCGATATTCCGTACCGTCCACGGTAACCGGTGCGTTTACCACAGCCGGACCGTTTTCAGTCTCTGTCGTAGCCTCCGCCGTCACCGGCACCTCTGCCGGGGCGAGGATGGGGCTTCCCATATTCACCTCTACCAGCGTCACCTGTCCTCTGTCTGTGGCGGTCTTCCCCTCCACGGTGAGCTTCAGGTATTTTATTTTCCCGGCACTGACGATGGTGATGTCTGTCCTGTCCGTCAGTCCTTTGTCGTAGACATATTTTGCCACGCAGCGGATGCCGTTGCCGCACATCTCCGAGCGGCTGCCGTCCGCATTGTACATCTCCATCTCAAAATCTGCTTCCTCTGCGGGATTGATGAAGATCACGCCGTCACCGCCGATGCCGAAATGTCTGTCGCTTAACTTTCTTACGATCTCCGGCTTCTCTTCCTGCGAAAGCTTTTCCGCAAAGCCGCTTACATATACATAATCATTGCCGCAACCCTGCATTTTTGTAAATTTCATATAGTAAATTACTCCTTATATTCCTCTGTCCTATTCCGTCATCATGGACAGCACCATCTGTGCCGTCTCCACCAGATTCGTTCCACTGTCCATACTGGTCTTCTGAAGATAACGGTGGGCCTCTTCTTCCGTCATATGATTTCTCACCATCAGTAGTTCCTTGGCATCTTTGATTGCTTTTTCATCCGCTGCATTCCGCGCCTTCGGCTGCATGCGGCGTTTTCTTCTGCGACGCTCCACACCTTCCACCATCAGGTTCACGGTGTTGATCAGATCCTGAACCTTTAACGGCATGGAGAGACACACTATGCCGTTGCCGTAGCATTCGCTGATCAGATTCTGGGATGCCATCAATAACATCTCGAAGCCGTCCGGCAGATCCTCATGAAGTTCTGTATATATCATATCCGCCAGCTTATAGCTGCAGATCACGATTCCGTCATTCAGTCCGTCCGCCTGGCTGATCGCCTGGGTGCCCGTGGTACAGATACCCGTGACCTGGAAACCGCTGCGCACCAGGATATTTTTGACGCCCTTGGCTTCCTCCAGCTTCGGCAGCACGACAATAATGTTCGTCATTCGCCCACCTCCTTTCTTCTGTCTTTTTTTCCTATCATTACAAAAGAAAGGATTTTATCAATACTTATACAGATACTCCTGGATCTCCCATTCGGATACCTGGGAACGGTACTCATGCCACTCCTTGCGCTTGGCATCGATGTATTTTCCAGCGATATGCTCTCCCAGAACGTCCTGGATAAAGGTATCCTTCTCCAGTTCCTCCACTGCCTCTAACAGAGTGCCGGGCAGTTGGTCGATGTGCAGTTCTCTCCGCTCCTCAGCGGTCAGGGCAAAAATATTCGCATTGATGCTTGCGGGGGGATCGATCTTCTCCCGGATGCCCTGCAGACCGGCGCTTAAGCAGACTGCCAGAGTCAGATACGGGTTGGCTGCGGAGTCGGGACTGCGCAGTTCGATACGGGTACCCTCTCCGTCTGCGGTAGCCGGAATACGGATTAGGGGGCTGCGGTTCGTCGTACTCCACGCAATATAGACCGGTGCCTCGAAACCGGGCACCAGACGCTTATAGGAATTCACCAGCGGATTCGTGATGGCTGCCATTCCTTTGATGTGCTTCATGATACCGCCGATGAAATAGTAGGCTTCCCTGCTCAGGCCGTTAGGGTCGGATGCGTCCTGGAATATGTTTTTCCCATCTTTTTGCAGGGACATGTTGATGTGCATGCCGGAACCGTTGACACCGAACCTGGGCTTCGGCATGAAAGTGGCGTGCAAACCGTGGCGTCTCGCAATGGTACGCACTGCCATCTTGAAGGTCATGATGTTGTCTGCGGTATGCAATGCCTCATCGTATTTAAAGTCGATCTCATGCTGCGCCGGAGCCATCTCGTGGTGGGATGCCTCAATGACAAAGCCCATATCCTCCAGGTTCATGACGATATCACGACGGGCATTTTCGCCAAAATCCAACGGTCCGATGTCGAAATAACCTGCCTGCTCATGGGTGTTGGTCGTAGGCATGGTATTTTCATCCGTATTAAATAAGAAAAATTCACACTCCGGTCCTACCTCAAAGGTATATCCCATCTCTTCTGCCTGCTTCACCGCACGCTTCAGCACATAGCGGGGATCTCCTTCAAAAGGCTGCCCATTGGGGCGATAGACATCACAGATCATACGTGCCACCTTGCCCTGCTGGGGTCTCCAGGGGAAAATCTCTAAGGTAGACAGATCCGGGTACAGATACATGTCGGATTCCTCGATCCGGGCAAAACCATCGATTGCCGAACCATCAAACATACACTTATTGCTTAAGACACGGTCTAACTGACTGGCTGTCACCGCAATGTTTTTCAGATTGCCGAACAGATCCGTGAACTGCAGACGGATAAACTCCACATCCTCTTCTTCCACAAGACGGATGATATCTTCCTTGGAATAATTGTTCATCGTTACCCTCGTTTCTGCGCCGCCTGTCTGCTGCTTTTCCACGGGGCGGACGCATCCGTGAAAAAACTTATAATTAACTATAGCAATGTCTGTTTTATCTTGTCAATGTGAAGTTCTCCCCAGTTGCTGTATTATATGATGCCAGGGTCAAAAGGTCTAAACCCACATGAGCTCGCTCATAAGTGGGTGAAAGACCTTGAGACCCGCCCCGATATGAGCATAAAAGTGGGATGATAATCCCACGATATGCGAATATTGGGTAGGATTGTGGGAGTGCGGAGCACGGAGCAATCCGTAGGCATCAAAGTCGGGGGCTTTTGACCCCGACATCATTATATAGAACTATACAGTACTATATAAAGGAACCTTCGCATACTATTTATAAAGATCATCCCATCATTCCAAGGAGACCTAAGAATGAGTGCAAATACAAAGATCGTTGTCCTTCGCAGAAAAGAACTGCTCTATACCGGAATCTTCGCCGCGCTGGGGGTGTTGTTCCTGATATTACTGTTAATGCTGCTTATGCCTGGAAAAGATGCGGATGCCTCTGGGACACCGGATTCCCCTGACAGTGCTACCCAGACCGCTATGCCGGACAACGTGGCAGATCTCGGGCGTTCGTCACAGCTCTCTACAGCAGAGGATGCCTCAACCGGAGCAGTTGTCGATATCGGTGCCGGCAATACATATATCCCCGGAATCTATACCACGGAACTGATCCTGGGCAGTGAGACCGTGAATGTGGAAGTCATCGTAAATGACCATGCTATCACGTCCCTGCGGCTGGCAGATCCGGATGAAACCCTAACCACCATGTATCCGTTGCTTGAGCCCACCATGGATTCCTTAAGTGAGCAGCTCTGTGAGACGCAGGACTTAAGCCAGGTGACGTACTCTTCCGAGACACGCTACACTTCCCTGGTACTGCTGGAAGCGATTAAGGCATCCCTGGAAAAGGCAAAGCCTGCGGCTACACCGGAAGCGACTGCTACGCCGAATATAACCGCCTCACCGACAGCTTCTCCCAATGTACCTGCCGCGGATATTAATCCTGCGGCATAGGGAATAAGCTTGCGGTAGTTTGCAGCACATTATTCGCATAAAAAAGGGCGCATGCCTCCCGGCATGCACCCTGTTGTGCGTTTTATTGTAATATTTTGGAACACTGGGTTTATTTTATACTATTTGTGTGGGAGATGCAAGGGAAAAATATTTCTCTTCAGCGTTGAAAGGTAAATTCGTTTTGCCGCCTGCCTATGCGAGAAAATTAGACAT
>CAVFMG010000053.1:0-16057 GCA_963623435.1 Odoribacter splanchnicus
CTGCATATCTATTTATAATAGAACTGTACGTGAAAAAAGTAGTTTTGTAGTCATGGAGGTAGTTTAATGGAAAAATTGAACATTACAACTACAAAGGATAATGAAAAAGTATACAAAATCCTGGGGGATCTGATGAATGCCAACAAGGAATTCCAAATTATGATCACGGTTCCTTCTACGAAAAACGCCAAAGACAGCGAACTAAAAGCGACAGAAAAGAAGGAACAGGTCCCGGAAGTCATCCATGACCTGGAAAAAGATGTCACAGATATGATCCATGAGATCGGAGTACCGGCACATATCAAAGGATATCAGTATTTGAGGGAAGCCATCATGATGTCGGTGGAGGATCCGGCGATGATCAGTTCCATTACGAAGATTCTGTATCCTACCATTGCAAAACGGTTCCAGACCACGCCCAGCCGCGTGGAGCGTGCCATCCGCCATGCTATAGAGGTTGCCTGGAGCAGAGGTCGCATGGAGACTCTGGATGCCATGTTCGGCTATACCATCGATACCGGCAAGGGCAAGCCTACCAACTCTGAATTTATTGCCCTGATCGCCGACAGAATCCGACTTTCCTACAGAAGCTGACAGACTCTAAAAGATTTGTAAATTCTTGCGCACCTCTTTTCTATGGCTATGATTTATGATACAATATTTCTATATTTTGAAATACAAGCCGTAGCATATGTGGAGGGTTTACATGAAAAAAATTCTTTTTGCCGCATCGGAAGGCGTACCTTTTATCAAGACCGGAGGACTTGCGGATGTCGTAGGATCTTTGCCAAAGTATATTGACAAGGAGTATTTTGATGTAAGAGTGTTTATCCCGAAGTATACCTGCATGAAGCAGGAGCTGAAGGATAAGCTGAAGTATGTGACACATTTCTACATGGACTTCAACTGGCAGAATGTGTATGTAGGTGTACTGGAGGCGGAGGAAGCCGGAGTACATTACTATTTTATCGACAATGAGAGCTATTTCGGAGGCTTCAAGCCTTACGGGGATGATCCCAGATATGAGATCGAGAAGTACGCTTATTTCTGCAAGGCAGTGCTGTCGGCATTACCGCTTCTGAATTTCCAGCCGGATCTGATCCACTGTCATGACTGGCAGACCGGACTGATCCCCGTATATCTAAAGGAGCGTTTCCACGGTGGAGATTTTTACCGCAATATCAAGTCCGTTATCACCATACATAACCTGAAGTTCCAGGGAAAATGGGATGTGAAGACGGTACAGAGCATCACCGGGCTGCCGGAGTATTATTTTACCTCTGACAAGCTGGAGGCTTACAAGGATGCGAACCTGTTAAAGGGCGGTATTGTATTTGCAGATGCGGTGACTACCGTAAGTGATACCTATGCGGAGGAGATCAAGACTCCGTTCTACGGTGAGGGACTGGACGGACTGCTGCGTGCGAGAAGCCATGATCTGCGCGGTATCGTCAATGGTATCGATTATGAAGAGTTTAATCCGGAGACAGATAAAAATATCGTAAAAGCCTACAATGCAGTGAACTTCCGCAAGGAAAAGGTGAAGAACAAGCGTGCCCTGCAGGAAGAGTTGGGACTGCGTGTGGATGACAAGAAAATGATGATCGGTCTGGTATCCCGACTGACGGACCAGAAGGGTCTGGATCTGATCGCTTATGTGATGGATGAACTGTGCCAGGATGATATCCAGTTCGTGGTACTGGGCACCGGCGAAGAGCGTTATGAGAACATGTTCCGTCATTTCGACTGGAAGTACGGCGACAAGGTATCCGCCAATATTTATTATTCGGATGCACTGTCCCACAAGGTGTATGCGGCATGTGATGCGTATCTGATGCCGTCCCTGTTCGAGCCCTGCGGACTGAGCCAGCTGATCGCCCTGCGTTACGGCACGGTGCCCATCGTCAGAGAGACCGGCGGTCTGAAGGATACCGTACAGCCTTATAATGAATATGAGAGCAGCGGTACCGGCTTCAGCTTTATGAATTACAATGCACACGAGATGCTGAATACGATCCGCTATGCGGAGCATATTTATTACGACAGGAAGAGAGAATGGAATAAGATCGTGGATCGTGCCATGGCAACCGACTATTCCTGGAAAGTATCCGCCGGAAAATACCAGGAGATGTATGACTGGCTGATCGGATAAAGAACCAAAGTAAGGTAAGTAAGATGGCAGATAAGAACAGTTCCAAGAACAATTTTATCATGCAGGCAGGTATTCTGGCGGCTGCCGGAATCATCAGCAGAATCATAGGGCTCCTTTACAGGGGCCCTTTACAGAGTGTCATCGGGAATCTGGGACTGGGGTATTACCAGTCCGCGTACAACTATTACACCATCATTCTGTTGATCTCCTCCTACAGTATCCCTTCGGCGATCTCCAAAGCCATCGCCCAGAAGTTGGGAGAGAAGGAATACCGCAATGCCCACAGACTGTTCCACGGAGCTATGATCTATGTACTGATGGTTGGCGGCATTGCCAGCCTTTTTCTGTTTTTCGGAGCGGGATTGTTCGTGTCGGGAGCGGCGGTCACGGTACTGCGCACCTTTGCACCGACGATCTTCGTCTACGGTATTTTGGGAGTATTACGAGGGTATTTTCAAGCGCATAAGAGCATGGCGCAGACTTCCGTGTCACAGATTTTAGAGCAGATCGCCAATGCGGTGGTCAGTGTGGGTGCCGCGTATCTGCTGATCAATCTGTCCATGGGAGGCATGGAAGTTCCGGAGGATCAGGCGGGACAGGTGACCAGAGCCACCTACGGTGCCGTGGGAAGTGCACTGGGTACCGGCGTCGGCGTGCTGGTAGCATTACTTTTCATGGCAGGGGTCTATGCCCTGAACCGGAAGATGATCCTGCGCAGAGTGCAAAGGGACAGACATACCCATGTGGACTCCTACGGACAGATTTTTAAGACGATTACGATGGTGGTGACACCGTTTATTTTAAGTACTGCCGTGTATAACTTAAGCAGTACGGTCAACAACAGTATTTACACCAAATGGTATCCCTCCCTGCGGGGGCTGGATACGGTATCTATTTATGAAAAATACGGTATTTTCTCCGGACAGTCCCTGACCATGTCCAATATCCCTATTGCCTTTGCTTCGGCAATGGCTTCGGCGATGATCCCTTCCGTGGCACAGCTGATGGCGGCGCGGGATGTGAAGGGCGCCAGAGAGAAGATCGGACTGGCAGTGAAAACTACCATGGTGATCTCAATCCCCTGCGCGGTGGGACTTTTCGTGCTGGCGAAGCCGGTGATCAGTCTGCTGTTCACGAACAAGACAGCAGAGGAACTGAATCTGGCAGCAGCCCTTTTGATGACCTTGTCATTGTCGGTAATTTTCTATGCGCTGTCTACCCTGAACAGTTCGATCTTACAGGGACTGGGCAAGGTCAATACGCCGATCATCAATGCGGGGATCTCCCTGGTGGTACAGACGGTAGCAGCGGTGTTGCTTCTGATGTTCACAGGTTTAGATCTGTACAGCATCGCCATTGCCAATACGCTGTATTCCGGCATGATGTGTGTGCTGAACCAGTGGGCAGTGCGTAAAGCGGTGGGATATCGACAGGAGATCGTCAGAACCTTTGTGATCCCGGCGTTTGCTTCTGCGTTCATGGGAGCGGCAGCCTGGGCAATCTACGAAGGTCTGTATATGGTGACAAAGTCTATGCGGATCTCCGTGATCCCGGCAATCGTGATCGCCGCGGTGGTGTATTTCGTCATGCTGATCCTGATGCGGGGCATCACGGAGCAGGAGCTTCGCAGCTTCCCCAAGGGGTATCTGCTAGTAAAGGTGGCGAAGAAGTGCCATTTGCTAAAATAAAGAGAATCCAGGTGCAGAAAGCAGCCTGCCTCATGACGGTGTCGTCGGAGGCAGGCTGTTTGTGTGCGCGGGTCGTAAATGATCGCAAGAAGTGAAATAAGCCCCGGAAAGATCAAGGAAGCGGGGCATAAAGAGGAAAGGAAGCTAGATAAGCCCCGGGATCATCAAGGAAGCGGGGCATAAAGAGGAAAGGAAGCTAGATAAGCCCCGGGATGATCGAGAAAGCGGGGCGCAGGGAAGAGAAATAGGCTGATTATACCCAGAGAAAGTGAATAGGCTGGGTATAGAAGATTAAAACGGGTCAAATATACCCAAGGAAAGTGAGCAAGCTGGGTATAGAGAAGCAAAACAGGTCGAATATACCCAAGAAAAGTGAATAGGCAGGGTATAGAAAGTGAAAACAGGTTGGATATACCCAAGAAAAAGAATGTGGCTGGGTATGTGAAGCAAAACAAGCCGAATATACCCAAGGGAGGCGAGCAAGCTGGGTATGGAGTGCAAAAGAGACGAATAATACCCCCGGGACCGAAGTTCCGGGGGTATATCATGATATAGAAGTAAATGTATCAATTACCTTTGGGAGAACGGATCCCCACCGTTTTTGAATAAGGTGATCATTTCCTGCCCCACACTGATGGTGGAGGGCAGATCTGGAACTTCGTTACGGGAGAACCATTTTGCTTCCCCAAGTTCGGATTCCTGCAGGGTAATCGCAGGATCGCCGTCCAGCTTCGCGAAGAAGCCGATCATGGCGGAATCACTGAAGGACCAGGGCTGGGATTTGTAATAGACCAGGTCACTGACCTTAAGTCCAACCTCCTCCATGATCTCTCTGCGGGCAGCTCCCTTGAAGGTCTCGCCGACTTCCACGAAGCCTGCCACCAGCGCCCAGTGCCGATACGAACCGCCGGCGTAACGGGTCAGCAGGATCTTGTCCCGCTCGGTATCCACAATGGCGATAATGACGGCGGGAGAGATCTTGGGATATTCGATCTGACCGCACTCCGGGCAGATACATGCCCGCTCCGTGGCGCTGGGAACGGTGGGATGCCCGCAGCGACCGCAGAATTTTCTATCGAGACGGAAACGGTTGATCTGGGTGGCAGTGATTCCGGCGAACGCCAGATATTCCGGTTCAAAATTCCGGAACACACCGGAAGCATAGAGGTCTTCCTCCGGGAGCAGGAGAGCACCGGACTCCTCTGTGGTCTTGCGGAAGAATGCTCTGTCATCGATGGAGAAGAGATATTCGCAGTCTAAGAAAAAGCGCTCCAGGGGTTGTTTTACACCAAGCAATTTATGAACTTCCCCGAAAGTAGGAAGATACAATGTGGAAGGGTTCGGGGAGCCTGCATCTGTGGAAGCATCAGTAACATCTGCAACCTCTGCGCGGGAGGGCAGATAGACTTTCTCTCCATCAAATAACAGCAGATAATCGGAAGGCTTCGGCTCCTGACTTCGGAACTCCGGGTAATATTTATGCGGTTCGATCTTATGGATCATCATAGGGTATCTCTCCTTTTATGGCTATTTTACGAAAAACGTTCATAAGAATATAGTAGTCCAACGTCCGGCAGCTGTCAAATGATTGCACCGGGAACATTGCACGGACAGGAGAAGTGTGATAAAATAAAATAACTGTGTGTACAGGCAAAAATACAGCATGAGAGCATCCCGGTGAGAGAATCTCATGTGGAAACGAGGGATAGTATGTTACAGATGATTTTGCCGGAGGGAAGCAGTTCTCTCCTTGCTTTTTTTGGTATTCTTTTTGCTTTCGGAGCTACCGTACTGGCGACGTCGAAGTTAAGCCCGTACCTGCCCAAGGACGCCGGAAGAGAATTTGCCCATGACGGAAAATTGTCCGCCGGGAAGCCCAGAGGAGCCGGCATCATTTTCGTGCTGGCATTTGTGGCATCCGTGTTATTGTTCGCACCCTTAAGTGCGGAACTGGTGATCTACCTGTTATTGATCGTGGTCTGCATGATGACGGGATTTTTGGATGATGCTTCCAAGACACCCTGGGGCGAGTATAAAAAAGGCTTCTTAGATCTGTGCGTGGCAGCACTGGTAGCCATCACGTTTTTAAAATATAACTCCAACGTAGTGGAACTGGCATTGTTCCATGTAAAATTCACCCTGCCGCCCGTAATATTTGCCATTCTTACGGTGATCCTGGTATGGACCTCCGTGAACGTGACCAACTGCTCCGACGGTGTGGACGGACTCTCCGGAACCCTGTCCATCATCACGATCATGTCCATCTACATCGTGGATCGCATGAAAGGTGTGAATGAGACCTACTCCTTCCTGATCTTGCTGTTTGCCGTGTGCATCCTGGGATATCTGTGGTACAATGCCACACCCAGTAAGCTGATGATGGGAGATGCGGGATCCCGTGCCATGGGACTGTTCATCAGTATCGCTATTTTGAAGAGCGGCTGCCCGTTCCTCTTTATTCCGTTGGCACTGGTGCTGATCCTGGACGGCGGACTGGGACTTCTGAAAGTATCCCTGCTTCGTTTCCTGAAGATCCATATTTTGAAAAATGTGCGTACCCCCCTGCACGATCATGTGCGTAAGGTGTGGGACTGGTCCAATACACAGACCGTATTCCGTTTTGCCATTATTCAGATCATCCTGTCACTGGCAGTGATCTATGCAATGCAGTTATAGCGTTATAGTGATAGAAAGAAGGCTTTTTTATGTACGACGAATTAACCCCTACAGACATTAAGAAAATGGAAGATGAGATCGAATACCGTAAGCTGGTAGTACGTCCCAAGGCGCTGGAGGACGTGAAGGAAGCCAGGGCGCATGGCGATCTCAGCGAGAATTTTGAATACTATGCAGCGAAAAAATACAAGAATCAGAACGAGAGCCGTATCCGTTATCTGGAGAGAATGATCAAGACCGCAAAGGTCATCTCCGAGAGCTCCGCGGCGGATGAAGTAGGTATCAACAACACCGTTACCGTGGAATTCGTAGATGACGGAACACAGGAAGATTACAAGATCGTGACCACCGTCCGCGGTAATTCCCTGGAAGGACTGATCAGCAACGAATCCCCTCTGGGCAAGGCACTGCTTGGCAAAAAAGTAGGTGACATCGTTCATGTGCAGGTCAACGCCAATGTGGGTTATGATGTGGAAATCAAGGCACTGAAAAACACCGAGGATGACGGAGACAAGATCCGCAGTTTCTAGATCCTCTGACAGAACAAGGAATATACAGAAAAGGAATTTACAGAATGAAAAAATATCTGCTGTTTGATCTGGACGGTACCCTGACAGATCCTAAAATCGGAATTACGACCTGCGTGCAGTATGCACTCCATTCTTTCGGCATCGACGAGCCGGATCTGGACAAGTTGGAGCCCTTCATCGGACCGCCCCTGCGGGACAGCTTTATGGAATTCTATGGTTTTACCCCCGAACAGGCAGAAGCAGCCGTGGCAAAATACAGAGAGCGTTTTCGGGATACGGGACTTTTTGAAAATGAGGTCTACGCTGGAATTCCGGAGATGCTGAGGGAGCTTCAGTCGAAAGGATTTTTTCTGGCAGTGGCATCCAGCAAGCCCCAGGTATTTGTAGAGCGTATCCTGGAGCATTTTGACCTGAAAAAATACTTTGTCGTAGTCGTAGGCAGTGAGCTGGACGGCAGAAGAGAGACTAAGGATCAGGTCGTACAGGAAGCCTTGAAGCAGCTCTTCGGAGAGAATCCCATAGATCCCACTCAGGTCTATATGATCGGCGACAGAAAGTTCGATGTGGAGGGAGCCAAAGCCCTCGGCGTGGAGAGCGTGGGCGTGACCTACGGCTTCGGAAGCAAGGAAGAATTAAAAGAAGCCAAAGCCGATTACATCGTACAGTCCGTGGAAGAACTGCAGAAATTCCTCCTCCGCGGCAGCGAAGAACTGCTAAACAGTACGCCCGATGCCAAAAAGAAAAATCCCATGTACCAGAGAATCTGGACTATGGTGTATTCTTTCCTGATGTTTATTCTGGTGCGTAATGTAATCCAGTATGCCCTGCTGGCACTTCTGTATCAGCTGGCGCAGTCCGGAGCTTCCGGCGGACTGGTAGACCTGTTGATCCTGCGGGATGAGACCGGTGCCTATAACGGCTACTCCGGAGACGTCTCCAGCATCATCGCGGCACTGGGATTCATCGGCGGAGCCCTGGCTGTATGGTCTACTGCAAAACTTTTAATCAATAAGAACAAAGAGGACATGCACCTAAGCCACCTCAAAAAAGAAGGCAAAGCCAGATACGCTCTGCTTGTGGCAGCCACCATCGGCGCCGTGATCGGTTTTAACCTCCTGTTTGAACTCCTGGGCGTGACTAATAAGTCCGAAGCCTATACCGAAGTGGCATCCCAGCAATATTCTGCACACTTCCTCGTAGGCGTCCTCGTATTCGGATTTATCTCCCCCATAGCCGAGGAACTCCTGTTCCGCGGAGTCATCTACGGATACCTCCGCAGATTCATGAACCTGAAGCTTGCCATAGCACTGTCTGCCCTCATTTTCGGCGTTTACCACATGAACTACGTCCAGGGCGTCTACGGCTTCCTCATCGGCTGCCTCATGGCATATGCCTATGAATACTTCGGAGACTTCAAAATGGCAGTCTTCGTCCACGTGGCATCCAATGTCCTCGCCTACTGCCTGTCCTACACCGCCATCGCTGTCACTGGCTTCGTCAGCTGGCCCGTATGCGCGGTATTCCTGGTGGCAGCAGTCGTATCCCTTGGGATGCTCCACAAGCAAAAAAATATATTCTAAGCAATAGTTAAGTATATTAACCATCACTTGGATAATCGATAAGATATACTTGGATGGTTTTATAACCCAGTAGCCCTGACAGAGGGAAGAATAAGCAGACCGTAAGCAGACGTCGGCACTTAGCGTGGGTACTTTCCGCGCTTATGTGCCGCTACGCTCAGCGACATGAGTGCATCGTGCTAAAGCACGCGCGTGTCGCGTTCCTTACCCTGTTATCGACTGCGAGGTACTATGAGACAAAGGAGCAACTTATGAAATTCAGCATTATTGTAGTATGCTTAAACCCCGGCACAAAACTGAATCAGACCTTAGACAGCATCCTGTCCCAGACCTACCCTGACTTCGAAATCATCGTCAAAGACGGCGGCAGCGGCGACGGCTCCATAGAAACCATGCGCGAGGACTCCCGTATCCACCTCTACCAGGAGCCCGACCGCAGCATCTACGAGGCAATGAACCAGGCGGTCGCCCACGTGACCGGCGACTACATCCTCTTCTTAAACTGCGGCGACTTCTTCTACGACAACGAAGTCCTGAACCATACCGCCCGGTTTATAAAGCAGCACCCGGCAAAGCTGCAGTGCATCTATTACGGAGATACCTACAGCGCGAAGACGGATACGAAGATATCTTCCCCGCCCCGCATCACCGGCTTTGTCTGCTACCGTAACGTTCCCTGCCACCAGTCCTGCTTCTATGCAGCAGACCTGTGCCGGCAGAAGCCCTACGAGCCGAAATACAAGATCCGTGCGGATTACGAACATTTCCTCTGGTGTTACTACCGGGCGAAGGCACCCATGCAGTACCTGGGGCTTACTGTATCCTCCTACGAGGGTGGCGGCTACTCCGAGACGAAGGAGAACTTAAAGCGCAGTGCTGCAGAACATAAAGAGATCACAGCAAAATACATGAATTCCGGTGAACTGTTCCGCTACCGGGCAGCAATGGCACTGACCCTGGCACCCCTCCGGACGGCACTTGCGGAGAGTAAACACTTCTCTGCAATGTATCAGAAGCTGATGAGCAAAGTGTATGGTCGGAAACAGAAAAAATAAGAAAAAATCAAAAAGAATTGTATCAGAGGCATATCACGAAAGAAAAAACTGATACAATTCTCAGACAATAATGAAACAAAACACAGAATTGACAAATTATCTGACAATTCCTAGAAAAATCTATATTTACAAATGAGAAAAATAGGTGTATAGTACAGAAAAGGTCGCAATGAGGCGCTCGCAAGAGGCTCATTGCGACCTTTCTTCGTTTATAAAAAAAGAGAGAAAGAGATAGAAAACCGGAAAGGAGAACTATATGTTTGATGTAAAACAGGAGCTGCCCAAGGCACCGTTATATCGGGAAGAATTTGAGCATGATAACTGCGGTATCGGAGCCTGCGTCAATATTCACGGAGAGAAGAGCCGCGCGACCGTAGAAAATGCGCTGAAGATCGTAGAGAATCTGGAGCACAGAGCCGGTAAAGATGCAGAAGGCAAGACCGGTGACGGTGTCGGTATTCTGACCCAGATCCCCCACAAATTTTTCGCAAGAGTCACAAAGGCTCTGGGCATGGACATCGGCGGAGAGAGAGAATACGGTGTCGGCATGTTCTTCTTCCCCCAGGAAGAGCTGCGCCGCAACCAGGCGAAGAAGATGTTCGAGATCATTGTGGAAAAGGAAGGAATGGAATTCCTCGGCTGGCGTGAAGTGCCCACCTTCCCCAATGTGCTGGGACATAAGGCAGTAGAGTGCATGCCCTATATCATGCAGGGCTTTGTGAAAAAGCCCGCCGACGTGGAAAAGGGACTTCCCTTTGACCGCAGGCTCTACATTGCAAGACGAGTATTTGAGCAGTCTTCCGATGATACCTATGTAGTTTCTCTTTCCAGCAGAACGATCGTATACAAAGGAATGTTCCTGGTAGGACAGCTGCGTACCTTCTTCGCTGATTTACAGAGCGAAGATTACGAATCTGCCATTGCCATGGTACACTCCCGTTTCTCTACCAACACGAACCCCAGCTGGGAGCGTGCCCATCCGAACCGCCTGATGGTACACAACGGTGAGATCAACACCATCCGCGGCAATGCCGATAAAATGCTGGCGCGTGAGGAGAACATGGAATCCGAACACCTGAAAGGACAGCTGCATAAAGTACTGCCCGCCATCAGCAAGACCGGTTCCGACTCCGCAATGTTAGACAACACCCTGGAATTCCTGGTAATGAGCGGCATGGAGCTGCCGCTGGCAGTCATGATCGCGATCCCCGAGCCCTGGGCAAACAATAAGGCAATGTCCCAGACCAAGAGAGATTTCTATCAATATTACGCTACCATGATGGAGCCCTGGGACGGTCCCGCATCCATCCTGTTCTCCGACGGAGATATCATGGGAGCCGTGCTGGACAGAAACGGACTGCGTCCTTCCCGTTATCTGATCACCGACGATGATACCCTGATCCTGTCCTCCGAGGTAGGTGTCCTTCCCATTGATCCCACGAAGATCAAGTTAAAGGAAAGACTTCGTCCCGGCAAAATGCTCTTAGTCGATACCGTACAGGGAAGAGTCATCGACGATGAGGAGATCAAGGAAAAATATGCTTCCAGACAGCCCTATGGCGAATGGCTGGACAGCAACCTGACTGAGCTTAAGAACATCCACATCCCGAACCAGCGTGTTCCGGAGTACACTTACGAAGAGCGTCAGCGGATGCAGAAAGCCTTCGGTTACACCTACGATGAGATGAAGCAGAGCATTCTGCCGATGGCGAAGAACGGCGGCGAAGCCATCGCAGCCATGGGTGTGGATACTCCGCTGCCGGTCTTAAGCAAAACGTACCATCCGCTGTTCCATTATTTCAAGCAGCTGTTCGCGCAGGTAACCAACCCGCCCATCGATGCGATCCGTGAGGAGATCGTAACCTCCACCACCGTATACATCGGTACCGAGGGCAACATCCTGGAGGAGACCCCGAAGAACTGTAACGTGTTGAAGGTCAATAACCCGATCCTGACCAACACTGATCTGTTGAAGATTAAGAACATGAAAGTAGACGGCTTCAAAGTAGAAGTCGTACCTATCGTATATTATAAGAACACCAGCTTGGAGCGTGCCATTGACCGTCTGTTCGTGGAAGTGGACAGAGCTTACAGAGACGGCGTAAACATCCTGATCCTGTCCGACAGAGGCGTAGATGAGAACCATGTGCCCATTCCTTCCCTGCTTGCCGTATCTGCCCTGAACCAGTATCTGGTACGCACCAAGAAGAGAACCAGAGTCGCACTGATCCTGGAATCCGGCGAACCCAGAGAAGTACACCATTTTGCTACGCTGTTAGGCTACGGTGCCTGTGCCATCAACCCTTATCTGGCACAGGATACCATCCGGGAGCTGATCGAGAGCAACATGCTGGACAAGGATTACTATGCAGCAGTGGATGACTACAACAACGCGGTTCTCCACGGCATCGTCAAGATTGCATCCAAGATGGGTATCAGCACCATCCAGTCCTATCAGGGATCCCAGATCTTTGAGGCAATCGGTATCGCACCGGAAGTCATCAGCAAGTATTTCTCCAATACGGTATGTCGTGTGGGAGGTATTACCTTAAAAGATATTGAGCAACAGGTAGACAACCTGCACTCTCAGGCATTTGATCCTCTGGGACTGAAAAACGATCTGACCCTGAACAGCCCCGGACATCACAAGATGCGCAGCGGTGGTGACGAGCATCTGTACAACCCCGCTACCATCCATATGTTACAGGAATCCACCAGACGCGGTGATTACCAGATGTTCAAGCAGTACACCGCCATGGTAAACGACGAAGATTCCATCAAGAACCTCAGAGGACTGATGGACTTCAATTATCCGAAGAAGGGTGTGCCCATCGAGGAAGTAGAGCCGGTAGAATCCATCGTGACCAGATTCAAGACCGGTGCCATGTCTTATGGTTCCATTTCCAAGGAAGCCCATGAGACCATGGCAATCGCCATGAACCATCTGCACGGCAAGAGCAACTCCGGCGAAGGTGGTGAGGATCTGGATCGTCTCACCGTAGGACCGGACGGACTGAACCGTTGTTCCGCCATCAAGCAGGTGGCAAGCGGACGTTTCGGTGTTACCAGCCGTTATCTGGTGAGTGCACAGGAGATTCAAATCAAGATGGCACAGGGAGCAAAACCCGGCGAGGGCGGACATCTGCCCGGAGGAAAGGTATATCCCTGGATCGCCAAGACCAGACACTCCACACCCGGTGTGTCCCTGATCTCCCCGCCCCCTCATCACGATATTTACTCCATTGAGGATCTGGCGCAGCTGATCTATGACCTGAAAAATGCTAACACCCAGGCGAGAATCTCCGTGAAGCTGGTATCCGAAGCCGGTGTGGGAACCGTAGCAGCCGGTGTAGCCAAGGCAGGAGCACAGGTCATCCTGGTATCCGGTTATGACGGCGGTACCGGTGCAGCACCGAGAAACTCCATCCACAATGCCGGACTTCCCTGGGAGCTGGGACTGGCAGAGACCCATCAGACCCTGATCATGAACGGACTGCGTAACAAAGTCCGCATTGAGACCGACGGTAAGCTGATGAGCGGCAGAGACGTGGCTATCGCAGCTATTCTGGGTGCTGAGGAATTCGGTTTTGCTACCGCCCCCCTTGTGACCATGGGCTGTGTCATGATGAGAGTATGTAATCTGGATACCTGCCCCGTAGGCGTGGCTACCCAGAATCCGGAGCTGCGGAAAAACTTCCGCGGTAAGCCGGAATATGTGGAAAACTTTATGAAATTTATCGCACAGGAGCTGCGGGAATACATGGCAGCCCTGGGCGTGCGCACCGTAGACGAACTGGTAGGCAGAACCGATCTGCTGAAGAGAAAAGAGCATCTGACCGAGCGTCAGGAGGAAGTGGATCTGACCCAGATCTTAAGCAACCCTTACGAGGGCAGCAAGCAGAAAGTCACCTTCGATCCCAAGCAGGTCTATGACTTCCAGCTGGAGAAGACTTTGGATGAGAAAGTGCTGTTAAAGCAGCTGGGCAAAGCCATTGAGGCAGGACAGAAGCGCAGCATCGAAGTGGATGTCAGCAACACCGACCGTGCCTTCGGTACGATCCTCGGAAGTGAGATCACCAGAAAGCTGGGAGATGACGTGGAAGAGGATACCTACCATGTACTGTGCAAGGGTGCCGGCGGACAGTCCTTCGGAGCCTTTATCCCCAAGGGTCTGACCCTGGAGCTGGTAGGCGACAGCAACGACTACTTCGGCAAGGGCTTATCCGGCGGTAAGCTGGTGGTATATCCTCCCCAGGGTAGCAGTTTCAAGGCAGAGGAGAACATCATCATCGGTAACGTGGCACTGTACGGTGCAACCTCCGGTAAGGCATTCATCAACGGTGTGGCAGGCGAACGTTTCTGCGTGCGTAACTCCGGTGCCAGCGCTGTCGTCGAGGGCGTGGGTGATCACGGTTGTGAGTACATGACCGGCGGACGCGTGGTAGTCCTCGGCCCCACCGGGAAAAACTTCGCAGCCGGCATGAGCGGCGGTATCGCTTATGTACTGGATGAAGGCAACGATCTGTATAAGAGATTAAATAAAGAAATGGTATCTTCCAGCGAGATCACATCCAAATACGATGTACTGGAGCTGAAATCCATGATCCAAGAGCATGTGGCACTGACCAATTCCGCCAAGGGTAAGGAAGTGCTGGATAACTTTGGAGAGTATCTGCCGAAGTTCAAGAAGATCATCCCTCATGATTATGAGAGAGTCTTAAAGACCATCGTACAGATGGAGGAAAAAGGACTGAGCGCAGAGCAGGCACAGATCGAAGCATTCTATGCCAACACCAGAAAGTAGGAGGTATGTCATGGGAAAACCAACGGGATTTATGGAATATAAAAGGGAAGTCAGCGTGGCTGAGGATCCTAAGAAGAGAATACAGCATTTTAACGAATTCCATGAGCATCTGCCGAAGGAAAAGCAGCGCTTACAGGGTGCCAGATGTATGGAATGCGGCGTGCCGTTTTGCCAGTCGGGCATGATGATCTGTGGTATGGCGAGCGGATGTCCCTTGCACAATCTGGTGCCGGAGTGGAACGATCTGGTATATACCGGCAACTGGCAGCAGGCTTACAACCGTCTGAAGAAGACCAACAATTTCCCCGAGTTCACTTCCAGAGTATGTCCCGCCCTGTGTGAGGCGGCATGTACCTGTGGACTGAACGGGGATCCGGTCTCCACCAAGGAGAACGAATATGCCATCATTGAGAACGCCTACAGCGAAGGTTATGCGGCAGCCAAACCTCCTGTGGTGCGCACCGGTAAAAAGGTGGCAGTCATCGGCAGCGGTCCTTCCGGACTGGCTGCTGCGGATCTGCTGAATCAGAGAGGACATCAGGTAACGGTGTTCGAGCGCTCTGACCGTGTAGGCGGACTGTTGATGTACGGCATCCCCAACATGAAGCTGGAGAAACACATCATTGACCGCAAGATCAATATTATGAAGGAAGAGGGCGTCACTTTTGTCACCTGTACGGACATCGGCAAGGACATCAAGGCATCCAAGCTGCTGCATGATTTTGACCGTGTGGTACTGGCGTGCGGTGCTTCCAACCCCAGAGACATCAATGCTCCCGGCAGAGATGCCAAGGGAATCTATTTTGCGGTGGATTTCCTGAAGGCAAATACCAAGAGTCTGCTGGATTCTGATTTTGCAGATAAAAAATATGTGGAGACCAAGGGCAAGAACGTAGTCATCATCGGCGGCGGTGATACCGGCAACGACTGCGTGGGAACCTCCATCCGTCACGGTGCCAAGTCCGTGACCCAGATCGAGATGATGCCCAAGGCACCCGACAAGAGAGCGGAGAACAACCCCTGGCCCGAATGGCCGAAGGTCTGCAAGACCGATTACGGTCAGGAAGAAGCCATTGCGGTCTATGGACATGATCCCAGAATCTATGAATCTACGGTAAAGGAATTTATCAAGGATAAGAACGGCAATCTGAAAGCTGTGAAGATCGTGAAGCTGTCCTGGGAAAAGGATCCTGCCACCGGACGCATGAAGATGCAGGAGATCGCCGGAAGCGAGCAGATCCTGGATGCGGAGATCGTACTGATCGCAGCGGGATTCTTAGGAACCCAGAAATATATTGCCGATGCTTTCGGCGTGGAATTAAACGAACGCACCAATGTAAAAACTGCCCCCGGCAAATACCAGACCAGCGTGGAAAATGTATTCGTCACCGGCGATATGCACAGAGGACAGTCCCTGGTGGTGTGGGCGATCCGCGAGGGCAGAGAAGCCGCACATGCTGTGGATGAGAGCCTGATGGGCTACTCTAATCTGGTGATTCAGTAGTATTTTGATTGTTATGATGTCGGGGTCAAAAGCCCCCGACTTTGATGCCTACGGATTGCTCCGTGCTC
>CAVFMG010000054.1:0-16026 GCA_963623435.1 Odoribacter splanchnicus
AGGCAGTGTAAGAGACTACCGTCCGTCTGGTAACAGACGGAGCCATGTAAACCCCATCCGAAGCAAGACCAAACAGAGAGCGATAGACCGGCCCGGTCTGCTTTCAGGTAGGTCGCTTGATGCGGCTGGTGACAGTCGTACTAGATAGATGATCATCATATACAGAACTCGGCTTATTTTTTGCTTACATTTCTCGAGAAATGGCGGACTGCATCATGCGGTCCGCTGTTTCATTATAGGAAGCTGTGGCATGCGGAGAGGAAAAACATAAATGAGAAAATTTCTTATTATCATGAGCTGCATGATAAGCTGCACACTGGCGCTTACAGGCTGTGGAGAGAAGTCACCGCAGGATACGTATACGACGGAAGAGACGGAAATCTCCTACACGGAAGAGGGGATCCTGCCGGATATCACGGAGTTTGAAATACCGGAGGAGATCCCACAGAAGCTGACAGAGACCGACCTGCGCATTTTTAAGTCGCTGGTGGGGATCCGGGCGGGTGACCTGCAGGGCAGCGGTGTCATTTACGAGGAAACAGAAGATACGCTTCTGATTCTGACAGCGGGACATGTGCTGGAGCATAATACCGGAGAGATCCGGTTGACATTTCCGGATGGGACGAGCGTTACAGCTTCTGCTGCTGTGAATGCGGAGAACTGCGATCTGGCATTTGTATGGGTGGATAAGGTGCTTCTTTCAGAAAGCACGTGGGAATCCTGCCTTCCGGCGGATACGGACCGGGACACCTTCGATGCACTGGAAGTCTATGAGGATGTGTGGATGTACGGTGGTACTTCCGCAAAACCGGTCTATGCCTTTGTGGTAGAACCCTGGATCTATGTGGAAGACTTTTCACAGTACATGCTCTTATTGCAGGGACTGATGGAGCCCGGAATGTCGGGTGGAGGAGCTTTCACGGAGGACGGAGTGTTCTTGGGGATCCTGTGCGGTGCGGATGAAGACGGAAAAGTAGCAGTGGTGCCCTACAGTATCATCGAGGCGGAACGAGCAGGGCTTGACAATCCATGAAATATGATAGAAAATGAGAAAGATGGGTATTAGACCCAGAATGGAGGAAAACACAATGACGAAAATAGATGTAGTATCCGGTTTCCTGGGTGCCGGTAAGACCACCCTAATCAAAAAATTATTAAAGGAAGCATTAGACGGCAGCAAGACCGTTCTGATCGAGAACGAATTCGGTGAGATCGGTATCGACGGCGGCTTTTTAAAAGAGGCAGGCATCGAGATCAAGGAGATGAACTCCGGTTGTATCTGCTGCTCCCTGGTAGGTGATTTCGGTACTTCCCTGAAGGAAGTCATCAGCACCTATGCTCCCGAGCGTATCCTCATCGAGCCATCCGGTGTCGGCAAGCTGTCCGATGTCCTGAAGGCTGTAGAGAACGTGGCAGGTGATTTGGATGTGGAAATCAACAGTGCGGTAGCAGTGGTAGATGCATCCAAGTGCAAGATGTATATGAAGAACTTCGGTGAATTCTTCAGCAATCAGATCGAATACGCCGGAACCATTATCTTAAGCAGAACCGATAAGGTAGATCAGGCGAAGCTGAATGCCTGTGTGGAGATGATCCGTGAGCACAACGATAAGGCTACTATCATCACCACTCCTTTGGATCAGCTGGACGGTAAGGAAGTATTGAAGACCATCGAAGGCGCTGACAAGCTGGAGGACATGATGAAGGAAATGTTAGAGCATATCCATGATGATCACGATGAGGATGAGTGCTGCGATCACGATCATGACCATGAGCACCACCATCATCATGATGACGACGATGACCACGAGTGCTGCTGCGGACATCATCACGATGACCATGATGAGGACGAGCATGAGCATCACCATCATCACGATCATGACGAAGACCATGACCACGAGCATCATCATGATCACGAGGAGCATGATGAGAACTGCACCTGCGGCTGCCACGATCATGACCATGAGCACCACCATCATCACCATCACGCAGATGAAGTATTCACCAGCTGGGGTATCGAGACTCCCAACACCTACAGCGCAGAGGACATCGAGAAGATCCTTACCGCTCTGGACAGCGGAGAGTACGGTGCAATCCTGCGTGCTAAGGGTATGGTACCCGCTCCCGACGGAACCTGGGTATATTACGATTATGTTCCCGAAGAGCATGACATCAGAAGCGGCAAGCCGGAAGTTACCGGTAAGATCTGTGTCATCGGTTCCAAACTGGACGAGGACAAGCTGGCAGAACTGTTCCGTAAATAAGTTCACAGGAGCAGCAGGATAAAAAGAGAAAGGCAAGAATTATGACGAAACCAGTCTATATCATAAACGGTTTTCTGGAGAGCGGTAAGACGGAGTTTATTACGTTTACTTTAGGACAGCCTTATTTCCAGATCAAGGGCAAGACACTGCTCATCCTCTGCGAAGAGGGCGAGAATGAGTATGATCCGGCGCTGCTAAAAAAAAGCCGTACGGATGTTGTACTGATCGAAGAGGAAGAGGAATTCAATCCGAACCATCTGATCGAGTTAGAGAAGCAGTATAAGCCCGCACGTATCATTATCGAGTATAACGGCATGTGGAATTTCAAGAATATGAAGCTTCCCTGGTACTGGAAAGTGGAACAGCAGATCACGACCATCGACGGCTCCACCTTCCCCATGTACTATACCAATATGAAGTCTCTGCTTGCAGAGATGATCCGCAAGTCCGAGATGATCATTTTCAACCGTTGCGACGGTATCAAGGATCTGAATGTATACAAGCGTAATATCAAGGCAGTCAACCCTGCCGCAGATGTGATTTTCGAGGATTCCAACGGAGAGATCGATGAGATCTTCGAGGAGGATCTGCCTTACGATCTGAATCAGGATCCTATCGTGTTGGACAACCAGGGCTACGGCATCTGGTATCTGGATTCCATGGATCATCTGGAGCGTTATGAAGGTAAAAATATCCAGTTCCTTGCCATGGTATTAAAGCCTGAGGAATATCCCGACGGTTATTTCGTACCGGGACGCATGGCAATGACCTGCTGCGCAGAGGATATGGCATTTTTAGGCTATGCCTGTGAGTATGCGGGCACGAAAGACCTGAAGCAGAAGGAATGGGTAAAAGTGACGGCGAAGGTTGCAAAAGAATACTTCGCGGACTATGAGGGAGAGGGCCCCGTACTCCATGCGATCAGCGTGGAGAAGGCGAAAGCTCCCACGAATCCCGTAATCAGCTTTAACTAGAAAGGATTTGCTTTATGAAAAAAAATCCCACAAAGAGCGACCTGCGGGAGACAACAGCAGGAAAAGTGATCTTTCTTTTCCTGCTGTTTTTTTATACCGGGGTTATGCTGTATCTGTTTTGGATGGAATGCTATCAGGTGCCGGGATTCCAGTCGGATATGCCGGACTATGTGAATAAGGTGGCTGGCATTGCGGGGAACTATGAGTTCCCGTATCCCATTTTATTCTGGATGGCGCGACTTTCCGCATGGCTGATCGGAGCGAAGGCAGCTATGGCAGTCACAACAGCGCTTTTTAACGTGGCAGCAGTGGTGATCACTAAATATTACATGAACCGCGAGATTCGGAAGATATGTCATTATGAAAACTTAACGCAGGGAAGACAGGTCATGACGGACATTGTCGTGACTCTGCTTGTGTTTGCACTTTTTTTGTTATCGAATCTTTATTCTCCCAAGAATACAGCATTTTTCGGCTTTGATTATGCCTATCGCTGCATGGGCATCTACACGCCGAATCCCTTCTGGAATGCAACCTATCTGGCGACCAGACCCTTTGCTATTATCTGCTTTTTTGAGACGGTGAAGGTGCTGTCGGAATATCAGAAGGATTTTCAGTGGAAAAATTGTACTCTGTTTGCAGGAAGCTTACTGCTGACCACCATGACGAAACCCAGTTATACCATGGTAGTGGTGCCGTTGATCGGGTTGATCCTTCTGATCCAGCTGATCGCAAGTCATGGGAAAAGCTTTCGCAATGCGTTTTACTTATGCGTGACCATGATCCCCTCGGGAATCGCCCTGTTGTATCAGTTCGCCGGAATCTTCACCGGTACGAATGTCATGGGAGAAGAGACCGGTATCGCCATCGGCTTTGCAAAAGTGTGGAGCAATTATTCCAAAAGCATCCCCTTAAGCATTGTCATGGGAATGGCGCTGCCCATCGGCGTGTTGTTCCTGAATCTGGTCTTTGATTTTAAAAATATCAGACAGAATAGATATTACTGGTTTGCATGGTTAAATTACCTCGCAGGCACGTTGATGTTCTTAGTCTTCTATGAAAAAGGCTTCCGCATGATGCATGCGAACTTTTCCTGGGGCTATATGCACGGCATGTTTTTCGTGTTCCTGATGACACTGATCGTTATAGTGAAAAATATCAGGGAGTGGTGGAAGAGCTGGAAGATCATCTTCGTCCTCGGAGAGATCACCGTATTTACGTATCATCTGGTCTGCGGCATCAATTTCCTGCTGTACGCCGTTATGGGCAATGACCTGGCAGGATTTTAGAGCAGACAAGATACATATATTTTTTCGTGACATAAAATACAGAGAAAGGAGAGTGTTCCATGAACTTAAATGTAGTAGTTGGTCTTCTGATTCCTTTTCTGGGGACGACTGCAGGGGCAGCCTGCGTCTTTTTCCTGAAAAAACAGATTGGCGGCAACATTCAGAGAATATTTACCGGATTCGCTGCCGGTGTCATGGTGGCGGCTTCGGTGTGGTCTTTACTGATACCGGCAATGGATATGTGTGAAGAGATGGGAAAGCTCGCATTTCTTCCCGCAGTGATCGGTTTCCTGATCGGTATTGTTTTTTTGTTGTTCATCGACAGTATCGTGCCCCATCTGCATGTGGGAAGTGATGCACCGGAGGGACATAAGAGCAGCCTGAACCGTACTGCCATGCTGATGTTAGCGGTAACGATCCACAATTTCCCGGAGGGCGCGGCATGTGGTGCTATTTTCGCGGGAGTGTTGAGCGGTGACGGGAATGTTACGATGGCGGGCGCCCTGACACTTGCCATCGGTATTGCCATTCAGAATTTCCCGGAGGGAGCCATCATCTCCCTGCCTCTTCGCAGTGAAGGAAACAAGAGAGGGAAATCTTTCGCCCTGGGCGTATTGTCGGGAGCAGTGGAGCCGGTGGGAGCGGTCCTTGCCATTGCACTGGCAAGTATTGTGACACCGATCCTGCCGTATATGTTAGCCTTTGCCGCAGGCGCCATGATCTATGTGGTAGTGGAGGAACTGATCCCGGAAGCCAGTGAGGGAGAACATTCTAACTTAGGAACCATCGCCTTTGCCATCGGTTTTGCCCTGATGATGATGTTGGACGTGGCACTCGGATAAAATGCGAAGGTGTGTATCATCGGATAAAGTGGCAATTGACAGGAAGGATGTATGGGAATGTCCGTGGAAAATGAAAAAGAAATACAACAGTTAAAAAACCGGATCCGTGAGCTGGCAGACAAATCCTATAACCAGAACCAGTATACCTTTACCGGGTTCCTGGGGCTGGCAGAGCAGGATGCTCTGTGGCAGGTGGAACGGGAAGTAAACTTTGCCGGAATCACGTTATACGGCGGCAGGGAAGAGGCAGAGCGGAAGATCTTACGTTTCGGCAGGGAAGCGGAACTGGGCTATGAACAGCCCTTTCCCATCTGCTGTATCCGGATCCGCCCGCTATCCGCAAAATTTGCGGACAAGCTGTCCCACAGAGATTATCTGGGGGCACTGATGAACCTGGGAATTGAACGGAGCACCATCGGTGATATTCTGCCGGGAGAGGGCGAAGCATTTTTATTCTGTCTGGATACCATCGCGGAGTTTATCTGTGACAATCTGGAACAGATCCGCCACACCCATGTGAAATGCGAAGTGGTGGATGCTGCGGCAGAAGTACCGCAGGAAGAGCCGCAGCATCTGGTGATCCAGGTGGCAAGTCCCCGTGTTGACGCAGTCATTTCCAAAGTATATAATAAATCCAGAAGTGACTGTCTGGAACTGTTCCGGGCGGGAAAAGTGTATGTGAACGGCAGGTTGTGTGAGAATAATTCCAAGTCCCTGGAACAGGGAGATGTGGTGAATGCCAGAGGTTACGGGAAGTTCCGTATAAGCGGTGAACCCCACGCCACGAGGAAGGGAAAGCTTGCCATAGAGACGGAAGTGTATCTATAGAGTGTATTTACAGAATAAATGCGCATCTATGGCAGAGCTGCTTCATAGATGCAAAGTCCGGGAGGTTATAGAGTGTATCATTATACTGCAATTCAGTGGTTATTTTTCTTTTATTTTTATTGCTTTTTCGGTTGGTGCTTTGAATCCACTTATGTATCGTTAAAGAGCAGGAAGTTAGTCAACCGCGGCTTCTGCCGTGGTCCCTTTTTGCCGTTATATGGCAGTGGAGCCATCATGATGCTGGTAGTCTCTATGCCATTTCAGGACAATCTGCTGCTGGTCTATGTCGCCGGTTGTATCGGCGCCACGGTGCTGGAATATGTCACCGGTGTGACGATGGAGGCATTGTTTAAGGTCAGGTATTGGGATTATTCCCAGAATAAGTTCAATTTTCAGGGACATATCTGTCTGGGTTCCTCACTGGCATGGGGAATCCTTACAATCCTGATGACAGAGTATATCCACAAACCCATAGAACAGATCGTATTATCTGTTCCGGACAGCATTCTCACTCCGGTGACACTGGTGCTGACGGCATTGATCGGTGCGGATTTTGCTTTATCCTTCAAGGCAGCTCTGGATTTGCGGGATGTACTGGAGAAGATGGAGAAGGCAAAAGAAGAAATGCTTCGTATCCAGAAGCGTCTGGATGTCATCATTGCTGTGACCGGCGAAGAAATGGAGAACCGCAGGGAAGGTATCAGCGAAAGCCTGGCACAGAAAAAGGAAGATATCACCGGTGGTATCACGACCCGAATGGAGGATCTGAAGTCCAGTATCGAGGAGAAGCTGGAAAGCATTCGTACATCCGCACAGAAATCTCCGGGAAAATATGTAGAGAGTGTGAAGAACGAGGTGATGGAGCTGAAGCAGAAGTACATAAGAAGCCTGGCGGACAGAGAAAGTGTCAGCAGCTTGAGGGACTTCTTCCAGCGGGATATGATTCGTTCCAACCCGACTATGAGTTCTGAGAAGTTCAAGGATGCGCTGGAAGAGTTGAAGGAGCATTCCGGCAAGAAAAATTAATACAGAATACGTAACAATGAAGTCTGGAGCCGATCACTTTCTGTACCGGAAAGTGACCGGCTTTTTTAGTTGCCAACCTTAAAGAATTCTTAAAGGTTTTTCCTGTTTTTTATTAATCAATGTTCTGTTACAATAATTTTAGCGTAAGGGAAAGCCCCTGCGCATGAGGTGTCCGGGCGGCAGCAGCGGGCACGGAAATGAGGGAGAATATGTACAATATATTGATCTGTGATGATGAGAAGGATATCGTAAATGCGTTAAAGATATACTTAAATGACACCAACTATCATTTTCTGGAAGCCTTCGACGGAGAGGAAGCCGTGCATGTGGTGGAGACGAAAGAAGTCCATCTGGTACTGATGGACATTATGATGCCGAAGATGGACGGCATTCAGGCGATGATCAAGATCCGGGAGAAAAGCAACGTACCGGTGATCCTGCTGACCGCCAAGGGCGAAGATTCCGACAAGGTGCTGGGACTTACCGTGGGAGCGGACGACTACATTACGAAGCCTTTTAACCCCATCGAGGTATCCGCCAGAGTGAAATCCCAGCTGCGCCGTTATATGCAGTTAGGCGGCGGTACCGTCAGACCGGATGTCATCAGAGTCGGCGGAATTGAACTGGATGACAAGGAAAAAAGCGTGACATTAGACGGAGAGCCGGTGGCGCTGACCCCCACGGAGTACGAGATCTTAAAGCTTCTGATCCAGAATCCGGGGCAGGTATTTTCCCCGAAGGAGATCTATACCAGGATCTGGAACGACCTGCCGCTAGGCAGTGAGAACACCGTGGCGGTACATATCAGACATTTACGGGAAAAGTTAGAGATCAACCCGGCAGAGCCCAGGTATTTAAAGGTAGTCTGGGGACAGGGATACAAGTGTGAAAAACAGGGATAAGGAGACAGGTGGAATGGAAAATATGGAAGTGGATAAGCAGATAGAACCGAAGACAGAAATGACAGAAAAAGAATCAGAAAAAAAGACGAATAAAAAAACCGAAAAAAAAGAAAAGCATAAAAAGCAGGGAGACACCCTGACGGGCAGTACCCTGGCAAAGGTCATCGCATTTCTGCTGATGATCCTCACGTCGGTCGTGGGCGTACTGGGGCTCTACGGCACCTTCATGCTGGCAGATAACGGGGCTTATACCTCCGGCAAAATGATGTTCATTCACGATATGCTGCTGAGCAGACAGGTAGATACGGATCTGTATCGTTTCCGCGGATGGTATGAGACAGAGAGCAATCAGACCATGGAAGCCTATTGCAGACAGCGTAACATCTGGGTGAAAGTGGAAGGCTACGATCTGGATACCGATGAATTCCTGGGAGAGTGGACGAACGAGGATTATGTAGATAAGACCAATGATCTGACCTATCGTCTGGAATCCAGAGTGCAGCACAGTGGTGACAATACCTATATCAGCACGGATAATTCCCAGATGACATATGGACCTGCTGCGAATACGGTAGAGTCACCTGTGACTTATGAAGGTGACAGTCAGACCACGGGGGACAATGGACTGACGATTGTATCCTCTGACGATACAGCAGCGGCTGAGGCGGAAGCTATTGAGAATCAGGATGCGGAAGGCTATCTGAATCTGGGGGAGAGCGTTACGCTGAGCGGAGAGACTTATGTTCCTCTGGACAGAGCCATCACCTATGCGGAACTTCTGATCCAGAAGGCACGGAAAGAGACCGATGCTGCAAAGGACGATACAGAGAAAAAACTGGAAGAGCGGAACTTACGGATTGTGGTCACCCTGACGGTAGATCCGGAACTGACCAAAGAAGACGAATATGCCCTGATCTATCATCAGGCAGAGGACTTTTATAGCTGTCGCAATGTGATCCCCGTGGTCTGTGCAGTGGGAACCGTACTGGCATTCTTATGCTTTATCTTCCTGCTGTGCAGTGCCGGACATAAGAACGGCAGGGAGGGCATTGTCCCCAGCGCGATTCATGAGATCCACCTGGATGTGTATACCGTGGTCGTTGCAGCAGGAGCTTTTTTCGGTCTGTTCCTGGCGGTGGAATGGATCGGCGTGAACCTGTCAAGTATGATCGAACTGATCGTTCTGGTGGTACTGTTTGTAGCAGAGGTGATATGGTGCACCCTGTACTGCATGGAACTGGCGATTCGCCTGAAAATGGGAAAATGGTGGCAGAACACGATTCTGTATAAAGTGCTGCGATTTTTCGGGAGATACTGCAAGGGATTTTTCCACGGTGCTGCAAGGCTGCTTCGCGGAGTTCCTATGGTATGGAGAACAGTACTGATCTGTCTGGCAGTATGCCTCGTAGAATTTCTGGGACTGATCATGTTCTACAACGATACAGGAGTACTCCTCTTTTTCTGGGGACTGGAAAAAGTGTTTCTATGCGTAATCGTGACCTTTGCAGCTATCATGTGTAAAAATCTGCAGGATGGCAGTGAAGCACTGGCAGAGGGCAATCTGAATCATAAGCTGGATACCTCCCATATGGTTATGTCCTTCAAGGAACACGGAGAGAATCTGAACCGCATTGGAGATGGCATTTCCGCAGCCGTTGAGCAGAGAATGAAGAGCGAACATTTGAAAACCGAGCTGATCACCAATGTATCCCACGATATCAAGACTCCGCTGACTTCCATTATCAATTATGCGGATCTCATCGGAAAAGAAGTGGAAGAAGGAGAAAACGAGCATCTGTCGGAGTATTCCGAGGTTTTGCTGCGGCAGTCCAAGAAGCTGAAGAAGCTGTTGGATGATCTGTTGGAGGCATTCAAAGCCACCACCGGCAATCTGGAAGTACACCCGGAAATCTGCGATGTATCGGTACTGTTGTCACAGGCGGTGGGAGAATACGAGCAGCGTTTTGCGGACAAGAAGCTGGAGACCATCGTGAAGCAGCCGGAGGAGACCGTGAAGGTCATAGCGGACGGCAGACATCTGTGGAGAGTGTTTGACAATCTGTTAAACAATATTTACAAATATGCCCAGACGGACAGCCGTGTCTATCTGAATGTGGAGCATGACGGACAGAATGTCAGAATTATTTTCCGAAATATGTCGGCATTCCCCCTGGAGCTGTCACCGGAAGAACTGGAAGAGCGTTTCACCCGAGGAGACAAATCCCGTCACATGGAAGGCAACGGTCTGGGATTATCCATTGCCAAGAGCCTGACGGAACTGCAGAAGGGCAGCATGGAGATCGTCACGGACGGTGATCTGTTCAAGGTGGTGATCACTCTGCCGGAGACAAAGTAAGAACAGTCCTCCGGATTTACGAAGGTAAGTATGTGACACCGGAGACAAGATTTGCAAATTTTCTAAAAATAGTATTGACAAAACAGAAAATAGAGATTATTCTTAGACACATAAATAATATTCATAAGTTTACCAAACCTGTGAGGAAGAGTAGTAAGCCTTAGGGAATTTTACAGAGAGCCGTGGATGGTGGAATCACGGTAAAGGAACTTTCGCCGAATGGACTTCCGAGGCTGGCCCGAGAACAGATCAGTTTTAGGCGTCAGCGGGATTCGGACCCGTTATCAAGCCGATGGATATGATGGTATCCAGAGAAAAGTGGACATGATTCTTCAGAATTGTCAATTTGAGTGGCACCACGATGATGAGCAAGAGCTTATTACCGTCTCAAATGTATAGAAATATACATTTGGGGCGGTTTTTTGTAATGAAAGTTTTTCAATCCAATGATAAGCGTGGATGCTTTCATGACAGTGAAAGGTTCAGTAATCTTATGAGCAAACTAATTTCGATTGCGTGGATACGCAGAAAGAGAGGAATAAGATTATGAAGAAGAGAATTTTGGCAGTAGTATTAACCGCAGTTATGGCAATGGGTGCACTCACCGGATGTGGAAGCAATGCAAATAAAGACAATTACACCATCGGCATCATGCAGTACGCCGTACACGGCTCCTTGGACAACTGCCGTGAAGGATTTATTCAGGGTCTTGCAGAGGAAGGCATCGTAGAGGGCGAGAACCTGACCATCGAATATGTCAATGCACAGGCAGATAACGGAACCTCCGCCATGACCGCCAGCAATTTCGTAAGTAAGAAAGTAGATATGATCTGTGCCATCGCAACCCCTTGCGCCATGGCAGCATACAACGCAACCATGAATACCGACATCCCCGTGATCTATACCGCAGTATCCGATCCCGTGGAAGCTGGTCTGGCAAATGAGGACGGCACTCCCGTAGGCAATATCACAGGTACTTCCGATGCACTGGCAGTAGATGCACAGTTACAAATGATTCGTGAGGTACTTCCTGAGGCGAAGACCATCGGTATCATCTATACCACCAGCGAGGCAAACTCCATCAGCACCATCGCAGAGTACAAGGCTCTGGCCGGTAACTACGGATTCGAGATTGTAGACAGCGGTGTTACCGCAATGTCTGAGGTAGCTCTGGCAGCAGCGGATATCGCTTCTAAAGTAGACTGCATTACCAACCTGACCGATAACACTGTAGTAAGTGCATTACAGACTGTACTGGATGAGGCAAACAAGGCAGGCATCCCTGTATTCGGTTCCGAGGTAGAGCAGGTTAAGGCCGGCTGCGTAGCATCCATGGGTCTGGAATACATCGAGCTTGGCAAGCAGACCGGTAAGATGGCAGCAAGAGTCCTGAAGGGAGAGGTCGAGGCTTCCGAATTGAACTACGAAGTTATCTCCGAGCCCAGCCTGTATGTGAACTTTGCAGCAGCAGAGAAGATCAATCTGGAACTTCCCGAGAATTACAAGACCGATGCTTACCAGTCCTTTGATGAGATCGTAGTACAGTAGGAGGTTTTTATGGCACTATTATTAAGCGTACTGGAACAAGGAATGATCTACGGCATCCTGGCACTGGGTGTCTACATTACCTATAAAATACTGGATTTCCCGGATATGACGGTCGATGGCAGCTTCCCCTTTGGGGCTGCCATCACTGTGCGTCTGATCAACGGTTTCGGCGTACCGGCAATCCTTACCCTTCCCGTTGCTTTCCTTGGCGGAGCACTGGTGGGAGCCTGTACCGGGCTGATTCATGTAAAATTAAAAGTAAGAGATCTGCTCTCCGGTATTATCATGATGACCGGTCTGTATACCATCAATCTGTGGGTGGCAGGCTCCGGTTATGTGGCTATTTTTGATAAGGAAAATATCTTCAACAACAGCCTGGTGAACAGCATAACACCTTCATTTTTAGTGAATTTCAAGAATGTGATCATTATTTTCCTGATTACCATGATAGTAAAATATCTGTTAGACTGGTACATGAGCACTAAGTCCGGATTTTTACTTCGTGCCGTAGGCGACAATGATACCATTGTTACCAGCCTCGGTGTGGATAAGGGACTGGTGAAGATTGTGGGTCTGTCCATTGGCAACGGTCTGGTAGCCTTAAGTGGATGCATCTATGCACAGCAGCAGAGAAGCTTTGAAATCTCCATCGGAACCGGTGCGGTAGCCATCGGTCTGGCAAGCGTTATCCTCGGCACCAGCCTGTTCAGGAAGGTGACAGCCTTACGTGTGACCAGCAGCGTTGTGATAGGTTCTATTCTGTATAAGGCATGTGTTGCCCTTGCTATGTATGCCGGCATCAACCCCAACGCCATCAAGCTGATCACGGCAGTCCTGTTCCTGATCATTCTGGTATTCAGTATGGACAGAAAGAAGGTGAAAGCATGCTAGAGCTTATCAATATCAACAAAAATTACAATCCCGGTTCGGTCAACGAGCTGTGTCTGTTCAAGGATTTTAACCTGACGGTAAAAGACGGAGAATTTGTATCTGTCGTAGGAAGTAACGGTTCCGGTAAGACTTCCATGCTGAACATCATCTGCGGAAGTATTGCGGTGGACAGCGGTAAGATCCTGATCCATGGAGAAGATATTACGAGACAGAAGGATTATATCCGTCAGCGCCGGATCGGCAGAGTGTACCAGGATCCTTCCAAGGGAACCTGCCCCAGCATGACGATCTTAGAGAATATGTCCATTGCGGAGAATAAGGGGAAGCCTTATAATCTGGGACGTGGTGTAAATAAGGCAAAACTGGAAGAGTATCGAGAGATGTTACGACCTCTGAACTTAGGTTTGGAAGATAAGATGGGCGTGCAGGTTGGCTCTCTCTCCGGAGGACAGAGACAGGCGTTGGCGCTGCTCATGGCAACCATGACACCGATTGATTTCCTGATCTTGGATGAGCACACCGCAGCACTGGATCCCAAGACTGCGGAGATCATCATGGAACTCACCGACCAGGTGGTGAAGGAGAAGAAAGTGACTACCATTATGGTCACACATAATCTGCGTTATGCTGTGGAATATGGCAACCGCCTGATCATGATGCACGAAGGAAAAGCTATCCTTGATAAGGCTGGCGAAGAGAAGAAGAGCATTAATACGGAGGAGATCATGGCGATCTTCAATAAGATCAGTGTAGAGTGCGGTAACTAACATAGCTATGAATATAAAAAGAACGGAATGGCAATTGCTGTTCCGTTCTTTTTGCGTGACAAATCACAACATGTGATATCCGGTGCGTCGATATTCTGTGGGTGTCATGTGCATCTTGTTTTTAAACGTACGAATAAAATGTTCTGTATTTTCATATCCCACTTCATTGGCAATATTGGCAATCGTCATATTGGTGTCATGAAGTAATACCTGCGCCTTTTCTATCCGTACCTGCTGTAGAATCTGGGTAAAAGTTAAACCGGTAGCTTTTTTGATAAGCTTGGAAGCATATTCCGGAGTGTAGTTGAAACGCTCGGCAACATCGTCCAGGGAAATGTTTTTATAATTATCCTGAATAAATTGTAATAATGCAAAACGCTGCACATCAGTCTTTTTCGTGAAAACAGGCAATTCCACACTTCTCTCATAGAGCCGAATCAATAATCCGAAAATTAAAAGCAGTGTATAACTGATCATTTGGTCAAAATATAATGTCCGATTGATGGATTCCCAGTAGGTATAGAGAAAGCCGCGATGTATTTCATGATCATGCCCCGTATGAAAAATAATATAGTTATTTCCGGATTCCGAATAAATATTATTCAGAAAAAAGGTAGACAGAATATTAGCATTATTTAAAAAATTGAAAAAGATGTTATGTAAGGTACTTTTTTTGACCAGGCAGTTCAAAATTACACTGGTGTCATCGAAAACACTGATATCGTGTTTGATACCCGGGGGAATAATACAGAGATCGCCGGTGTTGAGAGTGACTTTATTATTACTGATCGTCTGTCTGCAGGAACCGTCATATACATAAACGATTTCAAAGAAAGTGTGCTCATGTAAAATGGAAGGCGTATAACGGTTATGACGTACGGTTACAATAGAAGGATTCGTAGCAGGATCAAAAAAGAAGGAATCCTCAAAACGTGGCGGAATGGTCTCCGGAAGTTCCGGAATCATCAGGTTACGTTTCCGGATGTCATTCATATTTAACGTTGCCAGAAATTCTTTTAAAGAATATTCCTGCTGTCTGGCATAGTAATACTTCTTATAAAACAATTCATCATCATTCATTCTGTAGATGTCTGTCTGTAATGCATCGTAATCCATTTTTAATCTCCTGATTCAGAAATAACGAAAAAAGTCAATTATTATATAAATAATATAATATTATGGACAAAAAATGTCAATTAAATTGATTATTATAAATAATTGGAATACAGTCGCATTAAGAATAGAATGTATTTAGTAAGTAAAATAAAACCGAAAAGCCAAAAGTTAAAGGAGGCTGTCATGAAAATACAAAATGTAAAGGATGTGGATGCTTTCTTTTCTGTGGTAGATCAGTGTAAAGGAAAGATCGAACTGGTAACCGGAGAAGGAGACCGATTAAATCTGAAGTCGAAACTTTGTCAGTATGTAGCCCTGGCGAGTGTGTTTGCCAGTCAGGAGATTCCCGAGATGGAATTGGTAGTATACGACAAGGAAGATATTGTACGTATGATTGACTTCATGGGAAAACAATAAGTATTACGAAGGCAGGAAAGGACAGAAGGGATGGCTAAAGAAGTTATTGTTGAAGTAAAACACATGGATAAACGTTTTGGATCCACAATAGCTCTGAATGATGTAAATATTACAATCAGACGTGGAGAAATACAGGGACTCATCGGAGAGAACGGTTCCGGCAAATCCACAGTGACCTCTATTATCTCCGGCATGCAGAAGGCTGATAAGGGAGAGATGACGTTCAAAGGAGAAAAGTGGGAACCGCAGTCAATGCTTTGGGCGCTGGAACACGGAGTCGGTATGATCGTTCAGGAGAATGGAACGATTCCCGGAATCACGGTGGCGGAAAACATATTTCTTGGAGAGACAGATCGCTTTAAAAAGTATGGTTTTGTGAATAAAAAGCAGATGTTTACGGAAGCCCAGGCTGCACTGGATCATATTGGCGCAACACACATTAAAGCCGGGATGATAACAGGAAGCCTGGATATGCAGGATCGTAAACTGATAGAGATTGCCAAAGTTATGATCAAAAATCCGGACGTCCTGGTGGTGGATGAGACCACAACAGCACTTTCCCAGCTGGGAAGAAACATCATATACGGAATCATGACAAAAATGAAGGAAGAAGATAGGGCAGTAGTCTTTATCTCTCATGATCTGGATGAAATCATGAATGTATGTGATGCACTTACAGTTCTTAGGGACGGAAAAATCATCATTACCTTTGATAAGGAAGAATTTGATGAGGATCTCATTAAGACCAGCATGATTGGACGCGAAATGCAGGGGGATTATTATCGGAGTGATTATGATGGAAGTTT
>CAVFMG010000055.1:0-15821 GCA_963623435.1 Odoribacter splanchnicus
TAAATAAAATAGACGGTATAAGAACCGCAGGTGACAGTTATTGTATTCCCTGCGGTTCTTTACTTGCTTTTTTAAAGGAAAAAATTTATAATGTTCTAGTATTACACATTATTATATTATAAGGAAAGAACGCGTTATGGTAGAATTTGATGTGAAGATGACGGCGGGGGATTTATATGACTTTTTATTGCGGCATAACTATAACAGTTTGTCCGGACTTTTGGCATCGATACTCGGTGCGTTGGGTGTTATAGTGGGTCTTTCCACCCATTACTGGATCTACCTGATCCTGGGAGTGGTGATTCTGGTATATCTTCCCTGGGCACTTTTTATCAAAAGCAAGCAGTCGGTGGTGAGCAACCCTATCTTCAAGGAAACCATGCATTATACCATGGATGAGAACGGCATCTCCATGACACAGGGAGAGACTACCGGTACCCTGAAATGGGAGGACTGCATGAAGGCGGTGTCCACCAGCCGTTCCATCATGGTGTATACGGCAAAGAATGCGGCAACGATTTTCCCGAAAAATCAGCTGAAAGATAAAACAACGGATGTTATCGAAATGATTTCCACCCATATGCCGCCGGCAAAGGTGAAGATTCGCTGCTGATAACTCATACGACGCGGCTGCGACAACAGAAAGTGTATTCAAAATGACAATGGATAATAATGAATTAAAGAAAGAGATCATAGAGACCTACAGTGCAGAGGAGACTTTTGCATTAGGACAGCGGATCGGCAGGGAAGCACTTCCCGGACAGGTATACACCCTGATCGGTGATCTGGGCGTGGGCAAAACCGTGTTTACCCAGGGTGTGGCGGATGGTCTTGGAATCACGGAGCCGGTGAACAGCCCCACCTTTACTATCGTACAGATCTATGAGGAAGGACGTATGCCATTTTACCATTTTGATGTCTACCGCATCGGGGATGTGGAAGAGATGGAAGAAATCGGCTACGAGGACTGCTTTTACGGCGAGGGACTGTGCCTGATCGAGTGGGCGAATCTCATCGAAGAGATCCTGCCGGAGCATTACCGCCAGGTGACCATAGAAAAGGATCTGGAGAAGGGCTTTGATTACCGCCGGATCACCATTGAAGAGAGGACTACAGTATGAAGATATTAGCACTGGATAGCTCCGGGCTGGTGGCAAGTGCCGCCATAGTGGAAGATGATGTCCTGATCGCAGAGTATACCACAGATTATAAGAAAACACATTCTCAGACATTGTTACCGATGCTGGATGAGATCAGACAGATGATCGATCTGGATCTGCATACCATAGATGCCATTGCCATTTCCGCAGGCCCCGGCTCTTTTACCGGTCTGAGAATCGGAGCGGCGACAGCGAAGGGATTGGGTCTGGCATTGAATCTTCCCTTAGTGGAAGTGCCGACACTGGAAGGACTTGCGTTCAACCTCTGGGGGACGGACAAGCTGGTCTGCCCCATTATGGATGCCAGAAGGAATCAGGTATATACCGGAATCTATGAGTTCTGTAAGGAGGAGACCGCAGAGAACGGATCCTTGGAACAGCAGCTGGTGATGCACAGTATTAAGGAGCAGTGTGCGATTGCCGTGGACGAACTGGTGGAGGAGCTGAACCGCCTGGGAAGAGAAGTGATCTTCTTAGGGGATGGGGTGCCCGTATACCGGAAGCAGATTACAGAGGGAATGAAGGTGCTGTTTTCTTTTGCACCCGCATCCAATAACAGACAACGCGCTGCCAGTGTGGCTTCTCTGGGCGCGATCTACTACGCACAGGGGAAAACGGTGACTGCTGCGGAGCATGAGCCCGAATACCTGAGGAAGAGCCAGGCAGAGCGGGAGCGCGAAGAGCAGGAGAGAGCCGCAAAAGAGGCACAGGCATGAAGATAGAGGTTCGTCCCTTACAGGATACAGACATCGAAGAATTGAGCAGGATCGAAGCAGCATCTTTCAGCATGCCCTGGTCTGAGGAGGATTTCCGCGGACTGCTTCTAAGGGACTATTGCCTGTACGTGGTAGCGGAGGCGGACGGTCATATCGCAGGATGCGCTGGACTGACGGATAGTTTCCACGAGGGCAATATTGACAATGTGGTGACAGCTCCGGAATACCGGAAGCTGGGAGTGGGCAGCAAGATGTTGGAAGAGCTGCTGCGGCTGGGCGCAGAGCGCGGCATTACCGCATATACCCTGGAAGTTCGGGTGAGCAATGCCCCGGCGATCCGATTGTATGAAAAGTTTGGCTTTGTCTCGGAAGGAATTCGCCCGAGGTTTTATGAGAGACCGACAGAGGATGCCATGATCATGTGGCGCCGTTAGCAAGTATTACCACCACCATCCGGCAATTTATTTGCTATGATAGTGAAAGAGAACATTATTTTACAATCAGAAAGGTGGAAGGTAAGATGCGAAAGTCAGAAAACGGTAAATTAACACAGGTAATATGTAACGGCTGCGGCAGAGAACTGAAAGTAGAGAAGGAGATCCTTCGGGAAGGATGCTTTGCCGCGGACGTAAGATTTGGATATTTCAGCAGAAAAGATGGGCTCAGACATAAATTTGATCTGTGCGAAGACTGCTATGATAAATGGATCACGTCTTTTTGTATTCCGGCAGAGGAGATTACAGAGACAGAGATGCTGTAGAGACAGCAGATTGCGAGGAAGAATGTTAGACGTTTGCTTATTGGGAACCGGTGGAATGATGCCCCTGCCTTACAGGTGGCTGACCTCCCTGATGATGCGCTATAATGGAAAAAGTATTCTGATCGATTGCGGAGAGGGTACCCAGATCGCCATGCGCGAGAAAGGCTGGAGCCCGAACCCTATTGATATCATCTGTTTTACCCATTTCCATGCGGATCATATCAGCGGGCTGCCGGGAATGCTTCTGACCATGGGAAATGCGGAGCGGACAGAACCGCTGCTTCTGATCGGTCCGAAAGGTCTTACGAAGGTGGTGGCATCCTTACGTGTGATTGCACCGGAGCTTCCCTTTGAAGTAAAATGTCTGGAGATCACGGAAAATGCGCAGACGTTTTCCTTTGAAGGTTTTCGCCTGGAAGCATTCAAAGTGAATCATAATGTGCTCTGTTACGGCTACAGTATGGTGATTGACCGTGCGGGTCGATTTGATAAGGACAGAGCCATGGAGCAGGGAATTCCCATGAAATTCTGGAGCCGCCTGCAAAAAGGGGAGACCCTGGAAGAGGACGGCAGAGTATTCACGCCGGATATGGTACTGGGAGCGGAACGCAAGGGCTTAAAGGTGACCTACAGCACCGACACCAGACCTACGGAAAGTATCAGACAGAATGCCAAAGGGGCAGATCTGTTGATCCTCGAAGGCATGTACGGAGAGCCGGACAAACTGGTGAAAGCCAGAGAGCACAAGCATATGACTATGTATGAGGCAGCGAAGATTGCAAAAGAAGTGGAAGCCCCGAAATTATGGCTGACCCACTACAGTCCTTCTATGACCAGACCGGAAGAATTCATGGAGGATGTGCGTAAGATCTTTCCGGCGGCTTATGCGGCGAAGGACGGCTGGACGATGGAACTGAAATTTGACGATGGAGAGTGAGAGATCTTATGAAGAAAAACAACTCGTCTGTGACGAAGATCACGGTCTTTTTCATTTTCCTTCTCGTCCTGGTGGTAGGGTATTATGCCTACCTCTCCGGAACACATCGTACAGAACAGCAGGAAGCGGTCATGTCGGAGGTGGATACGGCGCTGGCAAGGGATCTGGACAATAATTACCCCGCTACCCCCAAGGAAGTGATCAAGTATTACAATGACTTGATGAAGTGCTTCTACAATGAAGACTGTACGGCGGAAGAACTTCAGGATCTGGGCAGAAAATCACTGCAGCTGTTTGATGATGAACTCCGGGCGAACAATGAAGAAGATACTTACCTCATCCGGTTGCAAGGTGAGGTGCAGAATTATAAGGACAACAAGAGAAAAATAACGAGTGTTTCTCTTGCGACCAGCACAAATGTGGACTATTATACGGCAGACGGATATTCTTTTGCAAGAATTTCCTGCGGTTATACCATGACGGAAAACGGTAAAAAGACGTCAACGGTTCAGGTATATCTGCTGCGTAGAGATGACAAGCGCAGATGGAAGATTTACGGCTGGGAGACAGCGGATCAGTTAAACAGAAATCTGGAACAGACAGACAATAATTAAGACAAAGCAGGCGGAAAAATGGCAGAGACAGAAAAGCAAAAAAACATTTATATTTTGGGAATCGAGAGTTCCTGTGACGAAACCGCGGCATCGGTGGTAAAAAACGGCAGAGAGGTACTTTCCAATGTGATCTCCTCTCAGATCGCCTTACATACGTTATACGGCGGAGTAGTGCCGGAGATTGCTTCCCGCAAGCATATCGAGAAGATCAATCAGGTCATTGAGCAGGCACTTGCCGACGCTCATGTGACCCTGGAGGATATCACAGCCATTGCGGTGACCTATGGTCCTGGACTGGTAGGAGCACTTTTGGTAGGGGTATCTGAGGCAAAAGCCATCAGTTTTGCTACCGGCATTCCTTTGGTAGGCGTACATCACATCGAAGGACATATCAGTGCGAACTTTATTGAAAACAAAGAACTGGAGCCTCCTTTTATCTGTCTGGTGGCTTCCGGCGGACATTCTCACCTGGTAGTGGTGAAGGAATACGGCGAGTATGAGATCATCGGTCGGACCAGGGACGATGCTGCGGGAGAAGCTTTTGACAAGGTGGCACGTGCCATCGGACTGGGATATCCCGGCGGACCCAAGATTGATAAAGTATCGAAGGAGGGCAATCCCGACGCCATTCATTTCCCCAGAGCGGCAGTGGCGGAAAATGAGTATGACTTCAGCTTCAGCGGTCTGAAATCCGCTGTACTGAACTACCTGAACGGCTGCCAGATGAAGGGAGAAAGCTATAATCAGGCGGATGTGGCGGCTTCTTTCCAGAAAGCGGTCGTAGATGTGCTGGTGAGCCATTCCCTGCATGCGGTAAAAGCCTACGGACTGAATAAATTTGCCATCGCAGGCGGTGTGGCATCCAATTCTTCCCTGCGGGCGGCTTTTGAAGAAGAATGCGGAAAGCGTAACATTGCATTTTACCATCCTTCCCCCATTTTCTGTACGGATAACGCAGCCATGATCGGTGTTGCCGGCTATTATGAATATATCAAGGGTGTCCGCAGCGGCTATGACCTGAATGCGGTACCGAATCTGAAACTGGGTGAGCGGTAGCTTCAATGAGCAAATAACAAGTAAGCTCGTTATTCATGTAAGTCTCGAAGAGATGATTTTTCGAACGAGGCTTTGAATAGTTATAGAAGACTTTACAGAAAGACAGACAGCAATATGGTAGATAGAGTGACACAAGACAGAAATCTGACAGAAGATTATAAGGAAAATAGAACACTAAATGAGGAAGAAATCGATCAGGAGACTCTGGAGAACGGAGGAAAGCCCAGATGTACCGCTATTATTTTGGCAGCGGGCAGCGGAAGCAGAATGCAATCCGCGGTGGCGAAGCAGTTCCTTCCTTTAAAAGGCAGACCTCTGATCTGGTATGCGCTGCATGCCGTAGAAGAGTCGAAAATCATTGATGATTGCATCCTCGTGACAGCGGAGCAGGATATTCCCTACGTCCGGGAAGAAATCGTACAGAAATACCATTTCACCAAGGTAAATATTATTACTTCCGGAGGAACGGAACGGTATCTGTCTGTGAGCCGGGCATTGCAGCTAATTGCGGACGGACACCTTAAGTATCCGAATGAGCACGGTTATGTGTTCATTCATGATGGCGCCAGACCTTTCCTGACGGAGAAAATACTGGAAGATACCTATGCAGCAGCCTTGCAGTATCAGGCATGCGTGGCAGCGGTGCAGAGCAAAGATACGGTAAAAATCAGTGACGGCGAAGGATTTGCCCTGTCTACACCGGATCGCAGGACCGTCTGGAATATTCAGACCCCCCAGGTATTTGAGACCAGCCTGATCTTACAGGCGTATGAGAGACTGAAAAACAGGCTTCCCAAGATGCAGGAGCAGGGGATTCAGGTGACAGATGATGCCAGCGTGGTGGAGATGTTCACCGAGACAAGAGTGAAGCTGGTGGAAGCTTCTTATCAGAATATTAAGATCACAACACCGGAAGATATGAAAACAGCCGAGGCATTTCTGGAGGATTAATCCTCCGGGAAATGTCCCGGCTATTTTTATACCCATATTTATTTTTCCCGCATGGCACTGGGAGTTACCCCGTATACCTTCTTGAAGGCACGGCGGAACGTATTGGAATTGTTATATCCCACAGCGATATACAGCTCGTTTAAGCTGATATCGGTCTCCTTGATCAGTCTGGCGGCTTCCGTCATACGGATATTCTCCAGATATGTGGAGAAGTTCACGCCGGTCTTTTCCTTGAACATATGAGAGAAATAACTCTCTGAGATCTGGAATTCATCGGAGATCTTGTTAAGACCCAGCGAAGGATCCTTGTAGTTATCTTTAATATATTTCTCGATGGTGGAGGATAAGGTATTGTCATCCTCCTTATTGCCAAAGAGATTACATAAGGACAATGCCAGATCTTCACATAATTTGAAGGTCAGATGCTCGTTGAAACGCTCATCCAGCACTTTTACGGCTTCGGGATCCGCATCCTGGGGCAGTGCAAATCTTGCTTTTAACAAAGTGTTACGGATATCCGACAGCAGGTATTTCAACAGATTGACCGGCAGGGACCGTTCCTCGATGTTCTCCTGGTGGATCATGTTGAACAGCTCCAGCACCTGGGGCGTATTGCCCGTGGAGATGAAGTGGATCAGCTTCGTGGAGATCTCCGGCGGGTAGTAGAACACGTTGGAATCCTTCTTAATAAATTCATACGGGAAGAAAATATAGTTCTTCGTGGTATAACTTACCGCTTCGGAAGCCTGCTGGTAGCATTCCCATACGTTCATCAGGGAATCCGTATTGCGCCCGATACCAGCGAACAGCCAGATATCGTAAGTATCCAGCAGATAATCATGCAGTCTTAAGATACAGTTGTTGATCTTTAAAATCAGATCCTTTTCCTCTTCCTCTGTGCAATGCAGCAGAACGGAATACGTTCGGTCCGAAGGGCTGAAGTAGAAGAGCGGCGTTCCGAAGAAGTTCTCCAGAGCGGTCTCAATGATATGCTCCAGTTCTTCCACGGATTCCACACCGCCGGGCAGTGCATTTTCTGTATTGTCACCGAAATTATTATAGTACACAATGTATAACACATTATAATAAGAAGATTCTGTAATTCCCAGATAGTTCTCCATATAGGCTACCTCGTCCTCGGAAGTAGCGGTACCGGACAACAGCTGCCGCACATAAGAGGTACAGATGATCGGGCGTTGGCTGTCCACGACCTCCTGAAGATTCTTCTGGACTTCCACAGCGGTCTGCAGCTCCTGTCCAAGCTCAATAATGGGGCGGACATTGCGCCGGGAGAAATAATAGATCAGCGAGACACCGATCAACAGTGCCAGCATGGCAAACAGGATCAGAAACAGCTGCGCACTTCCGAGACCGGCAGTTGCCTTGTAGGGAGGGAAACTGAAAAAGTAAGAATAACTGGTGCTATCTGAAACATATTTCCCTAAAGTAAAGTTCTGACCATCGATACGAACCTCTGAATAACCCTTATTAAAGTCCAGAGAGTTCAACATTTCTGCGGAAATACTCTCCGGAGCATTGATCGAAAGGACGGTGGAGCCATCCTCAGCGGCTACTACTAGGAAATTGTCTCCATCCATCTGTACACAATCGAACAAATCCGCCATTTTATCCTGCTCGAAGATAAAGCAGACTCTGGCGTGGGCATCCATATAATAGAGATCATCCAGATCAATGATATACATATAGTATTTTTCGCTGTAATTCGGCATGAATACATCCATCGGAAGGAAGCGGTTCGTGTATTCCGGTTCCGTCATGTAGGAGTACCACAGATCCTTTTCGGAAGCGGGATATTTCTGAATCCAGTTATAGAACCGTTTTGCAGATATAAAATAGTTCGGATTCAGTACATAATCCGTCTCAGGGAAGTAGATAAAGTACTCTTTTAACGGAAGAAGTGCTTCCGCGTACACATTTGTAGCCAGAGAGTTCTGTAATTCATTCCCCAGATCCGTGAAAGGAAAGAAAGTATTCTGGTAATTCATGACTTTCCGGAACGTATCGTTCTGCAACAGCTGTCTGCAATAGACTTCCATGATGTTCAGATCACTTTCAAACAGCTCCGCATTGCTGACCAGGGTCGTCTCGTTCTGTTGATCATAAGAATCACGGGCGTTATTTATTGTAGACCGGTATAAAAAGATGAACAATACAAGGATAATAAGTAAGAAAATGCTGTAAGAGGTTACCATTTTCAGCATCAAAGTACTGTTATGACTTGTATAATCTGTATCCTTTTGGACACTTTTTCTGTGTAAAATCATCAATGTTATCTCCTAAAACCATTTTAAATCTGAAACTTACCGAACAAATTATGTACATTGTAACAGTTTTGCATAAAAAAAACAATATGTAAGCTCTTACAGAAATGCAGTAAAATCAAGGCTTTGCGGAACCGGTTGTCAAAATTTGCACCCGAACGCAAAAATTGTAACTTGTTTTTCTGTGGGGCTGATGGTAAGGTGAGGGCAAGTCAAGGGAATGACCCCTTGTCAAATCATTATTCCAAATTTTTAGGGAGGAAAAAAATGAAGAGAAAAGTATTATCCGTTCTTTTAGCATCTGCTATGGTTGCATCCTTGGCAGCATGCGGAAGCAGCAATGATGCTACTGCATCAGACACAGCTGCAGCATCTGGTGAAGCAGCAGCATCTACTGAAGCAACATCTGCTGAAGCTTACAACCTTGAGGAGATTAACGTAGTCGTTAATGGTACTCTGACAGCAACTGTTGACCAGGGACAGGCGGAGTTCGTTGAACAGTGGGAGGAGGCTGTATCTGAAGAGATCGGTCATTCCATTAAAATGAATATCCAGCAGTTAGATCACTCTGGTTATACCGATGCTGTAGGTCGTCTGTTCGCAGGTGGTGACTACCCCGATGTTATGATCATGAGCGCAGATATGTTCAAGCAGTATGCTCCTACCGGTCTGCTGTGGGATATGTCTGAGGCATATGCAAACGCTAAATTCCAGTCTCACTTGACTCTGCCCGAGATCAATGAGAACCTGAAGGATGATGAGGGCCATCTGTATGGCTTCGCACCTACTTATGGTAATGGTTGCGTTACCTATGTTAAGCAGGCTTGGTTAGATGCAGTTGGTATTGATGCTTCTTCCATCAAGACTTACGATGATTACTACAATATGCTGTTAGCATTCCATAACGGTGATCCCGATGGCAATGGCGTAAACGGTGATACCTATGGCGTTATCGCTGCTGGCTTTGTTGGCAACGAGGCTCCTTTTGTTAACTATCTGCCTGAGTTCTGGCAGGATGCTTATCCCGCAATTCTGCAGGATGATAACGGTACCTGGTACGATGGATTCCAGACCGATGCTACCAAGGAAGCTCTGTTAAGACTGCAGCAGGCTTACCAGGATGGTGCTATCGATCCTGAGACCCTGACCGCTTCTACCAAGATTGCTCGTGAGAAATGGTTCTCCAATGATCAGACCGGTTCTTCAGGTGTATTTACATACTGGGCAGGTTCTTGGTATCAGACTCTGACCGACAACCTGATCAAGAACAATGTTGATGAGAATCTGGTTGAGCTGGCTCCTATCGCTGAGGTAGGCGCATACCTGAACAGAGAAGCTCCTGTATGGGTTATCATTGATGACGGTGACGGAGACGACTCTCGTGAGCAGGCTATCTTCGATGCATTCATCGAGACCATGATGGATGGCGACAAGGTTCAGACTCTGTGGACCTACGGTGCTGAAGATGTTCACTGGTCTACCAAGGCTGAGACCTTCACCATCAACGCTGGTACTGACAAAGAGAAGACCTACGAGTACGAAGATGGTCAGTTCCACTTAAAGCAGTCTCCTAACGATCCTAACTCCGTATGGAAGAAGAACGCTATGGATCCCGCACTGGTTGTTTGCTCTCTGGATAACGGATTTAACGATATCTCCGGACTGGCTGCAGAAGGTAACAAGTTCTTCACCGAGAACTGCAAGGATGCTCCTCAGTCTCCTACCTCTGAGACCTATACCAACGAATCCGGCACCATCTACGATGCTAAGCTGGCAGCTATCACTTCTGTAGTAGTTGAGGGCGGCGATGTAGATGCAGCTATGCAGACCTACGTTGACACTGTTGGTTCCATCATTGATCAGTGCTTAACTGAGCTGAATGCACAGTAATCGATAAAATTCGATATAATTGTAGCAAAAGCTGAAAATTCATGATATAATTATCCTGTCTCATCGGATGCAATCCTGTGGGACAGGATATTTTGAGAGAAAAGATTGTATGAGATGAAGTTGAAAGGAAGAGGGATGGTATGAGCAAGAAAAATAAAATCACCACATCCACCGGTGTAGAAGTACGCCACAAGCCTCTGGGTCTTCGAATCTGGAATAACAGGGGCTACTATTTGATGTTCCTGCCTGTATTCGTGTTCATTTTGATCATGTATTACTGGCCTATGCTTGGTATTCGTTATGCATTTTACGATTATAAACCTGTAGGTACTCCGACATTTGCCGGATTAAAGCATTTTACCAATATGTTCAAAACAGATGCGTTCTGGACATCTTTCAAGAATACTTTGGAACTGAGTATTATGAAGCTGCTGATCACAACATTCACCGCAGTTATCGTATCAGTTTTCTTAAATGAAATGGGAAATCTCTTTGCAAAGAAAACTTTGCAGACTATCATATATCTGCCTCACTTTATGTCATGGGCAGTAGTTGCATCTATTTTCAGCTTGTTCCTGTCTCCTTCCTCTACCGGTCTGGTAAACGGATTATTACATGACTGGGGCATCCTGTCCGCTGACGCTAAGAACATTTATTTCCTGGCAAGTCCGACATGGTGGAGACCAATCTTCTACATTATTAATATCTGGAAAGAAACAGGTTGGGGAACCATTATCTTCCTGGCTACTCTGGCAGGTATTAATCCTGAGTTGTATGAAGCAGCAGATATTGACGGTGCTACCCGTATGCAGAAGATGCGTTATGTTACCCTGCCTGCATTGTCTAACACTATCATCACCGTATTGATTCTGAACCTTGCTAAGGTTATGAACATGTTCGAGTCCGTATTCGTATTGTACAACAATGCGGTATACAGCGTATCTGATGTTATTTCTACTTATATTTATCGTCAGACATTCGCAATCGCTCTGCCGAACTATGGTTACTCTACAGCAGTTGGTCTCTTCAAGTCCCTGGTTGGTTGTGTACTGGTATTAGTATGTAACTGGGCAAGTAAGAAGACCCGCGGTCGTGGCATTGTATAGGAGGTGTTAAACGTGGCAAAGACAGCTTATCGTAAACCTAAGAAAAAAGTTCATGTTTTCGATGTCGTTAACTACATCGTATTCATTCTGATCGGCCTCCTGGTTCTGGTACCTATCTGGAAGGTAGTAGTAGACTCCTTCAATGCTGTGGGTGTATACCAGTTCAGACTGTGGCCTCATGATTTTACATTAGATGGATATAAGACTATTATTCATACTCAGAGACTGTACAGACCGTTCATCAACTCAGTAATAACAACAGTGCTCGGAACGTTCCTTGGTCTGCTCCTGTCCACCCTGGGTGGTTATGTACTGATTCAGTTTGATATGCCCGGACGTAACTTCTTCGCATATTTCCTTTTGTTTACCATGATTTTCTCCGGCGGTATGATCCCTGAGTACTTGGTAATGAAACAGTTACATCTGGTTAACAGTATGTGGATCCTGGTTGTTAAACACGGTATGAACGTGTACAATCTGGTACTGATGCGCAACTTCTTTGAAGGAATTCCTGCCAGTCTGTTTGAAGCAGCCGAAATCGATGGATGTTCCCCTATGGGAATCTTCTTCAAGATTGTGCTTCCTCTGTCCAAAGCAGCTCTGGCTTCCATCGGTCTGATGTTCGCAGTTACCGTGTGGAATGACTATTCTACCGTTAAGATTTATATTACCGATCCTGATCAGGTTAACTTTCAGTATCAGTTACGTAATATGATCATGGATGGTGATACCCCTACTACACAGTATGCGGTATCTCAGAACACTCTGTACTATGCAGCAATCGTATGTGCAATCCTTCCTTTCATGGCATTGTATCCTTTCCTGCAGAAGTACTTCGTAAAGGGTGTTAATATCGGTGCTGTTAAGGAGTGATTTCTTTCTCACACGTGTTTAGGCTTCGGCAAGGGAAACTTCGGTTTCCCTTGTGTTATATATGCGAATAAGTTCCGCAACAAAAGATGCGCGCAGAAAGCGCAGAAATGAGGGAAGAAATGAATAAGATTTTTTGGGCTGCTGATTCCACAGTCCAGACCAATGATTACACGACCTATCCGCAGACTGGTATTGGTCAGGTATTTTCTTTATTTGTGAAAAAAGAGTACAGCGTAGTCAATCATGCCAAAAACGGCAGAAGCACCAAGAGCTTTATGGACGAGGGGAGACTAAAGGCCATAGAGGAACAGATCGATGCGGGAGACTTCCTGTTTATCCAGTTCGGACACAACGATGAGAAAAAAGAAGATCCCACCAGATATACGGAGCCTTTTTCCTCCTATATGGAGAATCTAGAGACTTTTATCCGGGTGGCAAGAGAGCATAGTGCCTATCCGGTACTGATCACTCCTTTGGAACGCAGATGCTTTATGGATGAGAAGCACTTAGGCATCGGTGCACATTCCGACTACGTGGCTGCCATGAAGCAGACCGCGGAGAAAAACAATGTACCTCTGGTAGATCTCTACAGTATGAGCCGTATGGAACTGAAAAAAGCCGGAGAAAAGAACAGCAGAAGATGGTATATGTTCTTCCCGGAGGGTGAGTATAAGAATCATCCGGAGAAATCCGAGGACAATACCCATTTAAGATACGACGGTGCAGTGAATTTTGCATCCATGATTGCCAAAGGCTTAAAAGAGATTGGCGGTATCTATGCAGACATGCTGTTAGATGATATGAATTTGTAATGAATTTAAAAATAAAATCCTGTTTCGGACGATTGATCAGAATCGCCGGAACAGGATTTTTATTTTCTAATGTTTTATGAAGTGTATTTGTTCAGAACCGCTGCCACGGCACCGGGACCTGCAATCAGTTCTTTGAAATACTGGCAGACTATTGTTTCCATGCCGAGGGCTTTCAGGTCTACGCCCCAGATGGTAGCATCTGACAGTACACTGTCAAGAACTGCCGGAACATCTGTTGTATCCCCTAAGGTAATGCCACTGACTATGGCAGTCAACTCCTCCAGACGGGGATCGGAGCTTAAAGTAAACGCCTTACCGTTGTCATCCACACCCATGAGATACCGTAACCATCCTGCAAATACCAGAGGAATGAACTTAAGATCCGCTACGGAAAGCTTAGGATCCGCAACGTAGGCTTTGATGGTCTCTCCAAAGCGGATTGCCAGTTTCTGGGAAGTATCCGTTGCGATTCTCTGTGGGGTGTCCGGCATGAACGGATTGGGAATGCGGACTTTTAATACGGTGTCCAGGAATTCTTTCGGATCTAAGATACCGGGATTCGTCACTACGGGAAGCCCCTCGGTATAGCCGATCTGCTCCACCAGCTTTTTCAGAGCCGGATTTTTCATTTCTTCCGAGATCAGGGTATAGCCTAAGAGACAGCCGAAGACTGCCAGGGCGGTATGCAGCGGATTCAGGCAGGTGCACACTTTCATTTTTTCCACCTTGTCTACGGTCTCTCTGGAAGTGAAGATCAGCCCACCCTTTTCGAGCGCCGGGCGCCCGTTCGGGAAGTCGTCTTCAATGACCAGATACTGGCATTCCTCTGCGTTGACGAAGGGAGCTACATACGTATGCTTGTCGGTGATCACGGGATCTAATTCTTCCACGCCGTCTTTTTTCAGGAGCTCTTCGATGGAAGCATCCGGGCGGGGAGTGATCTTATCGATCATGGTCCAGGGGAAAGAGACCTTACCGCTAGTCTTAATATAGCTTTCAAACGCTTGTTCCACCAGACCGTTTTGTGTCCAGCCCTCAGCAAAGGCACCGATGGCAGCTGCAAGTTTATCACCGTTATGCGAGCAGTTATCCATACTTACCATGGCAATGGGTTTTTCTCCTGCAAGAAATCTTGCATATAATAAGGATGCTACTTTTCCGATATAACTGACGGGAGCCTCGGGACCGGCAGACAGATCTGCGGCGACCTGAGGTGTGAAATTGCCGTCTGCGCCGTAGAGATTATAGCCTTTTTCCGTAATTGTAAAAGAAGCCATCTGCAAGCTGTCGGCGGCGAAGATCTCCTGCAGACGGTGGAACTGCTTCTCATTATCGGAATCCAGAGCCAGAGATTCCACGACACTGCCGACGACCGTTTTTTCTACGGTACCGTCTGCCTTTAAGGTGACGAGAATGCTGTAATCGTCATGCGGATGATTCATTTTCTCAATGATCTCATAGTCGTAGCCTTCCGCTACTATCAGCCCCCTGTCTAAGATCCTCTGATTTAACAGATCCTGAACAACATTTGCCTGGAAAGCACGGAAAATGTTGCCGGCGCCGAAATGGATCCAGAAGGGATGTTCCTTTGTGGCTTTTGCAACAGCCTCGCAATCAAATCCGGGCAGGGCATAGTCTGCGTTTTCCCAGAGCTTTTTATCCTTTAATCCTTCTTTATTTAGTTTCATAGCGAGCAGCTCCTTTCTCGATTGCTTCCCACAACCCGTTCAGATAAGTCGCACCCAAGGCACGGTCATAGAGACCGTAACCGGGCATTGCCACCTCACCCCAGATCATACGACCGTGGTCGGGGCGGATCGGACCGTCGAAACCGATCTCATACAGTGCACGCATGATCTCGTACATGTCAAAGGTACCGTCGGAGGACAGATGAGCAGCCTCCTCGAAATCGGTGGGACTGTTGAACTTCAGGTTGCGGACATGGGCAAAATGAATGCGTCCCTTCAGGGAACGGATCATATCCGGCAGGTCATTTTCCAGGTTGGTACCATAAGAGCCGGAACAGAAGGTGACACCGTTATGAGGATTGTCCACCATCTGCATCATGCGCAGAATATTTTTCTTATTAATAATGATGCGGGGCAGACCGAAGACACTCCAGGCGGGATCGTCGGGATGGATCGCCATGTTGATATCGTATTTGTCACAGACCGGCATGATCCGCTCCAGGAAATATTTCAGATTTTCAAATAATTTTTCGTCGTCGATATCCTCATACATTGCAAAAAGCTCTTTGATATGCGCCATGCGCTCCGGTTCCCAGCCGGGCATCACGGTGCCGTTGGTATCTCCGGCGATGGAAGCGAACATCTCCTCCGGATTGATAGCGTCTACCGCTTCCTGGGTATAAGCTAAGACCGTGGAGCCGTCAGGACGCTTTCTCGCAAGTTCGGTTCTCGTCCAGTCGAAGACCGGCATGAAATTGTAGCAGACCAGGTGAATATCTTCTTTTCCCAGGTTTTCCAGTGTCTGAATATAGTTGTCAATATAGAGATCCCGGTCGGGGGCACCGGTTTTGATGGCGTCATGGACATTGACACTTTCGATTCCGGAAATATGCAGTCCGGCAGCGGCTACTTCTGCCTTCAAAGCAGCGATGCGCTCCCTATTCCAGACCTCTCCGGGCGCGGTATCGTATAAAGT
>CAVFMG010000056.1:0-15731 GCA_963623435.1 Odoribacter splanchnicus
ATAAGCGAGGAAAATACCCTCGCTAAGTACCGACGGCTGCTTAGAGTCTGCTTGTTCTTATTTTACGCAAGCTACTGGATTTGCAAAATCTTATTTAAAGAACTTATCATAAATTCCGAACAGGAAGATGAAGATTACGATCAACGGCAGTCCGTAGGTCAGATACCCCCGCATCCAGTCGTGTACTTTTAAGCCCTTGCCTGTATTGACTTCTTTCTTGTAATTCTCCCATCCCCAGCCGTATCTGGTCACACAGAACAACAGATATACCAGAGATCCCAGCGGCAGGAACAGATTGCTTACCAGAAAATCCTCGAAATCCAGTATCGCTCCGCCGAAGACGGAAAAGCCGTCCCAGCTCCATACATTGTAGCCCAGTACACAGGGTACGGACAATGCGATGATCAGGAACAGATTCACCAGAGAAGACTTCTTACGACTGGCACCAGTCAGCTCCATACCGCAGCAGATGATATTTTCAAACACCGCCAGCACAGTAGACAATGCTGCAAACGCCATGAACAGGAAGAATAAGCTTCCCCACAGACGACCGTAAGGCATGTTGGCAAATATATTCGGCAAAGTGATGAATACCAGGCTGGGACCCGATGTCTGATCCACGCCGTAGGTAAAGCAGGCGGGAAAAATGATCAGTCCAGCTGTAATTGCCACAAAAGTATCAAGTACGACGACTCTGACGGACTCTCCCATCAGGGAATGGTCCTTGCCGATATAACTGCCGAAGATTGCCATGGCACCGATGCCCAGGCTCAAGGTGAAGAATGCCTGGTTCATGGCACCTACAAGCGTAGATACCACACCGACTTCCTGCATACGCTGAAAGTCAGGCACCAGATAGAACTTCAGTCCTTCTTTTGCTCCCGACATGAAAAAGCTGTTAATAGCAAGCACTACCATGATGGCAAGCAGTGCGATCATCATGACCTTCGTCACGCGCTCCAGACCGTTTTGCAGTCCGCCGGCGCAGACACCGATACCGATGATCACCACCAGTACCATCCAGAACATCATGACCTTGGGATTTGCCAGCATCTGGGTAAACTGATCCGCCACCGCATCCGCGGAAAGTCCGGACAGCTTACCGGTCGCTGTCATATAAAAATAATGTAACATCCAGCCTGCCACTGTGGTATAAAACATCATTAACAGATAGCAGCCTGCCAGTGTGAAATACCCATGGATATGCCACTTCTGTCCCGGCTTCTCCAAAGCCTGGTAAGCCTTGACGGGACTCTTTTTGCTGGCTCTTCCTACGGCAAACTCCATGGTCATAATAGGCAGACCTAAGATTACCAGGAAGATCAGATAAAACAATACAAAGGCGCCACCACCGCCCTGGCCGGCCATGTATGGAAACTTCCATACATTACCGATGCCAATGGCGCAACCGGCGGACAGCAGGATAAAACCTAAGCGGGATTTTAAACTCTCTCGTTCCATTATGCAAGCTGACCCTCCAGTACCTTAGATGCTTCTGCAATGGCTGCGGGAATACCTGCGGGATTCTTACCGCCTGCCTGTGCCATGTTGGGGCGTCCACCGCCGCCACCGCCTACCAGTGCGGAAATTCCCTTGATCAGGTTGCCTGCATGGGCACCGGCTTTTACAGCACCGTCTGTTGCCATGGCGATCATGTTGACCTTGCCGTCCTGTGCGGAGAGAAGGACTACTACACCTTCCCCAAGCTTGCCCTTCAGCTGATCTCCCAGATCTCTTAAGCCGTTCATGTCAACGCCGTCTACATTAGCAGCCAGTAACTTTGTTCCCTTTACTTCCACTACCTGATCCATGACATCGCCCAGTGCGGACTGTGCCATCTTAGCCTTCAGAGATTCGTTCTCTGCATTCAGAGCTTTCAGTTCTGCCTGCATATGCTGAATCTTCTCGATCAAAGCTGCGGGTGCAGACTTTGCGGCTGCGGCTGCCTTGTTGAAGTTCTCTTCCATCGCCTGATAGTATGCCATGACGTTGGCACCGGTCAGTGCTTCAATTCTCCTGACGCCGGCTGCAACACCGCTCTCAGACAGGATTTTGAAGTATCCAATCTCACCGGTATGCTTTACATGAGTACCACCACACAGTTCCTTGGAGAAATCTCCCATAGATACCACGCGGACGGTCTCGCCGTACTTTTCACCAAACAACGCCATAGCGCCGCTCTTCTTCGCATCCTCGATGCTCATAATATCGGTAACGACTGCAAGGTCCTCTGCGATCTTCTCATTAACCAGAGCCTCTACCTTAGCGATCTCTTCTGCAGTCATCGCCTGACCGTGGCTGAAATCGAAACGGGTTCTCGCGCCGTCCTGGTAGGAGCCCTGCTGTTCTACATGATCACCTAATACAATCTGCAGTGCCTTCTGTAACAGATGGGTTGCGGAATGATTCTTGCAGACACTCTTTCTGTTGTCGATATCTGCGGCAAGCTCTGCGTTATCATTTACAGATACGCTGCCGGATATGACCTTACCCACATGTCCGATACGACCGCCTGCGATCTTCACAGTCTCGGTCACTTCAAAAGTACCGTTCTGCGTACGGATCACACCAAAGTCACCCTTCTGTCCACCCATGGTAGCATAGAACGGAGTTACGTCGGTGATCAGGGTACCGCTCTCGCCGGTCTTTAAGGCATCCACCAGTTCGATCTCGGAGGCCAGTGCAACTACCTTTCCTTCTGCGGTAAGTTTATCGTAACCTACAAATTCGCTTACTGTCTTCTCATCCAGCGCATCGAATACACCTGCAGCGGTGGTCAGCTTCTGGGAGAAGTTCTGTCCTTCTCTTGCCTTCTGCTTCTGTTCTTCCATGGCAGCGGCGAAGCCTTCCTCATCTACGGTCAGATTCTCTTCCTGTGCCAGCTCTACGGTCAGCTCCAGCGGGAATCCGAAGGTATCATATAAGTAGAATGCGGACTTACCGTCGATCTCCTTCTTGCCTTCGCTTCTCTTCTGCTCCAGGATCTTCTGTAGTTCCTTCATGCCGTTCTCCAGAGTGCTCTCGAAACGGGCGATCTCTTTCTGCAGCTCGCTTAAGATGAACTCACGGCTCTTCTTAAGTAAGGGATAACTCTCTGCGTAGATCTCATCAATATACATGGCAGCAATATGTAACAGCTGCTCAGTAGTCATATTTAAGGTACGTCCGTGTCTTACCGCACGACGGATCAGGCGGCGGAGAATATAGCCGGCACCGGTATTGGAAGGAAGCAGCTTTGCCTCATCACCGATCAGCATTACGCTGGTACGCAGATGGTCTGCCAGAATACGCATGGATCTGGTCAGCTTCTCATCCGCATTGTATTTGGCACCGGAAGCCTCTTCGATATAAGCGATAACGGGAGCGAACAGGTCGGTCTGGTATACATCTCTGGTACCGTTTAAGAAAGCCAGAATACGCTCCAGTCCCCAACCGGTATCTACATTCTTCTGCTTTAAGGGAGTCAGATGACCGTCATGATGCTTCTCGTACTGCATGAATACATCGTTACCCAGCTCTGTGTATTTACCGCAGTCACAGCCGGGTCCGCAGTTCGGTCCGCAATCCGGTCTGTCTGCAATATAGAACATCTCACTGTCGGGACCACAGGGACCATACTCCAGTCCCCACCAGTTGTCGTCCGCGGGAAGATAATATACGTTCTCTTTTTTAAATCCAGAAGCAATACGATACTGTGCGCCCTCTTCATCTTTGGGAGCATTCTCGTCGCCTGCGAATACCGTAGCAGCCAGATGGTCTGCATCGAATCCAAACACCTGGGTCAGCAGTTCAAAGCTCCACTGGCAGCGTTCCTTTTTAAAGTAATCGCCAAGGCTCCAGCTTCCCATCATCTCGAAGAAGGTTACATGGCTCTTGTCACCTACGGAATCAATATCGTTGGTACGTACGCAGCCCTGTACGTTACAGAGTCTGGTACCCAGAGGATGCTTCTTTCCCAGCAGATAGGGCATCAGAGGCTGCATGCCGGCCACGTTGAACATAACACCGGTGGAACCGTCAGATACCAGGGATACTGCTCCTACATCCACATGCCCGCGGTCTATATAAAATTGTTTCCAGGCTTTTCTCAGCTCATCAGAAGTGAATTGTCTCATCTCTCGTTCTCCTTATTTATATAAAATATACTCTTGACTGTTCAGAACCTACATTTCTACATTATAATGTTATCAATTCGCCGCGTCAAGGATAAAACGGCACTCTACCGCTATCTCCAGAACGCCAGCTGCTGGCAGATGGAATAAAATCTCACCGGATCTGTGCTCACCAGAGTCTCACTGCTGTCGATAAATAACAGCAGGAAGTTATATGCCATGCAGACAGCGAAAGCAATATTTTGGAAAAAGCGAAGCAGCCTTACCCTGTCGGCATTCTCCCCGTTGTATTGCCATGCGGCATAGAAGCAGATTAAGCCACCGATATAAAACAGCCATCCAAAGTCACTGTAATACCGTTGTAAGATACCCGCTGCTTCCGCATCCGCGATGACGATTGCAATTCCAGACAGCAGGGTCATCCACGCCATGGCATACATCCGCTTTCCCTTCAAGGTACCTACCCCATTCTCCGCAAACCACTTCCGGTGCCCCAGGACGAAAAATGCGGCAAGTGGGATCAGGTTCACCGTGAAAAAGCCGCCAAAGGTGCCTTCACTGATTGTCTTGCCCAGGTAAGTCGTCTTATGCATGACCTCCAGAAGATACGGGAAGGTAGCAGATACCGCAGGCAGCTGGAACAGATAGGTAAACAGCGCAAACGGAATTCTTCCCAGTTCCACGCCTCTCTTTGTCATATCGTTCGTGGTCAGATTATAATTGGCTCCGAAATCGAACACCGATCCGAACCTTTTATAGTTATAAATCATCAGGCATGCGGCAATCACGGCATACATAAGGATCGCTGCAAAGGTTTTCCCTTTACTGTCTTTGGAAAACAGCTGCCTTTTTACAAATACGGCATTCCAAAAGATCGGAAAGATCAAAAACGATCCCAGTAAAAGCTGTGGTCTGCATCCCGCTACCAGTGCCATACACAGACACCCCACAGCCAGCTTCCAACCGTTCACTTTTGTCTCTTCCAGGGAAGAAAGCCAGAAAGAGATTCCGTATACCGACAAAGTGACTCCCATCAGGATCGGCAGCGAATAATAATCCGGTCTGCGCATAATAGTCAGTGCTCCGCAGCCGTTAATCATCATCAGTGTCGTAAAGATCCATGTGGTAAACGGGACTTTCGGAAAATACTTCCGCCGCAGTTCTCCGGTCAGTACAAACATACCTATGATCAACAGGATTCCCACGATCAGTATCCCTACCCAGGTCGGGAATGCCGTCCCGGTCAGCAGATACCAGGGCAGGTAAAATACCAACACAGGCACCACACCGAAATAGACATAATAAGCACCGTGGTAATAAGCAACATCCCACAGGCATTCCTCCCCGGCATTTTCCAGAGTCCGGTTCCTTGCATCAAAATCATAAGGATTCTCCATGGTCAGCAAAGATGCCGGAGGTGCATCATCCAGATACAGGTGCCCTTCGCTCAGTGCCACCGCCAGCTTATGATACTGCATATGGTGCTCCCAGGGTACTTCCCGGTAGATCGGGTTTAACAGGACTGCCCCGACAAACAGTCCCGCCTGCAGCAGGATCACCGCCGTCAGGATCTTTTTTTCGGGAAGTGTCTTCTCCACGGGACATATTGCCAGCTGTATCCACAGAATCGTCAGGAATGCCAGCAGCAGACGGAGCACGGAAAAGCGCATGGGAATCCGGGGATTCAGCGTCATCTCGTGGATCCGCACCGTCTCACCCTCATCCGCGGAGAAAATGATCACCATGCTGTGCATTTTCCCGGATAAGTGCAGGGTCATATCCCCGGTGGACGGAACCTTTTCCAGGATATTCCGCTCTCCTACAATGTAATAATCCTCATTGGCTTCATCCCTGGCATAAATTGCGACATAGGAAGCGTAAGGATCCTCTTCCCCATCACCGTTTTCTATGGAAAACGACAGATGCAGGGAATTGACCTTTTCCTCCATATTGTCCGTCTTCAGTTTCAGAGTCTCCTCCACGGTAAAGCTGCCATCCTCATTCTGAACACCACCCGCATACACCTTCGGTGTCACTTCGATAGAGTCATTCCCAAGTGTCAGATACGTCCGATACTGGAATACCGTCACTTCCAGCAGGAGCGCCAAAAGCAGTGCGAGTCCTATTCTATATTTTCCCGGTTTCAGAATATTACTCATCTTCGTGTTCCAAGATTTCATTTAAATTCTCCTAAAGCAGCTTGTTCCCTGCGAAACATTGGATAAAAAGTTTACGCCTCTTTACAATAAATACATAAAAAGGAGCAGAATACTTTCTGCTCCTCGTACTTTTTTGCTTTCTAAAAAGTCTCTTAGAATGTGAACCTGTCTGCAAAGTAAGCATTCAGATCTGCGATTGCTACACGCTCCTGCTCCATGGAATCACGGAAACGTACGGTTACGCAACCGTCTGTCTCAGATTCAAAGTCATAAGTTACGCAGAAAGGAGTTCCGATCTCGTCCTGACGACGATATCTCTTACCAATGTTTCCCCTGTCATCAAATTCACAGTTGTACTTCTTGGAAAGTTCTGCGTAAATCTTCTCAGCGCCCTCGTTCAGCTTCTTGGACAGAGGCAGAACACCGATCTTCACAGGTGCCAGTGAGGGATGGAAATGCAGTACGGTACGCATATCGCCGCCCTCTAACTCTTCCTCGTCGTAAGCTGCGCACAGGAATGCCAGAACGACTCTGTCTGCTCCCAGAGAAGGCTCTACTACATAAGGGATGTACTTCTCCTTCTTCTCATCGTCAAAGTAGGTCATATCTTCACCGGAGGTATTCGCATGCTGGGTCAGATCGTAATCGGTTCTGTCCGCAATGCCCCACAGTTCACCCCAGCCGAAGGGGAACAGGAACTCGATGTCGGTGGTTGCCTTACTGTAGAAGCACAGCTCCTCGGGAGAATGGTCACGCAGACGCATCTCATCTTCCTTAATGCCTAAGGACAGCAGCCAGTCACGGCAGAAACCTCTCCAGTACTGGAACCACTCCAGATCGGTACCGGGCTCACAGAAGAACTCCAGCTCCATCTGCTCGAACTCTCTGGTACGGAAAGTGAAGTTACCGGGTGTGATCTCGTTACGGAAGGACTTACCGATCTGTCCGATACCGAAAGGAATCTTCTTACGGGAAGTTCTCTGTACATTTTTGAAGTTAACGAAAATACCCTGTGCTGTCTCGGGTCTTAAGTATACGGTGTTTTTCGCATCCTCGGTAACACCCTGGAATGTCTTGAACATCAGGTTGAACTGACGGATGTCGGTAAAGTTGTGCTTGCCGCAGGTAGGACAGGGAACATTATGCTCCTCGATGAAATTCTTCATCTCTTCCTGGCTCCATGCGTCTACGCTGCCCTCGATGGCAATGCCGTTCTCCTCGCAGAAATCCTCGATCAGCTTATCTGCACGGAAACGCTCATGACACTCCTTACAATCCATCAGAGGATCGGAGAAGCCGCCCAAATGTCCGCTTGCCACCCAGGTCTGGGGATTCATCAGTATCGCACAGTCCACACCTACGTTGTAGGGACTTTCCTGAACAAACTTCTGCCACCATGCCTTTTTCACATTATTCTTCAGCTCCACGCCAAGGTTACCGTAATCCCAGGTATTCGCCAGTCCGCCGTAGATTTCAGAACCGGGATATACAAAACCTCTTGCCTTTGCCAGGGATACGATCTTCTCCATTGTCTTTTCCATGTCAGTACCAAACCTTTCTTACTCTATATCTATATATTTGTATTACTGTATAACCTACTTTTTCATCAGTATCGTAACGACACCATCGGACTGGGAGGCGTCCACATAGCCGTCCTCACCCATGACCACTCCCTCGCTGACATACAGTACGGGATACGGGCAATAAATATATGCACTCGCATCGGTAATGATCAGATGTCCGTTCTCCAGAGATTTCTCTAACTTATCCGCATCTGCCGGTGTACCGTCCGATGCATTCACCAGCTCCAGGTTCAACATGTTCCCCTGCGCCAGGGCTTCCACTCTAGTCCCATAGAACAGACTCTGTTCACTATATTCAGCGTAGCTTTCCGTGCTGTCGAATTCCTGCACGACCTGCACCAGGTTTCCGTTATTCAGGGTCTGCACCGTCTTCACTGTCATTGCATCTTGCTGGGTATCCGTATGAGCGGCATTGAACTTTTCCGCCTCTTCGTCCACCATTTCCTTCAGTCCGTCTATGCTGTAGAAATCTTTATCGAAGGTATTGACCAGGTAAGAGGTCACTTTTCCGTCCTTTTCCACCACCAGCGAAGTATTCACGATTTCCTCGGGGAGCTTTGCAGTCTGACCACAGCCGCTTAAGGACAGCACAAGCATTCCTGACAGCACAGTCGTAAGAACCTTTTTTATTCTATTCTGCCTCATAAATGAGTCTCCTTTTTTGGCATCAGCCATATCCGATTTTAACATAGAGTTTTCAGTATTTCAAGACTTTTGAATGACCTGTCCATGAAACGCCTGCGATATTCCGACGCAATCTGCGATAGTTCGGACAGAACCTTGTCCGATACGGTAAAAGTATACAGTTTTTCCACGGGACTCTCCGCTATGTAGTTCATGGCATACAACGTAGATTCTTCCAGGCTTCTGCCTTCCGGCGGTCCCGGATATTCACCGTTCACCGCGATGGCTTTCAATTCAAAAATGCTTCGCACCAGTTCGTTGGGAAGGGACGGTGCACACAGCGCCCTGAGGGACTGGTACAATAATTTCATCATCTCCCGCTCGTCATTGTTCTCTCGGCAGTAATAATCCGCCACCTCCGCGAAATACATGCCGTAGCAGGCTCCTACATAATCCGTCATCAGTTCTTCAAAATAGTTCTTGATATCCGCTTCCGATATGGTATAAGAGCTTCTTCCCTCATACAAACGAAACGTACCAAAAGCAAAAGGGTTGGTCGCTGCCGCCAGCCGGTTGCCCGGCTTTCTTGCCCCTCTGGCAAAAGCAGTGATCTTCCCTTTTTCTCTGGTAAGCAGGCTCACCCGCCTGTCATATTCACCAAAAGGTGTCTGTTTTAATACAATTCCTGTTACATACAGGGATTCCTGCATGATCCGTCCTCCCCAGCGAAAGATTCGCGTTTCCTTCCGCCCTGCAGTCCACCGAGGTGCTGCCGCATCCCGCAGCGGGGAGCTCCGTCCTCCCCGCACTCTGCAGGTAATTCAGGTAATCCTCCACTCTGCCGGTATGTTCAAATTGCTGCCAGTAATTCGTGAACTGCATCTTACGCATCCCCCTTTATCAGTGTGTTATCCTCTGTAAAAATAGGGTCTGCAAATTTCGTTTTTCTATTCGCCCATCTCGATGTCTTTCGGATTATATCCGAAATTCTTAAGCAAAATATCGCTGTCTCTCCAGTCCTTTTTCACCTTTACCCAGAGCTGTAAATTGACCTTCATTTCCAGAATATCCTCGATCTCTGGACGTGCCTGGGAACCGATCTTTTTCAGCATCTGTCCACCTTTGCCGATAATGATGCCCTTGTGGGAATCTCTCTCGCAGATAATCGTGGCCTCAATGTCACAGATCCGTCCTCTCTCCTTCATGCTCTCCACCGTCACCGCAATGCCGTGAGGGATCTCTTCGGATAAAAGGCGCAGTGCCTTCTCTCTGATCAGCTCCGCCACGATCTGCCGCATGGGTTGATCGGTAATGGTATCCTCATCGTAAAATGCCGGACCGTAGGGCAGGTATTTCAAAATGCACTGGATCAGTACATCCGTGTTGTCGCCCTTTAAGGCGGACACCGGGACGATCTCCTGGAAATCCAGTTCCTTGCGGTAAGTATCTATGAATGCCAGGATGTCGTCCTTTTTCACGGTGTCTGTCTTATTGATGACCAGGATCACGGGAGTCTTGGTCTTCTTCAGCTGTTCGATAATGTGACGTTCTCCGGCACCGATGAAATTCGTAGGCTCCACCAGCCACAGAATCACATCCACGTCATTTAATGTATGCTCCGCCACGTTTACCATGTAGTCACCCAGCTTATTTTTCGCCTTGTGGATACCGGGGGTATCTAAGAATACGATCTGCCCCTCTTCCAGGGTCAGTACCGTCTGGATACGGTTACGGGTGGTCTGCGGTTTGTTGGATGTAATGGCGATCTTCTGTCCGATCAAGCGGTTCATCAGGGTGGACTTACCTACGTTGGGACGTCCGATCAGTGTGGCAAAGCCGGATTTGTATGCCGGATTTTCGTTCATTTTCTATTTCTCCTGTTCTTTCTTGTTCTCAGTTGTCTCTGCATTCTGCAGGGTCTGTTTCGTTTTTTCTTCCTCTTCGGCGAGTTTTTTCTGTTCCTCCGCACGGATCCGTTTTGTGCGCTTTTTGATCTTTTTCAGGATCAGAATGATCATAAGGATCACCACTGCCCAGATCACCAGATAAGGGATATGGATTACGAACCAGATGGCTGCTTCCTTAATGCCTTCGCCGATGCTCTTTAAGCTGTCCATAAATCCCGCAGAGATGCGTTCCCATGTGGTCTCTTCCTCTACCGGTGTGTAGACCTCTACTTCATCAATATAAAGGTATACGGTGCTGTAGTCAACCTGATTGTCATAGCTGCGCAGCTGGGATTCCATGCTCTCTAACTGGTATCTCACATCAGACAGACGCTGCTCGATGGTGATGATATCGTCAACGCTTTCCGCCTGTTCCAAAAGCTGCAGCAGTCTTTCCTGTTCGGTCTGCAGGGCATCTCTGTGGCTCTCCAGATCCACATAAGTTAATGTCACATCCTGTACATTTTCCGTACGACTGGTCACATTGCCCAGGTCAGATACAGTGTTTAAGAAATCATCCAGCCGATCCTTCGGGATACGGATGGTCATATTCGCGTTCCGGGTGGAACGATAGTTATAATAACTACTGCCGTTGTAGGCATCCAGACTTTCTATGTAACCACCAAGCTCCGTCACTTTGTTCTCTACAGTGGATAAGAGCTTGTCATATTCTCTGGTCTCCACGTTCATGTCTACGTTTTTGATCAGTTTCCGCTCTGTGGCTGCCACACTGACCGCACCTTCCTCAGATACCGCGTTCTCCGTGTCATAAGAGTCCATACCGAAGCCGCTGCTGTCGCTGTCGTCATAAAATTGCTCTGCGGAAGCTGCTGACGTCTCATTGGATACGGCAAAATCCGCATCCACGAGATCGCTGATGCCGGATCTGCCGCCTGCCGAGCTTCCGCAGGCTGACAATGACAATATCATACCGGCTGTAAGCAATCCTGTAATGATTTTTGTTTCAAAATTTCGTTTTTTCATAACCCTCTCCGATCTTTCTGAATTATTATTTTTTAAAAAAGATTTTCCACTTTCAGGAATCTCTCCTGCTCTTCCTTTACCTTAGAAGCCGTACCTACCACGCAGAGCAGATCCTCCTGCATAAATGCCCGGATATGTGCGGACAGTGCCCGGATGTCTTCTTCGGTAGCAGACAGCAATTCGTCACGCTCTCTCTGCAGGGCTTCCGCATCCAGTCCCGTCATATACGCACTTAAAGAATACAGTCCCTTCGCTGCAGGATTCATGGGCACATCCAGATCACTGACGGCACCGATGATATATTGGGTCATAGTGCGCTCATCTGCGGTGAACTCTGCAATGGCATCCGCCGCTTTTTCATAAATGTCAATGGTTCTGCCCAGGTTCGGATCTCTGTAGGAGACAAAATAGCTGTCGCCGGATCTGCCGAAGCTGCACATACAGCCGTAGGCACCGCCCTTTACCCGGACATTTACCCACAGATATTCATAGCCCATCATAACTTTCAGTACTCTTAAGGCTCCGGTGTATTTCAATCCACTCTTGCGGAAATTACCGGCACGACATACATAATTGACCTGACCGGAGGTTAAGAAACCTTCGTTCTTCCGGGAAACTTCCGGGATGTAATGCTCTTTTTCCACAGGTTCTGTATAGAGTGCCGCCTTAAAAGCCTCCACCGGGGCATCCAAAAGTGCTACTGCCTTCTCTTCGCCCACGAAATCCACCATGAGATTCTCCGGACGGAAGATCATTTTTAATAAAGTCTGTAAGATCTCCACCAGTTCTTCTTTTTTCTCATCAAAATGAGCTTCTAAGTCAGCAGTCAGACGATAGAACGGAATGCCGGAGATCTCTTCGCTGACAGCTCCGGGAATACTGCCGTAGGATAAAGCTCTTCCGGCTGCCACGCTGTGTCCGCCGGAGGTCATCTGTGCCTGCATCCGGGACTTGCCCTCCGCCAGGATCTCATAGAGGCGCTTGGTATCGGTAAAATCACTGGTCATAACGATCTCACGCATGAGGTCAATGGCTTCTGCGATACGGTCGTAGAACACCTTGGTCTTCAGTTCCAGGGTCAAGGTGAATTCGTCGGTATTCTGTAATTTGCCATAGACATTATTTACCGCAGCCATGCCGCCGGTGACCAGATTCATCTCATTAAACAGGTCTCCGTACGCATAATGCTCCGTGTTCAACAGTCCCAGGCACCCTTTTAAGATACCGATATACGGGAAATATTTTCCGGGGATCTGATCCAGTTTGAAGATCAGACGCAAATATCCGATGCCGTTGGTAAACAGATCATGATACAAAAGTGTGGTAGTTCCAATGCTCCGCACTTCATTCACCGGCAAATTTGCCTCTTTTTTCATATCTTCCCGCTTAAGCAGAGGAATCTTCTCCAGATCCTCCTTCGCATCCTCACTCTCCTGGAATTCGGTCAGCTTGCGGAAAGTCTCTTTTACAGCGTCCAGTTTCTCCGGGCTCATGGCAGCTTTCACTCGTGCCATTTTCTCCCTCTGCTTCTGTTCCTGCTCCTCTAAGAGTCCCAGCTTCGGCTGTAAGATCACGACGCTTCTGTGGGTATTGTCTAACAGATATTTCTGTACCAGTCCTTCAAAATATCCGGTCTTTACTTCCTTACGAAGTTCAGCAAAAGTAGCGTTTGCCTCGATATGGATAAAGGGAAGCTTATCGTCATACAGCCAGCTGTCCAACACCTGTAAACCGTACATCAGTCCCTTAGGATAAGAGCCGAAGTCCGCCTCTCTGTATTTGAATTCGTAATAATTGATGCCTGCAAGCAGTGCCTTTTCGTCGAAGCCTTCCTTTGCTAACTTCTTAAGCACTTCTTCCGTTACCTGTAAAAATTCCGCTTCCTTATCCACGGAAGTATCCTTCGCCACCACGCTGAAATAGGGCTGGCGGATACCGTTCTCATAGATGCTGTACACATCCTTGCCCACGCCACGGTCTACCAGTGCCTGCTTTAAGGGAGCGCCCGGTGCGGAACACAGGGCGTAATCCAGGATCTGGAACGCAATGTAAAGCTTCGGATCTAAGCTGTCACCGACGCAGAAATTCTGGGAGAGATAGGTATTCTCCTCCTCGTCCTCTCCCTCACCGATGGGACATTCTCTAACGATGCGGTTCGATGCGGTAAATGTCGCTTCTTCCGTCACCTCGGAATCCACTTCCAGAGTATCATAAGCAGACAGATAATGTTCGTCGATAAAGGTCAGCTTCTCTGCCATATCCATATCTCCGTAGAGGTAGATATAGCTGTTGGAAGGATGATAGAATTTCCGATGGAAGTTCAGGAATTCTTCGTAGGTCAGCTCCGGGATCACCTCCGGGTCACCTCCGGATTCGCAGCCATAGGTGGTATGGGGATACAGAGAGTTCATGATCTCCCGCTCCAGTACATCATCCGGAGAGGAAAAAGCACCCTTCATCTCGTTGTAGACCACGCCGTTGACCTTCAGTTCTTCCTCGTCACCTTCCAGTTCGTAATGCCAGCCTTCCTGGCGGAAAATAGATTCATTTTTATAGATATTCGGATAAAATACTGCATCCAGATAGACATGCATCAGATTCTGAAAATCCTTGTCATTGCAGCTTGCCACAGGGTATACAGTCTTGTCCGGATAAGTCATGGCATTTAAGAAGGTGTTCAGGGATCCTTTTACCAGTTCTACGAAGGGGTCCTTCACCGGGAATTCCTTCGATCCGCAGAGTACGGAGTGCTCCAGAATATGTGCCACGCCGGTGGAGTCTTTCGGGGTGGTACGGAAACCGATGTAAAATACCTTGTTCTCATCATCATTGGATACCAGTGCCACTCTGGCGCCTGTCTTTTTATGACGGCATAGATAAGTCACACTGTTAATGTCCGGAATTTCCCGTTTTTCTATGATCTCGTATGTGGATAAATCTTCTACTCTCATGCCTTTATGTCTCCTAGTTTTTAGCTTAATTGATTTCTCTGTGGGTGAGCTTAATCTATCAGAATGCTGCAAGCGCCAGCTTACTCATGGAGATTTCCTGGATGACAACACCCTTCGCTTCTTTTTCTTCCGGCGTCATGGCGGTCAGTTCCCGGATATTCAGTTCCTTCGTGATGTAGCGTTTTTTGCCCCTGCCGAAGATTCCCTTTTTCTCCTCGATGATATTAATCTTCACTCTCGCCTTGATCCGGTCGTAGATCTTGACTAAAAAGCTGTCCGGCGCGAGGTAATACAAATGGGTCTCCAACGTATCCTGGGGATCCACTTCTTTTTCCGCTAAAATATAGCGTTCCACGATCAGGCGGAATTTAAACGCCACCTCGTCCTGATCTAAGAGCTCCGCAAAGGTGTATTTCGCACCTATGTAGACCTTCGCCGTATCCTGTAAACTGTATTTATAATTCTCATAAACTGTCTTTTGCATTGTTGTCGATATCCTCAATCTTGAAACCGCTCATCCGCACCGCATCCTCGATCATTTTGCGGGACATGCCGGTCTCCTCCATCAGTTCCTCTATGGTCACCTTGCGGCTCAGTTCTTCCGCCAATTCTCTCGCATTGTCTGCCACCTTGTTGACTTTGTCTTCCACGCGCTTATCGATTTTGGAATTCTCCGCATGCTCGGCGATGTACTCTTCCATGGCATCCATGATCATCTTGCCAAGCATTCCCTCGACTTCGTCCGGCTTCTCCAGGCTGCCTAACATCGTCACACCGAAGGAAAGCGCCAGGTTTCCTTCGCCTACCAGGTCCTCCAACAGCACACCCTGTCCGGCATAGAGCTTGGCGATCTCCGCCACATCCGCCAGATGCAGTTCGATCAGGCGCTGTTTGGCATCCGTCTCTCCCGCCATGGCAGCAATGGCAAATGCCTGCTTCTCGCCGTCCGTGTAAGTGGGCAGTTCCGCTACTTCGTTCAGATATTCCTGTAAGTAATCCTTTTCCTCGTCTGATAAAAATTCATCGGGATCCATAGGCTGTCCGATACCTACTTTATGCTTTAACAGATAATCAAATACCATCTGCAGCTGCTCGCTGCTTAAATCCAGTTCCGCGAAAGCTTCCTTTACCTGTTCTTCGCTGATGCAGTTGCCCTGCTCCTTGGCAGTCTTGCGGACCTCCTCTAAGGTCTGTGCAAATAATACTTCTTTGTTCATATAAGGTCTCCTTTATAATAACACACTTTCTCCGTGCTCCGCACTCTCGAAAGTGTACATCCATTCGCAATCCGGACTATCGTCCTACTTGCTCATGTCTGTTCGATTTGCTAATATCCGTAACGCATCGCCTGCAAGCAGTCATGCGTCAGAAT
>CAVFMG010000057.1:0-15461 GCA_963623435.1 Odoribacter splanchnicus
ACACTTGGCCACTTTCCTTTAGAAAATCCACAGCTCGTAGCTAGCATCCGAACCCTGGGCAGGCAGTCCTTTCTGCGTGGATTTTAGAACAACTATTTACTTAACTTTCTATTTATTTCGTATTCTTCATGACATCCTTATTCTTCACAAGGTAATCGATCAATGATACCACCGTCAGGATCAGTGCGATCCACATAATGATATCCGTGAGGATCTGCAGCTGCGGGAAGTTAGCGATCATCAGGCAGATCATAACCATCTGGAAGGTGGTCTTGAACTTGCCCCAGTAGCTTGCGGCAATGACTACGCCATTGTCGGAAGCGATCAGGCGGAAACCGCTGATGATGAACTCTCTCGCGATGATGATGATAACCACCCAGGAAGGGATGCGGTTCATCTCGATCAATGCGATCATGGCGGAGCATACTAACAGCTTATCCGCCAGAGGATCCATGAACTTACCAAAGTCTGTGATCAGATTGTATTTTCTGGCGATCTTGCCATCGATCAGATCGGTGAGGCTGGCGATGATGAAAATAGCCAGGGCAATCATATCTGTCACAAAAGTATTGTCACCGAACCATCCGGCATGGCCTCCCAGCAACAGAAGAATAAACGGTACGATCAGGATTACACGAAAAATAGTCAGCTTGTTAGGCAGATTCATTTTACTCATGGTATATCTCTCCTATCAGATCATATTCATTGGAATCGGTGACCAGAACCTTGACAAAATCTCCGGTCATCAGGCTTGCTGAAGTATTTACGAACAGATAACCGTCCACATTCGGCGCATCTCTGTAAGTTCTCGCCACATAGGTCTCTTCGTCCGCTACCTTGCCCTCGATCATTACGGTCAAAATGCGTCCTACCATATCCTCCGCCTTGTCAAAAGCGATCGCCTGCTGCAATTCCATCAGCTCATCCCTGCGGGATTCCTTGATCTCCTGCGGCACCTGATCTTCCATGATAGCAGCGGGAGTATCTTCCTCCTGAGAATAAGGGAACACCCCCAGACGGTCGAATTCCATCTCATTCACAAAACGATACAGCTCTTCGAAATCTTCCTGGGTCTCTCCGGGGAATCCGCTGATCAGCGTGGTCCTTAAGCAGATATCGGGAATTTTCTCACGGAGTTTACCGATAATGGCACGAAGCTCCGCCTGGTCAGTTCGTCTTCCCATACGTTTTAACACATTGTCGGAAGCATGCTGGATGGGAATATCCAGATAATTGCATACCTTGGGTTCCGCTGCAATCGTATCGATCAGTTCGTCCGTGATTTCCTCCGGATAGCAGTATAAAATACGGATCCAGTAGATTCCGGGAATCTGTGCCAGCTCATGTAAAAGCTTCGGCAGTTCCTTTTTGCCATACAGATCCACACCGTACAGTGTAGTCTCCTGGGCCACCAGAATCAGCTCCCGCACGCCCTTATCCGCAAGCTCTGTAGCTTCTTTGATAAGGCTCACCATGGGGACGCTGCGGTAATTGCCTCTGACCTTCGGAATAATACAGTAGGTGCAGTGTTTATCACAGCCTTCTGCAATTTTCAGATACGCAAAATGTCCGCCTGTAGTGACTACCCGGTTGGTCTCTGTCACAGGGGCGGCATTGATATCTTCGTAATGATTCTGTTTCTGTCCTGCAAGAATCTCCTCCAGGGCAGCTACGATCTCGTCGATGGCAGTGGTTCCGATAATGGCATCCACCTGGGGGATCTCCTTCTGGATCTCCTCACGGTAGCGCTGTGCCAGGCATCCGGCTGCGATCAGGGCTTTGACCTGTCCGCTGTCCTTCAGCTCTCCCATCTGCAATAATGTATTGATACTTTCTTCCTTGGCATCGCCGATAAAGCAGCAGGTGTTGACTACTACAACCTCTGCCTCCGCTTCATCGTCCGTGAAGGTATAACCTTTTTCCTGGAGCATGCCAAGCATCTTCTCGGAATCCACAAGATTCTTGTCACAGCCCAGGGATACAAACAATATCTTCATGTGTCCTATGCTTCCTCATCATCTCCAAGGATCTTGATCTTGCCCTGATTCAGCTCTTCCACTGCGATGGACAGCGGCTGATTCACCTTGGCAGTTACCAGAGGCTCTTCTCCTGCGATGAGCTGTCTTGCTCTCTTGGCGGTTGCCATAACGATAGAATAACGGCTGTTGACTACAGGTGCTTCACCGGGTTCTACCTCGCTGTTTACTACTTTCATTAAGTCGGTATAAGAGGGATGTAACATTTTATTTTGCTCCTTTCGCGAAACCTTTCAGTTCCTCTCTAATCTCTTTGATAAATTCTCCACGACGGGACGGGACATTTTTCGCCGCTTCCACATACTTTTGTACTGCTGCTGCGCACTCGTCCAGATCGTCATTCACTACTATATAATCATAGGCATCCATGCCTTCTGATTCTTCATAAGCCCGTGCCAGTCTCTGCGCGATCACATCGGCTGTCTCGGTTCCTCTGCCCACCAGGCGCTTCTGCAGTTCTTCTGCGCTGGGAGGGGTAACAAATAATAACAGGCTCTCCGGGAATTGCTCCTTGATCTTCATGGCTCCCTGGAGCTCGATCTCTAAAATCACATCCTTACCTGCCTGCATCTGCTCTTCCACATAAGCCTTCGGCGTTCCGTAATAATTGCCGCAATACTGAGCATACTCGATAAATCCGTTTTTTGCAATATTTTCTTCAAATTGTTCTCTGGTGCGGAAGAAATATTCTCTTCCGTCCTCCTCACCTTCTCTGGGTCCTCTGGTAGTCATGGAAATGGACAACGCATAATTGTCATATTCCGATAACAGTTTTTTCACCAGAGTTCCTTTTCCGGCTCCTGAAAATCCGGAGATCACCATTAATATTCCTTTATTCTGCATCTTCTCTGTCCTCTTTTTCCTCTTCCGTCCACAGTGCCTGTGCTCTTCCCGCGATCGTCTCAGGTAAAAGTGCCGACAGAACGACCTGACTGTTCTCCATGACCAGTACCGATTTCGTCTTCCGTCCCTGTGTGGCGTCGATTGCCTGCCCGGTCTCCTTGGCCTTCTGCACCAGACGTTTGATGGGTGCGGCCTCGGGGCTTACGATGGCGATGATCTTATCCGTATTCACAATATTACCAAATCCTATATGGATCAGTCGATTCATGGTATCACCTTTCGTGACTATGCAGTCCACATCCGCAAAGCCGGACGCTATTCGATATTTTGGATCTGTTCTCTGACCTTTTCAATCTCGGTCTTAAGCTCAATGGCACAATTGGAGATTTCCAGATCATTTGACTTAGACAGTATGGTGTTGGCTTCGCGGTTCATCTCCTGTGCCAGGAAATCCAGCTTCCTGCCGATACTGCCCCCAGTCGTCAGTGTGTTCTTCGTGGTCTCTATGTGGCTGCGCAGTCTCACCAGTTCCTCATCCACACAGACCTTATCTGCAAAAATGGTCACTTCGGTCAGAAGTCTACCTTCGTCCACAGTGGTATCAGCTAACAGTTCTTTCACCCGGTCTTCCAGTCTCTGACGGTATTCTGCAATGATCTGGGGAGAACGCTCCGTGATGAAATCCACCAGCTTTAACATACCGTCCAGCTTGGCAATCAGATCATCTCTCAAGTGCTCACCCTCAGTGATTCGGGTCTGTACGAACATTTCACAAGCGCCCTTTAAGGCTCTCTGCAGCTCTTTCCACAGCTCTTCCTCATCGATATCCTGCTCTTCCATGACGAATACATCCGGATACTTGGATAGGGTGGACACCCGGATATCACATTCTAAGTCAAAATCGCTTGCCATCTGTTTCAGATATTCCAGATACTCCGCTGCCAGCTCCTTGTTGTAACGGACATTGGATGTGTTCTCGGAAAAATCTTCATAAGTAATGAACAGATCAACTTTGCCTCTGGAAATATAATTCTTCAGTTCACTGCGGATCGCAGATTCAAAGAAATTCAGCTTCTTAGGCATTTTGATGTTCACATCCAGATAGCGGTGATTCACAGACTTCATCTCTACGGTAAATTTTCTGTTATTCTCGGCAGTCTCGCATCTGCCAAATCCCGTCATACTTTTGATCATAGCTTCTCCTGTTGTAAGTGTACTGCACCGATTCATCCGAAGTTCTCATTATAAGATGCCAGGGTCAAAATGTCTAAACCCACGTGAGCTTGCTCATAGGTGGTTGAAAACCTTAGGACTTAACCCCAGCATCATTATAGAATACACCGTTCACTTCCGTCAAGTATACTGTGAAAGCTGGCTATATCAAGCTTTCGCCTTACCCTTCACGTTTTTCTTATTCTTTTTCTTAGTATTATTTACGACGACTTCAGGATTGTTATTCTTATCTTTTGCCTGGTTAGCGTCTGCTTTTTGACTGCGTCTGATTTCCTTCTTTGCAGCGTTCAGCTCGTTCTGAATGCTTGCATTGGAATGTCTGCCGCCGGCCGAAGGTCTGTTTTCCTGAGCATCCCTCTGAGCATTTGCATTTGCCGCTTCCTGTTCGCGTTCCTCTGCCAGTGCCTGCTCCAGCTCGGGATATAATTCTTTCAATTTGGTCTTCATGGCCTCTGCTCGCTCGATACGATTACGTCCGTTTTGGGAACGGCAAAGCCTAATGATGAAATTCTGATGATCCTTCGCATCCAGATAACGATCACATGCCTTGTAAGCATCTATGCACTTCCTACGAATATCCGCTTTGGTATTATCTGACATATCACAGGTACCCAGTGCATTCACACTTTCCTGTAACGCAGAGACCATCTGGTTAAATTCATCTGTATTTGGCTTACTCTTAGGAGTCTTTTGCAGATCATCTACCTCCAGATCAAATTCCACGCTGGCATATACACGGTTCACAAGCTTTCTCTTCTGGTCTGCCAGTTCATTTTCTTTATGTCTTTTATCTACTGCCAAAGCTTCCCTAATGTTCCGGTCAGCATTGTACTTTTGAAGCTCGGCATTATCTTTGATGGTATCATATCTGAAATTGAACTCTTTGGGATCCATAGTAACGGTATTGGCTTCGGTAAGTTCTTTTGCCTTAGCATCTCTTTTTGCTTTCAGCTCTTGCTGTTTGGCAATAAGGGCTTCCTGTCTCTCTTTTTCAAACTTTGTTGCCTGTGCCTTGTAGCTCTTCCATGCCTCATCTTCACTTTTTTTCTTGGCAGCATCCAGCTCTGCCATAGCATCCGGCTTCTGCTTCTGTTTCTCTGCCAGTTCAAATGTCAGCTTGTCCACGGAGGAATTCATCTCTTCTTGTGCTTTGTAGATTTCACTCTTGGCAATATTGTAATTGCCCAGGGCTGCTTTCATCTGTGCCACCTGTTCGTCCACTGCAGATGCCTCATCCATACTTTTGCCATTCGTGCTTGCACTCAGCATATTAATCGCCGCGATAGTCTGGTCAATGCTGTTAGTAATGTCTGCCAGCTTATTCTTATTTTCCTCCTGTCGATCAGACAGTTCTTTCTTTTTAGTCAGAAACTCCTGCTCTAACCGGGCATATTCCTCCTCGAGGCGTCTCTTTTTTTCTTCATATTGTGCTACAATCTCTTCCAGCGCATGCTGATATTTACTTTTCTCTTCGTCTTCCTTGGCTTTATACTCATTCAGAATAGTCTGGGACTCTGTAGCAAGCTTTTCAGCGCCCTTCGAATCGAGTTCTTTCAGTTCCTCCTGAAGCTTTTCCTTATGTTTCAGCCATTTATTTTTCAGTTCCAACTCCAGTCTGATCTGTTCCCTGCCGGCCTCTCTGTCAATTTCCTCTTTTCTGGCATTGATTTGCTCTGTCGGATCCGTTTCACGGTCGATTTCCGCCTTCTGTACTTCTTCCCATTGCTGGATCAAAAGCAATTTACTTGCTTTTCTTGTGCGGATTTGTCTTTCTCTCTCTGCTCTTTCTTCCTCTGTAAGATGATTGTTTGGCATATTGTTTCTCCTTCCATTCTTTGCATTCCTGTAACTCGTATTCGTAACAATTCAGAGCTGTGTAAAGCATCATTCATTTGATGCCTTCATTATACACCCCGAAGGGGACAAAAGGTAGACAAATCACTTACTATTTCCACTCTTCATAATGCTCCAGAAAATGATGTTTCACGCCGTCCTCTTTATAGGCGATGATCGTGCGTAAGTTAACGTTCTCCACGCTTTTGAAAATATTTCCTTCGATAAAGGGATTGGTCTGCTTCAGGGAAGCGATCAGATTCTTAATCTCCATGCGCTTGGATGGGCTGCTGCCGTCGGTACGACAGGTGGTACATGTGTCCGTGAACCGGCAGGCGCACTGGATAAAATGCAGATCGTTATAGTCTCTCCAGTGTTTGATATCGTCCTCGCGGATCAGATACATGGGACGGATCAGCTCCATGCCCTCGAAGTTCGTGCTGTGAAGCTTGGGCATCATGGTCTGCACCTGCCCGCCGTACAGCATCCCCATGAGGATTGTCTCAATGACGTCATCGTAATGGTGTCCCAGCGCGATCTTGTTACAGCCCAGCTCCTTCGCGTGGCTGTACAGATAGCCCCTGCGCATTCTCGCACACAGATAGCAGGGCGAATCCTCTATGTCATACACCGCATCGAATATCTGGGATTCAAAGATGGTGATGGGAATATCCATCAGCTTCGCATTGTTCTCAATGATCTTGCGGTTCGCTTCGCTGTAACCGGGATCCATTACCAGAAATACCAGTTCAAAGGGGAACTTGTTATGGCGTTTCAGTTCCTGAAACAGCTTCGCCATCAGCATGGAGTCCTTACCGCCGGAGATACATACGGCAATCTTGTCGTTCTCCTGGATCATATCGTACTCATTGATAGCTTTGGCAAATCGGGAAAACAGGACTTTGTGGAACTTTTTGCGGATACTCTTTTCGATGTCCAGTGCTCTCTGATTCACTTCCGTCTGGGGCTGTTCCTTCTGCATCAGATTCAAAAGCCAGCCGGTATAGCCGCCCTGTAAGCTGTAGACATCCATTCCCTGTTCCCGGAAATACTCTGCGGACACTTTGCTGTTCTGCCCACGGCTGCAATACAGAATTACTTTTTTATCCCCCGCTGCCGCAGCCAGCTTGTCCATAAGTTCACATTCGGAGATAGCGGCAGCACCGGGAATCTTGCCGTAATTTACCGCTTCATCGCCTCTGGTATCCACTAATATATAACTGTCCGGGGCAAGGGCCTGCACCTGCTCCCATGTGATTTCGATTCCATTGTCACTGTGCGCTTCCGAAGCCATTTCCAGAGTCTCCGGCATTTCAGATATTTTCTTCATATTTTTCCTCGTCATATTCTTGTATTTCTTCTGCATGTCTGCTACACTACAGAAAAACCTCTCAGGAAAGGCACAAAAATGATTCCTTATACTATAGCAGACACTATTATTGCCAATACCCAAAAGCGTACCGGATATACACTGTTAGATGAAAATCAAGGTTGTGTAAACGGCTGTCGCATGGGAATATCTTTTTATCGAAACGATGCATATCATGCACCGCAGCAGCATGATGACCAGGAAGGCTTCTATGTTCTGGAAGGAAAAGGTTATGCGCTCATAGATGGCCATGAAATCCCCCTGCTTCCGGGTACATCCTTTGTAGTCCCCGCATTCACTGATCATGTCATGAAACGAGATTCTTCCTGCGAATATTGCAAGGTTCTCTGGTTCCATGCCGCCTCCAAATAGCCAAATAAGTAAACTGGTCGAATAGTTATCAAAAAAAGCAGAAACGTTGTAAAATCAACGTTTCCGCTTTTACTTCTAAGCTGCTGACGGGAATCGGACCCGTGACCTCCGCACTACCAATGCGACGCTCTACCGACTGAGCCACAGCAGCATCACGTGACTGCTATTGCAATCACCGTGATTCATTGTAACAAAGCAATCTATATTTGTCAACACGAATTTTTTCTTTTTTTGCTACAATTTATATAATGCCAGGACATCAAGGTCTAATCCCACGATATGCGAATATTGGGTAGGATTGTTTTTCTATGAATTTTTCTCATCTTTCTGTGTCGCTTCCTGTAGCGCCAGTTCTTTCTGTCTCAGGTAATCCGCCGCATCATCCGGTACATCATCCAGGTTCTCACTGCCGATATCCACCTGCAGGGGCTTTCTCTTGAAGAGGATGTCATACATAACAGGGATAATGAACAGTGTCATCAGGGTAGCATAGGCAAGTCCTCCTGCCACTACGATTGCCATACCCTTGGACATCTGACTGGCAAGATCATCTCCAAACAGGAGGCTTGCCATTGCCAGGATTGTGGTAAGTGCTGTCATCAGGATCGGGCGCATTCTCGTCTTACCGGTAGCAATCAGTGCCTCTCTGCGCTCCAGCCCTCCCATACGGAGCTGGTTCGCATAGTCCACGAACACGATACCGTTGTTAACAACCGTACCCAACAGAACGATGAATCCCATCATACCCATTACTGACAACGGTTCCTGCATTACCAGCAGACCGATCAGACCTCCCGTGAAAGCTAGCGGCACGGTAAACAATACAATGAACGGGCTGAGCAGACTCTGGAACTGTGCCACCATGACCAGATAGATCAGTGCCAGACCTAAGAGCAATACCTTACTCATCTGAATTATCATCTGATTTACGGTATCGGATTCTCCGGCATCGTCTATGCTGTAGCCATCCGGCAGCTCATAGGAATCCAGTAACGGCTTCAGCTCTCTGGACAAAAGTGTGGCATTGCTGCCCTCTGCCACAGAAGCGGTCACAGTCATATAACGGCTTTGATTCTCACGATTGATACTCTGTACGCCCTCTTCCATCTCCAGGGTGGCAAACTCTGACAGGGGATGATCCTCCGTGACGGTGTTGCCATTGTCATCCGTAGTCTGAATCTCAAAATTATAGTCCAGCAGCTTCTCTCTGGTCAGCGGTTCTCTGCTGTCCTTTACCACGATCTTCATTTCCTCACCGTTCATGGTAACTGTAGCGGCATCGGTACTCTCCGTCAGTTTTCCGTTCAGTTCGGAGAATATCTGTGCAACTGTCAGGCCTTTCCGCATGGCGGCATCCTTATCCAATACCAGGTGGATAACTTGATCCGGCTCCTCCTGCCCGTTGGAAATATCCTCATAGCCCGGAATCGTAGCAACCATATCACAGATGTCCTCCGTAATCTTTGTCAGAGTATCCAGATCGTCGCCGTATACCTTGATGGACAATCCGGAGCCCATCATCGAACTCATTTCCGACATTCCGGTAGATATCGTAAGCTCACAGTCAATATCTGCTGTGCGTTCCTCGATTTCTTTGCAGATTCTTTTTACTTCCGCTTCTCCCGCATTTTCATTCTCGGTAAGCACCATAAAAGTAAACTGGTCATAAACATCCGTCGATACTCCGGACATAGATGCCATCAGGGAAGAATCGCCTCCTGCCATACCACCCACATCAGATACACCGTCAATCGTGGTCAGGGCATCCAGCACCTGGTCCGCTCTCTTATAACATTCTTCCTTATCTGTGTCCTCCGGCATCTGTACAGCGATCTCGATCTGATTGGAGGTCATATCCGGAATCATAACAATGCCCATACGGGTTACCGCCCATATGCTATATACTAATAGTCCGATGGCAATCGCAAGGGGCACCACTTTTACTTTCAGACAGAAAGCAAGCATTTTCCCATAGATATCCTGTACCTTATCAAAGATCGGATGCTTTTTCTCTTTGGAATTGCGAAGCAGGGTGGATCCCGCTGCCGGTACTACCGTCATAGCGATCAGCAGGGATGCTCCCAGGGTAAATATGATTGTCAGACTGATAGGCATCATCAGTTCCCGCACAGTTCCCGATGTAAATACCATAGGCAGGAATACGCAGACCGTTGTCAACGTAGAGGCAATAATAGCTCCTGCCACCTGTTTCGTACCCTGTACTGCTGCTCTCGCCGCACTGACACCTCTGGTACGCAATCGGTAGATATTCTCGATTACAACGATGGAATTATCCACCAGCATACCGATTCCGAGAGACAGTCCGGACAACGACATCATATTCAGAGAGATTCCGGTAAAATACATTAATATCAATGCCGTCAGAACAGACAGCGGGATGCTGACTGCTACGACGATCGTAGGTTTCACATCCTTTAAGAAAAGTGCCAGGATCAGGATTGCCAGTGCCGCACCCACTATCATGCTCTGCAATACACTATTGACGATCATGGTTATGTAATCGCCCTGATCCATAAGTGTCAGCACTGACAGTCCGGGATACTGCTCTTCCAGTTCTGAAATTGCCGCGGCAACATTTTTACTTACCTCATTGGTTCCAGCGGTGGAGCTCTTAAATACGGACAGCACTACAGCACTCTGTCCGTTCACTCTGGCATAGCTGTCATCAGCGTTATCGATTACCGTGATATCCGCCACATCACATAGGCGCACATCCCCGATATCTTCAATATTGGTCAGCACGATATTGGACAGATCCTCTATACTCTCATAATTGCTGCCGATCTTCAACAGCCAGGAATTGCCATCCTCATCATCCAGATAGCCTGCGGGCATGGCAAAATTCTGTGCGTAGATCAGCTGTGACAGTGTCTGCATATTCACCAGCTGATCCGCATTGGCGTTGCGGAGTGCCTCCGCCTTCTGTACCTCAAAATTCTCCAAAGAAGTGTTGTACTGATCCCAACCGTCCTTCAGCTGCTCCTTCGCGTCTTCGATGGAATCCCAGCCTTCCGTGATCTGATCCTGGGCGGAATCCAGACTTTCCTTATTGCTGTCAATAGTAGACTGTGCGGAGTTCAGTGCACTCTGTCCGGAAGAGATCTGTGCAGAAGCGGCACCAAAGCCTGCTGCCGCCTCGATTTTAGCTTTTTCGATATCCGTATAAGAAACGCCGCTCTTTTTCAGCTCTGCTTCTGCTGCGGATACTGCTGCCTGTACCCCGGCTTTTTGGATCTGGAGGCTGTTCAGGGAAGATGCATAGTCGTCATAGCCATCCAGCATATCCTTTTGTGACTGGTAACTGTCCGCAGTCTTTTTCAGGATTGCGTCCCACTGCTCCTGAGTCAGAGCATTCCAGGCATCTTCATCCGCAATGCCCAGATCCGCTATATTAATTCCAAGCTGACTCAATGTTGCCGTGGCTGTTGCATAATCTACGTTTTTCAGTTCGCTGGCATTGGACGACTGTAGAAAAGTGATCAGGCTACCCAGCCCGGCAGACATGGCATCTCTAGCATCTTTCGTTGATGCCATTCCGTCAATTGCTGTAATTGTTGCCTTCAATGATGCTTCCTGTGCCTGCAGAGTAAGCAAATCTGTCTGCAGCGCATTCAGCTGATCCAGCGCCTGGCTGGCCGTTGCCAGCTTGTTCTCGGTATCTTTCTTCTGATCCTCCAGAGAACCCTTTGCATCCTCCAGCTTTTCCTTCTGCTCGTCCAGTTCCTTCTGAGCATCATCTAACTTCGTCCGTCCGTCATCAAGTTCCTTCTGTCCGTCGACAAGCTCCTGGGTGCTGTCTGCCAGAGTCTGCTCCGATTCCAGCAGTTGCTGTTTTGCATCGTTCAGCTGATCCACTGCGTCAGCGAAGGCATCGTTGGTCTTCGCCAGTATTTTCTCATTTAATGCATCGATCTTGTCCTGGTTCAGATCTACGGAAATGGTGTTCTCCACAATTCCGATATCGGAGATACTGGTTACACCCTCCTGCCGTTCCAGATGGGGAATCAGGGTATCCTCAACGAACCGTGAGGTCTCCTGTATATCCTTGCCATCATAGGAGGCTGCCAGATATACAGTAGCCATCATATCCATACTGATCTCCATGATATTCGGTGAACCGCATTCATCCGGCAGCGCCGATTTCACAGTATCCAGAGAACTGGATACTTTTACCATGGCGGAATCCATATCTGTTCCGTCCGCGAATTCCAGCTCTACGATTCCGTAATTTTCGTAGGCCATACTGTATACATTCTTTACACCGGAAATGGAGCCCAATGCGCTTTCCATAGGTTCGCACACACTGGACTCCACCTTCTCCGGACTCGCTCCCGGATAAGTCGTGATCACCAGTAAGTACGGCAGACTCATCTTGGGCAGAAGATCCGTTGTCATTCCCGATAAGCTTACAAATCCCAGTATGATGATAGCGACTACCATCACCAGAATTGTAAACGGTTTTTTTACACTGAATTTTTCCATACTGCACCTGCGCCTTTCCTAAGTTAACATCTGTGAAAGTATGTTAACACTAACCGATCACAAAAATCCATTAAATAAATCTAAAATTTCGATTCCCTATTTAAAAAAACGCGGATTTTCTGCTTTGCCCGGGTCAGCGCATTTTCTGTTGCTTTTTCACTCCTCCTGAGTACCTTCGCGATCTGCGTGTAACTCATTCCCGTAATATAGAGATCCAGCACCTGATGCTCCAGCTCACTTAACTCCGTGGCGATCTTTTTCTCCAGATATGCCACTCTCTCCTTATCAAGGAAAAGTTCCTCGGGATTCCTCCCGGTCTTATCCGCCAGAAGCTCCGCCAGTGTCTGTGTCTCCAGGTCCCTGTCCTCTTCCGTCCGTCCATGACTGTCCAGAGAGACGTAAGTATTTAGCGGTGTATGCTTCAGGCGCTTGGATGCCTGCACCGCCGTATACATCTGTCTGCTGATGCACAGATCCGCAAAGGTGTAAAAGCTGGCATCTCTGCCACAGTCGTAGTCCCGCACTGCCTTGAACAGTCCGATCATTCCCTCCTGGATCAGATCCTCGCTGTCTCCGCCTAGGATGTACATGGATTTTGCCTTTCTGCGCACCAGATTTTTATACTTGTCGCAGATGTAATCCATCACCTGTCTGTCACCATCCCGCAGCTGGTCGATGAGTTCCTCATCTGTCATATCTTCATACTTGATCATCTATTCCCTCTGTGTCTGCGATTGTCTTCGCTCTCCTTCCTCTACGCCTGCAGTCTCTGGCGCACGATCTCGTATGCCAGCACGCCTGCTGCCACGGAAGCATTGAGGGAGTCGATATCTCCCTTCATGGGAATGGATGCCACCATATCGCATTTTTCCTTCACCAGGCGTCCCACGCCCTCGCCCTCGTTGCCGATGACCAGTCCAATGGGACCCTTCAGATCCAGATCATACATGGTAGTGCCGCCCATATCCGCACACACGAACCACAGACCTTCCTTTTTCAGGTCTTCAATCGTCTTCGCCAGGTTTGTCACCTTTGCCACCGGTGTATAGTTCAGTGCTCCGGCGGAAGTCCTGGCTACCGTAGCGGTCAGTCCGGCTGCACGGTTCTTCGGGATGATGACCCCGTGGGCACCTGCCAGATTGGCAGTACGGATGATAGCGCCCAGGTTATGGGGATCTTCGATATTATCCAACAGGAAAATAAAAGGCGGCTCGCCCTTTTTCTTCGCTGCTTCCAGAATATCGTCCACCTCTGCGTACTCATAAGCCGCCGCATAGGCAATAACGCCCTGATGTTTTCCAGTCTCGGATAACTGATCCAGGCGCTCCTTGGTCACGTATTTTACTAAAGTGTCATGTTTTTTTGCTTCTCTTTTAATGGTCATCATCGGACCGTCCTGACAGCCATCCAAAATGAACAGCTTGTCAATGGGTTTGCCCGAACGATATGCCTCGATTACTGCATTTCTGCCCTCTATGGTAAATTCCTGATATCCCATGATTGTCCTTTCTTATTTTGCATTTATATTACGCTCAGATCTCCAGCCCCGCCAGTCGGATGCCGTCTTTGATCAGCTGCAGCATCCGATCCGTCTGTCCTGTCAGATACAGATAGCCCATCAGTGCTTCAAATCCGGTAGCTCTGCGGTAGTCTGCCACAGATGCGTTTTTCGCCGTGGTGTAGGATTTGGCGTTACGTCCTCTGCGGTACACCGCTTCCTCGTCTTCCGTCAGCTCCGGAAGCAGTGCCTCAATCATGGCAGACTGCGCCGGTGCTTTCACATAACGGATCGTCTTTTTATGAAGATCGTTGGCGGAACGGTTGGCGCGCTCCACCACGATGCTACGAATCACCAATTCATAGATTCCATCCCCGATGTAAGCTAATGTCAGCGGGGAATATGCCCGGACATCCTGTCCTTCGCAGGCAAATACTTCCTTGATTTTTCCAAGGAGAGTTATGCTCTCTTCCATTTTACACCCTCTCTGGTATCTTCCAGCACGATGCCCTTAGCTAACAGCTCGTCACGGATTTCGTCAGCTCTTGCGAAGTTCTTCGCCTTTCTGGCAGCCTGACGCTCTTCGATCAGTGCCTCGATATCGCTGTCTAACATTTCTGCCTTTTTATCCACGATCAGTCCGCAGATATCGGACAGAGTCACGATCTCCTGCTTCAATGCTTCCAGGAATGCCTTGCTGCTCTCTGCATTTGCATTGGAGTTGACGAATTTTACCAGTTCAAAGATCGCAGCCAGTGCATCTGCGGTGTTGAAGTCATCATCCATTGCTTCGTCGAATTTGGTCTCAAAGCCCTGTGCCTCGGCAAGTAACTTCTTCTCTTCCTCGGGCATCTCAGTATCTGCAGCCTTCTCCAGTAAGAACTTCAGATTGTCCACGCTGGTGACGATTCTCTCGTAGCCGTTCTTTGCAGCCTCCATCAGATCAGCGCTGAAGTTCAGCGGACTTCTGTAATGTGCGGACAGCATAAAGAAACGCAGTACCTGCAGATCGTATTTTTCAGAGATCTCCCGGACGGTAAAGAAATTGCCCAAAGACTTGGACATCTTGCGGTTGTCAATGTTTAAGAATGCATTGTGCATCCAATATTTTGCAAAAGGCTTGTCATTGGCTGCCTCGGACTGTGCGATCTCATTCTCGTGATGAGGGAAGATCAGATCCTCGCCGCCGGCATGAATATCGATCTCTTCACCGAGATAACGCTTACTCATAACGGAGCACTCGATGTGCCAGCCGGGACGTCCCTGACACCAGCAGGAATCCCAGTAAGGCTCGCCTTCTTTTTTCGGCTTCCAAAGTACGAAATCCAGGGGATCTTCCTTCTGGTCCTCACCGGAGACTAACAGAGAACGGTTACCGCCCTGTAAGTCGTCCAGATTCTTGTGGGACAGTTTGCCGTAGCCCTTGAAGCTTCTGGTACGGAAATATACGGTACCGTCCGCTGCCGGATACGCATGCCCCTTGTCGATCAAGGTCTGGATCATGTCTAACATACCGCCGATCTCCTCGGTAGCCTTGGGGTTCTTGGTGGCAGGCTTGATGTTCATGCCCTCCATATCTTTTTTGCACTCCGCGATGTAACGCTCGGAGATCACGCTGGGCTCCACGCCCTCCTCGTTGGCTTTTTTGATAATCTTGTCATCCACATCCGTGAAGTTGGATACATAGTTTACTTCGTATCCCTTATATTCCATGTAACGTCGCACCGTATCGAATACGATCATGGGGCGGGCATTTCCGATATGGATCAGGTTG
>CAVFMG010000058.1:0-15379 GCA_963623435.1 Odoribacter splanchnicus
GTCCGAACGTAGCAGGTGTTATCGGTACTGCAGTTGCAGCCGGTACATTCATGGCGATATTCGGAGTATTCTAAGGGACGATGTATTTCCCGCAAAGCGCGATGAAATAAACCCGAAGGGTTTATGAATTAGCATCGCGTATACTAACTATAGAAAAATATTATTATGGAGGATATTCGTAATGTCAGAAATTGAAAAGAAACCGATTAAGATTACGGAAACTGTTTTACGTGATGCACATCAGTCTCTGATCGCTACCAGAATGCCGACCGAATTCATGCTTCCTATCGTAGGCAAGATGGATAAAGTTGGTTATCATTCCGTAGAGTGCTGGGGCGGCGCTACCTTTGATGCATCCCTTCGTTTCCTGAAGGAAGATCCCTGGGACAGACTGAGAAAGCTGCGTGACGGCTTCAAGAACACCAAGTTACAGATGCTGTTCCGTGGACAGAACATTTTAGGTTACAGACCTTATGCAGATGACGTAGTAGATTACTTCGTACAGAAGTCCATCTCCAACGGTATTGATATCATTCGTATTTTCGACTGCCTGAATGACCTGCGTAACTTACAGGAAGCAGTAAATGCTACCAACAAGTTCAAGGCACAGGAAGGCAGAGGTGAAGCACAGGTTGCTCTGGCTTACACTCTGGGTGATGCTTATACCTTAGAGTACTGGACCGACATGGCTAAGAAGATCGAAGAGATGGGTGCAGATTCCATCTGTATCAAGGATATGGCCGGTCTGTTAGTTCCTTACAGAGCTGCAGAACTGATCAAGGCTATGAAGGAAGTTACCAAGCTTCCTATCCAGCTGCATACCCACTATACTTCCGGTGTTGCAAGCATGACTTACCTGAAGGCAGTAGAGGCTGGTGTTGATGTGATCGATACCGCTATGAGCCCCTTCGCTATGGGTACTTCACAGCCTGCTACTGAGGTTATGGTTGAGACCTTCAAGGGAACCCCTTATGATACCGGTCTGGATCAGAACCTGTTAGCTGAGATCGCTGATTACTTCAGACCTTACAGAGATGAGTGCCTGGCTAACGGACTGCTGAATCCCAAGGTTATGGGCGTTGATATCAAGACTCTGCTGTATCAGGTACCCGGCGGTATGCTTTCCAACATGGTGAGCCAGCTGAAAGAGCAGAACGCTGAAGACAGATACTACGACGTACTGAAGGAGATCCCCAAGGTGCGTAAGGATCTGGGTGAGCCCCCTCTGGTTACTCCTTCTTCTCAGATCGTTGGTACTCAGGCAGTCTTCAATGTACTGCTTGGTGAGCGCTACAAGATGGCTACCAAGGAGACCAAGGCAGTTCTGCGTGGTGAGTACGGTCAGACCGTTAAGCCCATGAACCAGGAAGTTATCGACAAGGTTATTCCCGGCGAGGAGAGAATTACCTGCCGTTACGCTGATCTGCTCGACAACGAGTTAGATAAGCTGGAAGGTGAGATGAAGGAATGGAAACAGCAGGATGAGGATGTCTTAAGCTATGCTCTGTTCCCTCAGGTTGCTACCGACTTCTTCAAGTATCGTCAGGCTCAGCAGGAAAAGGTTGATATGACCCAGGCTGATACCAAGAACGGTGCATACCCTGTATAAATAATTTTTCAATAAAGATGCCGCACGACTGCTCGCAGTCAGTGCGGTATTTTTATTAGAAAAATAAAATCACATGAGCATAAAAGGGCGTCAGCCCGATATGCGAATGCGATTTGCGGCTTCGAGAGCCCGAAGGGCGGAGAAGTCGTATATTTATATTGACAAAAGTGGTCTTCACACACTAAAATAACAAGTGTTATAGAAGACAATCGTTTGCTGTAAAAACAGCAGAATGAGAGGAATTATGGCTCGTAAAGAAATGATCACTATTGACAGGATCCTGGATACGGCGTTTGCCATGACCAGAGAAGAAGGCTTTGCCAATGTGACAGCGAGAAAAGTTGCGGCGAAGGCGGGATGTTCCACACAGCCTATTTTCCGTGTATATAAGAATATGGAAGAACTGTGGGATGCGGTCTATGAGAGAGCGGCGGCTTATTTCCTGGATTATTACAGCCTGTATCCCCGTACCGGCAAAACACCTTTTGCCAACCTGGGAATGGCGTACATAGCGTTTGCCAGAAAAGAGCGGCATCTGTTTGAACTGCTGTTCGTGTCCGGTGACCAGGGCAGCAAACACAAGACGAAGAGCATGTATGAGATCTTGAACGGTGATGCCGGAAATGTAGTCTATGAGATCAATCTGGCGAGAGTGGCGGGATGCCCGGATCCCAGTGATCTGTTCATGAAAATGTGGATCTTTATTCACGGAGCAGCCTGCATGTCTCTGACCGGAGACTATGATCTGACGGACCGACAGACCATGCAGCTGTTGGAACATTCCTACTATGCTTTTTACAATGAGACAACGCGAGGTTAAGAACCGTGGCAGAATATGATGTTTTTACCCGAATCAATGAACATTATGCAAAAATGAGCAAGGGGCATAAAGCTATTGCGGATTATATATCGGAACATTACGATCAGGCGGTATTCATGACGGCGGCAAAGCTGGGGGAGACTCTGGGAATCAGTGAGTCCACGGTGGTGCGTTTCGCAGCAGGAATCGGCTATGACGGATATCCGAAGTTCCAGAGAGCACTGGAAAGCTGCGTGCAGGGAAAATTAAACAGTATTCAGAAAATGGATGCCAAATACGGCAAAAGCTCCCAGTCGGAGATCCTGACCTCCGTGCTGACCGCCGATATGGAAAAAATTCAGGATACCATAGACAACCTGGATCCTGCGGCATTTGAATCTGCGGTAACTACGATTCTGGAGGCAGAGACCATCTATATCATGGGACTTCGCAGCAATGAGCCTTTGGCAGCGTTTTTACATTTTTACCTGAATATGATTCGTGGCAAGGTGTTTTTGCTGAACACCACCAGTGTCAGCGAGACCTTTGAACAGATGATCCACATCGGACCGAAGGACTGCTTCATCGGTATCAGTTTCCCGAGATATTCCATGCGGACGCTGAAGGCGATGGAGTTCGCCAATGACCGGAATGCCAAGGTGATCGCCATCACGGACAGTATCCATTCCCCCATGAATCTGTACTCCTCCTGCAATCTGCTGGCGAGAAGCGACATGGTGTCAGTGGTGGATTCCCTGGTGGCACCCTTAAGTGTGATCAATGCTTTGGTGGTGGCACTGTGCCTGAAATGTCCGGAGCAGGTGCGCAAGAATCTGGAGACACTGGAAGAGACCTGGAACAACTACCAGGTATATTTAAATGATGAGATCGATTTTATAGATGATGAGCCGATGTTAGACTATTCACTGCGTCGCAAGGAACAGTGACGTAAGGAAGCAGCGGCAAAGAGGACAACAATGAGTAATGTAATCGTGATCGGCGGAGGTGCCGCCGGGATGATGGCTGCGATAGCGGCGGCAAAATGTGGACATAAAGTAACCCTTTTGGAAAAGAACGAAAAGCTGGGAAAAAAGCTGTTCATCACAGGAAAAGGCAGATGTAATGTGACTAATGCGGCAGATATGGATGTATTATTCCAAAATGTCTGCACCAATGCCAAATTCCTCTACAGCGCTTTTTACAGCTTTGACAATACACAGGTATGTGATCTGATCGAGCAAGCGGGCTGCCCGCTGAAGACAGAACGGGGCGACCGGGTATTTCCGGTATCGGATCATTCGTCGGATGTGATCGCTGCCCTGCAGAGAGAACTTCGTAAGTATCATGTGGACGTTCATCTGCATACGGAAGTGAAAAAGATTCTGACGAAGGAAAACGACGGGAATACTTTCTTTTACGGAGTGGAATGTGCAGATCATAAAAAACTGACGGCGGATGACTGTATCATCTGTACCGGAGGATGTTCCTATGCCAGCACCGGATCCACCGGAGACGGCTATCGTTTTGCAGAGGAGACGGGGCATAAGGTGACGGAACGAAAACCGGCACTGGTGCCGCTTACTATCCGGGAGCCCTGGTGCAGGGAACTAATGGGACTTTCCTTAAAAAATGTGGAGATCCGGATGCAGTGTGGGAAAAAAATCTGGTATGAGGGCTTCGGAGAGATGCTGTTTACCCATTTCGGCGTCAGCGGACCGTTGATTCTCTCCGCCAGCAGCTTTTATTCTAAAAATATTGCAAAACGGAAAGGTGACGAAGAGGTAAAGCTTTTCTTAGATTTGAAACCGGCACTGACGGCGGAACAGTTAGATAAACGTATTCTTCGGGATTTTGAGGAAGCGAAGAACAAACAGTTTAAAAATGCACTGGATCACCTGTTCCCGGCGAAGTTAATTCCTGTTATGATAGAACTGTCCGGAATCTCGCCGGAGAAAAAGGTCAACGAGATCAGCAGGGAAGAGAGAAAAGCATTTGGCACGCTGATCAAGGCACTGCCCATGACGGTGACGGGAACGAGATCTTTTGCGGAAGCGATTATCACCCAGGGCGGAATCTCGGTAAAAGATATCAATCCTTCCACCATGGAATCCAAATGCGTAAAACATCTGTATTTTGCAGGAGAAGTACTGAACCTGGATGCCATGACCGGAGGGTTTAACTTACAGATTGCCTGGTCTACCGGACATCTGGCGGGAGAAAGCATCCAGTGACCACAGGATCACAGGAAGCGGATGGAAAAAACTGTTTTATGAATGAAATTCAGACTAGTTGCAAAAACCAGAATTTCGTGGTAATTATTAATAGAAATAAAGAAAAGAGGACAAGACTATGAGTTTTAATGTAGCGATCGATGGCCCCGCAGGTGCCGGAAAAAGTACCATTGCCAGAGCGGTGGCAAAGAAAAAAGGATTTATCTATGTGGACACCGGGGCAATGTATCGTGCCATGGCACTGTTTATGTTAAGAGAGGGCGTGGATCCCACAGATGCTGCGGCCATCACCGATAAATGTAAGGAAGTGGATATCACCATTCAGTATGTGGATGGGGAACAGGTCGTATTATTAAACGAAGAGAACGTCAATGAGTATCTGCGCACCGAGGAAGTAGGCAACATGGCATCCAATACCAGTGCGCAGCCCGCAGTACGTACCAAGCTGGTAGAACTTCAACAGGCATTGGCAGCAAAAAGCGATGTGATCATGGACGGCCGTGACATCGGTACCGTGGTTCTTCCGAACGCACAGGTGAAGATCTATTTGACCGCCAGCAGCACGGTCAGAGCGAAGAGAAGATACGACGAGCTGACTGCCAAGGGCGAGACCTGTGATCTGGAGAAAATCCGTCAGGATATCGAGGACAGGGATTACAGAGACATGCACAGAGAGACTTCTCCGTTAAAACAGGCCGAGGATGCGGTACTGGTAGATACCTCCGATATGACCATCGAGCAGGTCATTGACCGGATCGTGGAACTGATCGGCTAAACGGGAGAAAACATATGGAAGTAAGACTGGCAGACTGCGCGGGCTTTTGCTTCGGTGTAAAGCGCGCTGTGGATACCGTGTATGAACAGCTGAAAAACGGGAAGACTATCTATACCTATGGTCCCATTGTGCATAACGAGGAAGTGGTCCGGGAACTGGCGGAGAAGGGGGTAAGCGTTCTCGAAAACAAAGAAGAACTGAAACAGCTGAAAGCCGGAGAGACCATTCCCACCGTGATCATCCGTGCCCACGGGGTGGCAAAAGAGATCTATGATATTATGGAAGCAAACGGTCTGGAGTGCATCGATGCCACCTGTCCTTTTGTGAAGAAGATTCATCGTATCGTGGAACAGAAGAGTGCCGAAGGGTTCCACGTGATCGTCGTGGGAGACCCGAAACACCCGGAAGTAGAGGGGATCGTCGGGTGGTGTCAGGGTCCTGTAACCGTTCTGGAAATTCCCGAACAGGCCGAAAATTTTGTAAAAAAAGAAGGCGAAAAGCTCTGTATTGTGTCTCAGACGACATATAACTACAATAAATTTCAATATATAGTTGAAATTTTTGAAAAAAAAGGTTACAATGATAGTGTTGTGAACACTATCTGTAATGCTACAGAAGAGCGACAGCGATCGGCAAAGGCCATTGCAGCGGAAGCTGACGTTATGATTGTGATAGGAGGGAAGCACAGTTCCAACAGCAGAAAACTCTACGAAATCTGCCAAAGGGAATGTGGGCACACCTATTTTATACAGACACTGGATGACTTGCATTTAGATCTACCTAAAGCTGTTCGACTAGTGGGTATTACCGCGGGGGCTTCCACCCCAAACAAAATAATTGAGGAGGTTCAAAATTATGTCAGAATTAACTTTTGAACAAATGCTGGAAGAATCATTAAAGACAATACATGCAGGAGAGGTAGTCGAAGGTACAGTCATCGATGTGAAGCCGGAAGAGATCATTCTGAACATCGGATACAAGTCTGACGGTATTCTTACCAAGAACGAATACACCAACGACTCCAGCGTGGATCTTACCACAGTTGCCAAAATCGGTGACACCATGGAAGTCAAGGTCCTGAAAGTAAATGACGGTGAGGGACAGGTTCTCCTTACCTACAAGCGTCTTGCTGCTGACAGAGGCAACAAGAGAATCGAAGAAGCATATAACAATCACGAGGTCCTGAAGGCAACCGTTTCCCAGGTACTGGACGGCGGCTTAAGCGTGATCGTGGACGAAGTAAGAATCTTCATCCCCGCAAGCCTGGTTTCCGATACCTATGAGAAGGATCTGACCAAGTACGCAGGACAGGAGATCGAATTCGTTATCAGCGAGTACAATCCCAAGAGAAGAAGATACATCGGCGACCGCAAGCAGCTCATCGTAGCTAAGAAGGCTGAACTGCAGAAGGAACTCTTCGAGAGAATCAAAGAGGGTGATATCGTAGAAGGTGTTGTTAAGAACGTAACCGATTTCGGCGCATTCATCGATCTGGGCGGTGCAGACGGACTGCTTCACATCTCCGAGATGTCCTGGGGCAGAGTTGAGCATCCCAAGAAGGTATTCAAGGTTGGCGACAAGCTGAAAGTCCTGATCAAGGAGATCAACGGCAACAAGATCGCACTGTCTCTGAAATTCGACGATGCTAACCCCTGGAAGAATGCAGCAGAGAAGTACGCAGTCGGCAATGTAGTAACCGGTAAGGTTGCAAGAATGACTGACTTCGGTGCATTCGTAGAGTTGGAGCCCGGTGTGGACGCACTGCTTCATGTATCTCAGATCGCTAAGGAGCATATCGAGAAGCCCTCTGATGTACTGAATGTTGGTGATGAAGTAACTGCTAAGGTTGTAGATTTCAACGAAGCAGATCATAAGATTTCCCTGAGCGTTAAGGCACTGACTGCTCCCGAACCCGCAGAGGCAAAGGAAGAGTCCGATGCAGACGTAGTATCTGTTGATATTGACGCTGTGATCGCAGCAGAGGCTGAAAACTCTGAGGAATAATCAACCGTTAGGTGGTAGATATTCGTGGTATACGATTATGAGTACTTTAAAAAAGAGATTTACTCTCTGACTACGATCGATCTGAACGCTTACAAAGAGAAGCAGATGAAGCGGCGTATCGATACTCTGATTGCCAAGCATAAGATCGTAGGTTATGACAAGTATGTACAGGCACTGAAGGCAGACAAAGTACTTTTTGAGGAATTCGTAGGTTATATTACGATCAATGTCTCGGAATTCTACCGCAATCCGGAACAGTGGAAATATCTGGAAGAGACCGTGATCCCGGAACTGATCCAGCGTTTCGGCAAGAGCCTTAAGGTTTGGAGTGCTGCCTGCTCTACCGGAGATGAGCCTTATTCACTGGTAATGGCTCTGTCACGGCACATTCCGTTACAGCAGATACGCATTTATGCAACGGATCTGGACAAACAGGTCATTGCGAAAGCAAAGGCCGGCTTGTACGGAGAGAAGAGCATAGAGGGTGTTCCGGAAGATCTGAAGAAGAAATACTTCACGAAGGTCGGTCCCTCTTACAAGATCGCAGATGAGATCAAGGCAAGGGTGGATTTCCATCAGCATAACCTGCTGATGGATACGTATCCTATCGACTGTAATCTGATCGTGTGCAGAAATGTATTGATTTATTTTACAGAAGAAGCAAAGGATCAGGTATTCCGAAAGTGTTACCAGTCTCTGGCAAAGGGCGGTATGCTGTTTATCGGAAGTACAGAACAGATTATGAATTATCGCGAGATTGGTTTTGACAGAAAGAGTTCTTTCTACTATGTGAAATCGATGTAGTGAGTACAGAGAATATGCAAACAAAAAATAAGAAAGAGGAAAGCAGTTTTGCTTTCCTCTTTTTCTGCGTTATGGGACATCTGATGGGTGATGCCTTAATTCCTTTCAATTAATAAGTAGATGCTATCATGGATAATACATGATTGGCATACTTTGTGAATCCTTCTCTGTTTTTCTTCATTTCATCCGTCAATTCAAAGAATAATTCCTTACTCTTGTAATCTCTCTTGAAGAAAGGAGTGAAGAGAACCTCCCATTGCGGTAGATAGCAGGAGAACTTCCGGGTATAACAGTTTGCTGCGGAAGCCTGGAGTCTGTGTTCCTTCTCTACGAAACCGGCAACGGATTTATGCAGTGCCACATCCTCCGTGGGGAGATAATAATAATCCTTGTAGTTGGAATAGAAATATTTTAATTCTTCCTCATAGATCGGTACTTTTAAAGTAGCAACTTCTCCCTCTCCGCGGAAGTAGCAGTTCCCTGCGGATGCAGTTACCGGTTTAGGCAGAGGTGTGGGAATCTGCAACGTAATCAGAAGTTCTTTCCGTTTGGAGTCGTTGATGTCTTTGTAGTAATTTGCCTGTACTTTTTTGGCTTTTATACTGTTTTCGTTAAACAGATCATAGTAGGCAAGGATCGGAAGTACCTCCAACATCCCCTTTAAATCATCGGCGTTATGTAAAAATAAAGCCTTTTCCGTGAATTCGGAAGGATTTTTTACATAATCGTGATACAGTCCGATCAGCTCACCGCCGGAAAAGACATCGGTGCGGGCAATCCCTAAGTACTGTTCTAAGGTCTTCTGTTTGCAGTTCGGAAGCTTTAAGAAGAACTTATAAGGGGAGATCCTGCGGTAGATATCGATTCCCCGGAATCCGTCAAAGGAGAAGGGGAGCTTTAACTGCGCACATTTCTGCGTAATAAAGGGCAGATCGAAGTTATTGCCGTTAAAATGTACCAGATAACGATAATCCCTGGAAAAATCAAAGAACGCAGTGAGAATATCGCCCTCTTGGGAATAATCCTCCGCCATCCACTGAATCGTATGCCATTTGCCTGCCTGATAGTAGGCACAGCCTATCATATATAAATAAGAAGTACGGGAAGTGAATCCTGTAGTCTCAATATCGAGAAAAAGTATCTGTTCCAGAGGCGCCAGCTTATCCAAGGGATAGGAGATCGCGAAATCCTCCAGAGTCTCTTCTGATTTTTTCATGTATGACCTCTTTCTGCCGCGCGGGCGGCAATTAATAAAAGTTTGTGTTGCCTGCAAGCAGTCACACAGACTTTCTCCGGGTGAATTTATTTTACCATAATTTTAGAATTTGCAGTAGCATTTTGTTGATAAAAGTTGATAAAAATTGATAAAAATAGTACAATTATCATAATGTGATTTGCAATACAAGAACGATTTAGAAAGGATGTTAGGAAATGGCAAAGTTGACATTTGTAGGCGGAATACATCCCTATGATGGAAAAGATCTGTCCAAGGACAAACCGATCCAGGATGTCCTGCCCAAAGGAGAAATGGTCTATCCGTTGTCTCAGCATATCGGAGCTCCTGCGAAGCCCATCGTGGCAAAGGGAGCCAGAGTGCTGGCGGGTCAGAAAATCGCGGAGAGCGGTGGATTCGTGTCGGCACCCATCTATGCATCTGTGTCCGGTACCGTAAAAGCGATTGAGACGAGACGGGTAGTAACGGGTGACCTGATACAGAGCATCGTTATTGATAATGACGGTCTGTATGAGAGTGAAGAATTCCATCCGTATGCACCGGTGGACAAGCTGCAGAAGGAAGAAATCATTGATATTGTGAAAGACGCCGGAATCGTAGGTATGGGTGGTGCCGGATTCCCCACACATGTAAAGCTTTCTCCCAAGGATCCTGACAAAATTGAATATGTAATTGCCAACTGCGCGGAATGTGAGCCCTATCTGACTTCCGATTATCGCAGAATGATGGAAGAACCGGACAAGCTGATCGGTGGTCTGAAGATCATGCTGAAGCTGTTCGATAATGCCCACGGCATTCTGGCGGTGGAAGATAACAAGCCGGATTGTATCTCTCTTTTAAAACAGATGACCAAGAACGATCCTCAGATCACGGTGAAGGCACTGAAGACCAAGTACCCCCAGGGTGCAGAGCGTCAGCTGATCTACGCTACGACGGGACGGAAGATCAATTCCTCCATGCTGCCCGCAGATGTGGGATGTATCGTAGACAATGTAGATACTGTAGTGGCTATCTACAGGGCTGTGACGGAAGGCAGACCTCTGATGGAGCGTATCATTACCATTACCGGTGATGCCGTGGCGAATCCCCGGAATTTCCGTGTGCCCATCGGTATGAGTTATCAGGAACTGTTAGACGTGGCGGGCGGTTTCAAACAGGAGCCGGAGAAGATCATATGCGGTGGCCCCATGATGGGATTCGGCATGTTCCAGCTGGATGTGCCTACGACGAAGACTTCTACCGCACTGCTGGCACTGACCCAGGACGATGTATCTGCGATGGAGCCTAGTCCTTGCATCAACTGCGGACGTTGTGTGGAAGCGTGTCCCGGTCGTATCGTGCCCAGCCTCTTAGCTACTTATGCGGAGCATTTTGATGAAGAGGCTTTCGTGGAACACAACGGCATGGAATGCTGTGAATGCGGCTGCTGTAGTTTTGTATGCCCGGCAAAGCGCCTTCTGACGCAGGAGATCAAGTCCATGCGTAAGATTCAGCTTGCCAAGAAGAAAAAGAAGTAGGAGGGAAGAACAGTGAGCGGACTTTTAAAAGTATCTTCAAATCCTCATATCCGGTCAAAAGTAACGACCAGCAGTATTATGACAGCCGTAGTGATTGCGCTGCTGCCGGCTGCCGGTTTCGGAATCTATAACTTCGGACCCAGAGCACTGGCAGTCATGGCTGTGACGATTGCAAGTACGGTGTTGACGGAATTGTTATTCGGCTGGCTCTGGAAGAAAAAAATAACAATCTCAGATATGTCGGCGGTGGTAACGGGATTGCTGTTAGCACTGAATCTACCGGTGAGCATCCCTTTGTGGATGGCGGCACTGGGCGGAGTATTTGCTATCCTTGTGGTAAAAATGCTGTTCGGCGGTCTGGGTCAGAATTTTATGAACCCGGCACTGGCTGCGAGATGTTTTCTGTTGATCTCTTTCCCGTCCCAGATGACGAATTTTACCTGTGATGCCTATACCGGAGCTACTCCGCTGGCAGCACTGAAGGCAGGAGAGAGCGTCAATGTCATGAACATGATCGTAGGTAAGACAGCCGGTACCATCGGAGAGACTTCTATGATCGCACTACTCATCGGTGCCTGCTTCCTGATCCTGATCGGTGTGATCGACCTGCGGATCCCCGGTACATATATCGTAACGGTGATCCTGTTTGCCGGAATCTTCGGCGGACACGGCTTTGATCCCGCATATCTGGCTGCACAGTTAGCCGGCGGCGGACTGATCCTGGGTGCCTTTTTCATGGCGACGGATTATGTCACCAGACCCATCACCATCAAAGGACAGTATGTGTATGGCGTTGTGTTAGGACTCCTCACCGGAATTTTCCGCATCTTCGGACCGGGAGCGGAAGGTGTGTCCTATGCCATCATTTTAGGCAACCTTCTGGTGCCTCTGATCGAGAAATTCACCATGCCGGTGGCTTTTGGCAGAAAGGCAGGTGCGAAACGTGAAAAATAATAAAGATATTCAGGCAATGTTAAAAGAAGCGGGCATTCTGCTTGCCATCACTCTGATTGCGGGTCTTCTGCTTGGTTTCGTCTATGAACTGACCAAGGAGCCGATTCGTCTGCAGGAGGAGAAGGCAGTGCAGGAAGCCTGTCAGGCAGTTTTTGCGGACGCAGAACATTTTGAAGAGCTGGATGCCTATACGCCCTCTGTGGATACGTCACAGAAGCTTTCCGATACCGGAATTACCATCGGAACCGTCTACGAGGCACAGGATGCTTCCGGGACACAGTTAGGTTATGTGATCCAGACCACTTCCTCCGAGGGCTATGGCGGAAATATCGTTCTGTATGTGGGAATCCGCCTGGATGGTGCGGTCAATGATATTTCAATCTTAAGTATCTCCGAGACTCCGGGTCTTGGCATGAAAGCAGGAGATGTGCTGGTACCTCAGTTCCATAATAAGAACGTAAAGAGTTTTGCCTACACGAAGACCGGATCCACCTCCGACAGTGAGATCGATGCCATCAGCGGTGCGACCATCACCACAAAGGCAGTGACCAACGCTGTCAACGGAAGCCTTCTGGCATTTAACGATTATGTACAGGGAGGTGCTGGCAATGAATAAAGCGGGTGAGAGACTTTATAACGGTATTATCAAAGAAAATCCTACCTTTGTACTGATGTTGGGAATGTGTCCCACACTGGCGGTGACCACCTCAGCAATGAACGGTCTGGGCATGGGTCTGACCACAGCTGTGGTACTTACCATGAGTAACCTGATCATTTCCCTGCTAAGGAAGGTGATCCCCAGCAGGGTGAGAATTCCTGCATTTATCGTGATCATTGCATCTTTTGTAACTGCAGTACAGCTGTTATTACAGGCGTATCTGCCGTCACTGAACGATGCACTGGGCGTGTACATTCCTCTGATCGTAGTAAACTGTATCATCTTAGGAAGAGCGGAGAGCTATGCATATTCCAATCCTCCCATCCCGTCATTATTTGATGGACTGGGCATGGGACTGGGCTTCTCCCTGGCGCTGACCTGTATCGGAGCAGTGCGAGAGATCCTGGCAGCCGGTTCCATCTTCGGCTTCCGGATCATGCCGGATTCCTATGTGACGATCAATATTTTCGGGCTGGCACCCGGTGCGTTCTTCGTACTGGCTGCACTGACGGCACTGCAGAACTATGTGAAGAATAAGAGAAAACTGGCAGGCAAGGATTACGAGAAGATCCAGTCCGGCTGCGGACATGACTGTCTGCACTGCGGTGAGAGCGGCTGCTCAGAGCGGTTCTATGACAATACCGGAACCTCAGAAGATGTCGTGAAGGACGCGGCAAGGGCGGCAGCAAATCCTAAGGCTGCAACTGATGATCTTGAGACTATAGACTTGGACAAGGAGGACAAATAAATGGATAGTGTAAAAGATATGCTTCTGTTACTGATCAGTTCCTCCATCGTCAGCAATATCGTATTAAGCCAGTTCATGGGACTGTGCCCGTTCCTGGGTGTATCCCGTAAGATCAAGACAGCGGCAGGCATGGGAACGGCGGTTATTTTCGTCATTACTCTTGCCGGTGCGGTAGCGGGTGTGATCTACAAATTTATCTTACAGCCGTTACACATTGAGTACTTAGAGACCATTGTATTCATTCTTGTCATTGCGGCACTGGTACAGTTCGTGGAAATGTTCTTAAAAAAGGCAATGCCTTCTCTGTATCAGGCACTTGGCGTATACCTTCCACTGATCACCACCAACTGTGCGGTCTTAGGTGTTGCCATTACCAATGTACAGAAGGAATACGGTATCTTAACAGGTATCGTGAACGGTTTCGCCACAGCACTTGGCTTTACCATTGCCATCGTGATCCTGGCGGGACTGCGTGAGAAAATGGAATACATTGAAGTTCCGGAATCCTTCAAGGGAATGCCTATGGTGCTGCTGACCGCAGGACTGATGGCTATCGCTTTCTGCGGATTCTCCGGTCTGATTTAGGAAGGGAGTAACTTAAAGATGAGTATAACAGGAATTCTGATTGCTGCGGCATGTGTCGGAATCGTCGGCATCTTTGTGGGACTGTTCCTTGGCGTCGCCGGTATTAAATTCAAAGTAGAAGTAGATGAGAAGGAAGAGGCAGTACTTGCCGCCCTTCCCGGGAATAACTGCGGTGGCTGTGGATTCGCCGGATGTTCTGGTCTGGCAGCTGCCATAGCCAAAGGAGAAGCTGCGGTAAACACCTGCCCCGTAGGCGGAGAGGAAGTCGGCAAAAAAATCGCTGCCATTATGGGAGTGGAAGCTGAAAGCACCGAACGCAAGGTGGCATATGTTCACTGCCAGGGAGATTGTGACCGGACGAAGACGGATTATGACTATTACGGTATCAAAGACTGCCGTATGATGAGCTTTGTTCCAGGTGGCGGACCGAAATCCTGCAACAGTGGTTGCCTGGGCTTCGGAACCTGCGCACAGGTATGTCCTTTCGATGCCATTCACGTAGAGAATGGTGTGGCAGTGGTAGATAAGGAAAAATGTAAAGCCTGCGGCAAATGTGTGGAGGTATGCCCCAAACATCTGATCAGCCTACGCCCGTACTCCAATACGGTACAGGTCGCATGCAGCTCCACGGACAAAGGTCCCGTGACCATGAAAGCCTGCACTACAGGCTGCGTGGGCTGCGGCATCTGCGTGAAGAACTGCCAGCACGATGCGGTGAAGGTAGAGAATTTCCATGCAATCATTGATCCGGAGAAATGTGTGGGCTGCGGTGCCTGCATGGAGAAGTGCCCGAAGAAATGTATTGTAAAGGCATAAAAGAAGGCATAAAGGAGAAAAGCTATGCGTCTTCCGGACGATTATGAAGATCACGGAGGCGGACTGACACCTACGGTGATCAGTGCCATTGTGGCAGTCACAATTTTCGTGGCGGTGATCCTGGCAGTGGTACTGATCATGAACAGGAGACCCGCATCCCACCAACCAAATACCGGTTCTGCACAGACGGAGAATGTATCACAGACAGGGAAAGACTCGCAGACAAAATATCCGGATACGCAGGAACTGATCACCGGAAGCACATTATCTCCTTCGGATCTGGACTTCTGGGACAAGTTTCCGGAACCGACGGCGATGCCGATGCCTTCGGCAGACCCTTCAGCACAGGACGGCAAAAAAGAGACAGCGGAAACGGATCCTTCCACGGACGGGAAACACACCTTGGTGACCAACCGGGACGGCAAAGAAGAATGGGTACTGATCAGCCCGTATCTTCCGAAACACGAGTATGATTTTACCAAGCTGGTATGCCAGTCAGATCTGATGAAGTACTATCAGGACGGGAAACTGACTTCCTATGTGGGAGTGGATATTTCCAAGTATCAGGACTATGTGGATTTTCTGAAGCTGAAAAAAGCCGGAGTGGACTTTGTAATGCTCCGGGTAGGCGCCAGAGGCTACGGC
>CAVFMG010000059.1:0-15086 GCA_963623435.1 Odoribacter splanchnicus
CGCTACATGACCCCCGAGGAACAGGAATGGGAGGACAGACTCAATTTAATTAAATCATAGAATAAGAATGGGTGAAAAGTATGGCACATTTGGTCTTTTTGGCAAAACCGGAATTTTCGCACAATCATCAGGAAATAGAGCTACTCTATCTGCAGGATGGATCCGCCACCGTGGAAGTGGAAGGGAAGAAATACGACCTGCAAAAGGATGATGTCATCGTCATCAACAGCTTCCAGCAGCATTCGATTTTTTCCACGAAGAATTTCCTGATTGCAAGTATATCCATAGAGCTTCCCTATTTACAGGAGCGCCTGCACAAGGATATGCTCTTTTTTGCGTGCAACTCAAAACTGGCGGAGGACTATGACCAGGCAAAATATGACAGATTGCATACCGCAATCGATAATTATCTCAAATATTCCTACCAGTCCAGAGAGGAGGAGTCTTTCCTCGCGGAGAGCTATTATTTCCTTGTGTTGTATCAGTTGGTAAAAGATTTCGCACAGGGTGACTTAAGCGAGGAGTCCCTGCGTCAGCAGAAGCAGCAGAGGACGGAAAATATCGAAAAATATCTCAGACAGAACTTCAATAAACAGATCAGCCTGAATGATCTGGCAGATAAATTCTACCTGTCGCCGACTTACCTCTCCCGGTATTTCCGCAAGGAGTTCGGCACGAATTTCCTCGATTATCTGAACCAGATCCGGCTGAAATACGCTACCGAGGAGATCCTGCGGACGGATAAACCGATCACGCAGATTGCCATGAATGCCGGATTTTCCAATATCACAGCATTTAATAAGATGTTCCGCGAGGAATACGAGAAGACTCCGTCGGAATATCGCAAGGCGAATCAGGAACAGCAGGAATACGTAAGGCAGGAGAAAGCTCCGACACAGAAGGTCGAAATGTATGACAGCTTCAACCGGGATAGCCTTCTTACAGAAGAAGTTGTTTATATCAGCGAGGTGCGTAAGACACCGCTTAAACGCAATTGGAACAACACCATTAATATCGGAACTTTTGCCCAGATGACAAAATACAACGTACAGAACCATGTCCTCTATCTGCGCAACGGTCTGCATTTCCGCTTCGTGCGGCTGTGGGGACTTTATGATAAAGAATTGGGGTTGTTGGACGAGGCAAATGAGACATTTAACTTTAATGCCATTGACGGGGTATTGGATTTTCTTGTAACGAATCATATTCGCCCTCATATTGAATTGGGGAAAAAGGGAAGAAAGATCGTCGGAGCAAATTTGGAACGAATCTATTGCAGTGAACAGTATGACTATTTTGACTGCCTGGAGAATATGAAAAGATTTCTTCATGAATTCATTGTGCATCTTGCAAATCGGTATGGACAGGAGGAAATCGATAGCTGGTGCTTTGAGTATTGGAGTGAAGAAATTGACAACGGGAAATCTTTCTGCGATGATCTGACACTGGAAGAAAAAGAAGACATGATCCGGAAATATCTGGAGAAATATGATGTAGTATCCAGGACACTGCGGGAAGTATGCCCTAACATTCATCTGGGAGGATGTGGATTCCCTTTAAATATCGAGGAACGGATATTACGGATGCTGCTGGCAGAATGGGAACATCATGAGAAACCGGATTATTTCTCAGTCAGTGTCTATCCTTATTATATCAAGGGACAGACGGTGGAAGATGATGAGAAGATCATCTCTGGAAGATTTATCGCATCCTCATTCATCTACCGGATGGTTCGTAAGACGAGAGAATTACTGAAAGAGAGTGCCTTGGCAGAGAGTGAACTGTACGTGACGGAATGGAATCTGTCCATCGTATGCAATAATATTATTCACGATAGCTGCCTGAAAGGTTCTTATATAATGCAAAATCTGATCGACAATATAGACAACGGTGATATGAATGCCTACTGGGGAGGAACGGATCTGTTTCAGTTCCACAGCGGTATGAGTAAGTGCCTGAATGGAGCATCGGGACTGATGACGATCCATGGTATCCGGAAGCCTGCATGGTATGCCTTTGATTTTATGAATTCGCTGGGGAAAAATCTCCTTCGCAAGAGTGAGAATGTGGCAGTCACAGAGGATGGACATGGCAGCTACAATATTGTCTGTCACAATTATACCCACTTAAGTCACAATTATTATATGGTAGAAGAGGGCAAACTTCAGATTGATGCCATTCAGGATATAGCGTTGAACACCAAGAGATTGAAGCTCTACTTCATTCTTCCCGCAGATCCGAAGTGCCGTTACCGGATCCGGGCATATTCTGTGAACAATGAACATGGAAGTGTCCTTACGACCTGGACTCAGATGGGTAAGCCGGAGGATCTGGTCAAGGAAGATTTTGAGTATCTGAAGGGTGTCTGTGTACCACAGCTGACCATCTCGGATGTAGAGGTGACAGACGGCAAGATCAATTTTGAAGTGACACTGGATCAGAACGAGATCCAGCTGCTACAGATCACGAAACGACTGGTCTGATGACAATATTCTATATAATAATACCGCAAAGAGCAGACTGTTGACATACAGGCTGCTCTTTTTATGCACATTTATCATAAAAATTATCTTGATATCTTATTTTTTGACCTTTTTTATCGAAATCGAACCCCAAAATGTCAAAAATCTATACTTCACATGAAAAAAAACGAGAAGAATGACACCCCTGAAATAGATAAAATGAGTATAACAAATCAAGAACGGGAGGTTAATTCAAATGGCAGTAGAAAAATTAGGCAACTTAAGAATCGTAGATCTGACGAAGGGACTGGATCCCGCAACAGAGACCAGAAGATGTCATCTGTTCCGCTTCAACACCTGCGGACCGATCCCCGATTATCATACCATCATGGATCTGACCAGCCACCTCGGAACTCATGTAGAGTGTCCTTATCATCACAATGATGACTGGGTAGATGTAGCGGGACTTCCGCTGACGACCTTCATGGGAAGAGCCATCTATGTAAATATCGATTTCCTCGAGCCCAATGCAAAAATCGACGGAGTAGCTCTGGACAGAGCCTGCGGAGACAGAATTAAGGAAGGAGATGTCCTCATCCTGGATTCCCCGAGAAAGCTCGCTCCTTTCACTCCGGCATCCAACACCGAGGAAGACAAGAGATTGTTCATCAGTGCTGAGACCGCAGAGTGGTGCAAAGCGAAGAAAGTAAAATGCGTAGGCTTCGGCGATGGTGTATCCATCGAGAGCAACAATACTGATGTCAAAGCATTCCACGATATCCTGATGGCAGAGAACGTAGTATTCCTGGAGGTTTTGAAGAACCTGGAAGAACTGACCACAGATACTTTCTTCATCTCCTACTCACCGTTACCGATCAAGGGACTGGATTCCTGCCCGGTACGTGTATATGCCATCGAAGGACTGAGCGAGTTCACAGAGTAGTCGGCACAGTATAAAGGAGTACAATATGAAGATAGCAGTCATCGGCGCCGGAGCCATGGGATCTATCTACGGAGGACACCTCTCAGAGCACAATGAAGTCCTTATGATAGATACCAATCCGGAAGTGGTAAAAAAGATTAACGAAAACGGCATACGGTTACAGGAGAACGGAACCGAGCGGATCTGTCATCCGCGGGTTACACTGGATACGACAAAGGAGACACCAGCAGATCTTGTTATTCTCTTCGTAAAAGCCTTATATTCCAAGGCAGCTCTGCAGAGCAACAGTCAGCTGATCGGACCGGACACCTACCTGCTGACATTGCAGAACGGTGCAGGACATGAGGAACTCCTCGGAGAGTTCACAGACACCGCCCACATTATCATCGGAACGACAGAGGATAACGGAGCAGTGCTGGAGGACGGAAGCATCCGGCACGGAGGCATGGGACGGACGAATATCGGTATGCTGCAGGCGGATGAAGATCACATTCTCGACAGAATCGCACAGACCTTTGATGCATGCGGATTCCGGACGAAGATTCATGAGAACATCCAGTACCTCATCTGGGACAAACTTTTTACCAACGTATCGCTCAGTGCATTGACTGCAGTATTCCAGGTACCGATGGGCTATATCGCAGGCAATGAATATGCATGGAAGGTAGCCAGACAGCTGATCCGTGAGGCAGTCAGGACAGCGGAAGCACTGGGACTGCACTTCGACGAGGAAGAGATCGCAGCGAGAGTGAAGGCTACTTCAGAGAACAATCCACAGGGACTTACCTCGATCTGTATGGACATCAAAAATCATCGGAAAACAGAGGTCGAGACCATCAGCGGTGCGGTGGTACGGGCGGCAGCCCGTGCGGAGGTTGCGGTACCGGCGCACGAGATTGTGGTAAATATGATTCACGCTTTAGAGAGCAGACAGGAGGAAGACCATGTTTGAACAATTTCTGGTAAGAAAGGACAGCCTTGAGAACGTAGTGGAAGACGGAAAAGTCACCGGCTTCAAGTTCGGCGTCAGAATCGCAGACTACAGAGGCGTATTCCTTTCCTTGCATAACGGCTATTATATCGAGTGCGATGGGGTGGTATATCCCAGAGAGGCACAGAGAATTGAGATTAACGGCAAAGCACCCAGAACCTTTGAAGAGACAAAGAAGTGCTGCCTGGAGCATTGGAACTACGATGACGAAGCAATGATCTATGTAACGAAGGAAGGCGGATTGGAGCCCGGCAACCATGTACTTCGGGTACAGCAGTCCGTACTGAACACCTACGGCTATATGCCGATGCTGGAAGACTGGGTGAAGAATCCTCCCGTTCCCGGCAGCGGCGCAGGATCAGGTAAGACACAGGTCATTTGTGAGTTTCATTTGGATTTGCAGTAGGAGGGAAGAAAATGTCAGAGATTAAAAGAGGCGTATCCTTATACAGCTATCAGCAGGAACAGTTTTTCAAGAGAATGGATTGGAAGGATATGATCCGTGAGGTTCATGACAACCTGAAATGTGACGGTATCGAAATCATCGATGAAGCCACGATTAGAGATTATCCCTTCCCCAGTGAGCAGTTCATCTATGAATTTAACAACGAGATGGCTCGTTACAATATGAAAGGTGTGGCAATGGACATCTATTTTGACCCCATGCAGTTCAGGGATCATGTGATGACCCATGAAGAGGGATTATTACGATTAAAGCATGACATCGAGCTTGCTTCCAAACTGGGATTCGAGACTGTCAGATGCCTGTGTGCGATCCCCATCGATATCATCGAAGCAGCCATTCCCACAGCAGAGAAATATAACGTCAAGATCGGTAAGGAGATCCACATTCCTTTCCCTATCAAGAGAGGCAATAAACTGAGTATGTATACCCAGGCGACCAACCTTCCGATCAACTATCGTATGTGTGAGGAGATCATGGATCTGGTAGACCGGACCGGTACTAAGCACGTAGGACTGATACCAGACTTTGGTATTTTCCAGCATTCCCCCTCTCAGGTATCTATTGATTACCAGAAGAGACACACTCCTTATCCGGAAGCTATTGATTTCCTGGTAGAGAACCGTAAGAATTACGAGCCGGCAGAACTGGCAGCCAAGGTCAAAGAGCTTTACCCTAAGTTCGACTACAACGGCAAGATCGCTACCAGCATCGCTATCCGTGATTCCATCGCTGATCCGGAGGATATTCTGGAGATCGTTCCTTATATTACGAGTATTCACGGCAAGTTCTACAACATGACTGAGATCCCCGGAGATCCCGGCAAATACGAAGAACTGGCAATCGATTATGAGAACCCCATCAAGTACCTCGTACAAGGCGGGTACAACGGATACATCGATTCCGAGTTCGAAGGTCAGAGAGACCAGCAGGACCGCGGCGAAGAGTATCTGGTGGATGAAGTGGAACAGGTAAGAAGACATCACGAAATGGTGGACCGTGTCATTCGTAAATACGAAAAAAAATAACAGTGAATAAATAACAGAGAGAACAAGGAGGAAACAAAATGAAAAAGCTGAAGATCGGAATCATCGGCTGCGGTGGTATCGCCAATCAGAAACATCTGCCCGCATTAAAGGGTCAGAGCGATCTGTGTGAAATGGTGGCATTCTGTGACATCATCGAGGAGAGAGCACAGAAGGCAGCAAAAGAATATGGCACGGAGGACGCAAAGGTATACACCGACTATAACGAGCTGCTGAAAAATCCCGATGTGGATGTCGTTCATGTGCTGACCCCCAACGTGGCACACTGCCCCATTACTGTAGCTGCTTTCGAGGCTGGCAAGCATGTAATGTGCGAGAAGCCTATGGCACACAACAGTGAGAGCGCCAGAAAGATGGTGGAAGCATGGAAGAAATCCGGCAAGAAGTTCACTGTAGGTTACCAGAACAGATTCCGCCCCGATGTACAGAACCTGTACAAGGCGTGCAGAGCAGGTGATCTGGGAGATATCTATTACGGCAAGGCTCACGCAGTCCGCAGAAGAGCAGTTCCCACCTGGGGCGTATTCCCCAACAAGGCATTACAGGGCGGCGGTCCCCTGATCGATATCGGTACCCACGCACTGGACATCACACTCTGGTGTATGGACAACTACGAAGTAGACAGTGTTATGGGTTCTGTATTCTACAAGCTGGGTAACCTTCCCGAGGCAGTAGAAGGCAACCTGTTCGGACCCTGGGATCCCGAGACTTATGAGGTAGAGGACTCTGCAATGGGCTTCATCAAGATGAAGAACGGCGCAACGATCAATCTGGAAGCCAGCTGGGCACTGAATATCCTTGACTCCAGAGAGGCTGCTACCACCCTCTGTGGCACTAAAGCAGGTGCAGAAGTTCATAACGGCATGAGCTATCCCGTGAGAGAGCTTATCTACAACAGAGGCAAGAACGGACTGTTACTGGAGGAGAAGATCTCCGGAAGCGGCGAAATCGCATACTTTGCAGGCAAAAAGGTAGAGCCCGCAGATCTGGAAGCAGAACAGTGGCTGAAAGCGATCATCAATGACACTGAGCCTTTGGTTAAACCTGAGCAAGCACTGAGAGTCACCGAGATTCTTGAAGCAATCTATAAATCGGCAGAAACAGGAGAGGCTGTTAAGTTCTGATAGATTATGAAAAAGTAAAAACACAAGAAAGGAATAAGGTATGAAGAAAAAACTTTTAGCTGTATTGATGACAGGGGTTATGGCAATGAGTATGCTGACAGGCTGCGGCAATTCCGAAGACGCGGAAGTAGCCGAAAGCACAGTAGCAGGAAGTGAGCAGGTTTCCACAGAGGCGGGAGAAGCTGCAAATGACGGTGAGATTACAGACATCACCTTCTACATGGCAGATATCGCAGGTATCGGCAATGAGAATGCAGAGCATGTAGAAGAGGCACTGAATGAGATCACTGAGGAGAAGATCGGCGTTCACGTAGATCTGAACCTGGTAGAATCAGGCGATTTTACCACACAGGTCAACTTGGCAATCACCAGTAATGACAAAATGGATCTGTGTATGATCATGCCGCTGGCAGCTTCAGGAATGTCAGCAATGGTAGCAAACAACCAGTTGATGGAGTTAAATGATCTCCTCGACGAGTATGGACAGGGTATCAAGGATGCTATGGGACAGTATCTAGATGCGGGACGTATCGGTGATTCCTACTACGAGATCCCGACCTACCGTCTGTACAGCTCCAACCTGGCAATTGTCATGAGAAAAGATATCCTTGAAGAGCTGAACATGGTAGAGAAGGCTGAGAACATGACCACATGGGCAGAATTTGAAGAGATTCTTCAGGCAGTATCCGAAAACTATGACATCGCTCCTATCGGTGGTGCCAACGGCGCAGTATTTGTAAACGATGTTGTCTATATGTGCGGTGACAATCTGTCTGATGCAGTTACCTTCGATACTCTGGGATCACAGGCATTCTTTCTTTCCACAGATGACAACGGTAACGTATATTCTCTGACCAGTACCGATGATTTCAAGAATGCACAGGCACGTGTAAAGAAATGGTGGGACAATGGCTGGGTCTACAAGGACAACCCTACCACTACTGAGCAGAATACTTCCCTCATGAAGCAGAACCTGGTATTCTCCGTAACCAACACCGTAGAGCTGGGTGCTGAGGCATCCTGGCTGGGCAACACCGGTTACGAAGTAGTCATCAAGGAAATTGTTCCCAACAGCGTAACCAACCAGCATGTAAATAAGTTCGGTCTGGGTATTCCCATCACTGCAGAGGAACCCGAAGCAGCTATGAAGTTCGCTAACCTGATGTACACCGATGCAGATGTTATGAACCTGCTTGACTGGGGTGTAGAAGGCACCGACTATGTCATGAAGGACGGCGAAGCTGACTATCCCGACGGCGTAAGCGCTGATAACGTAAGCTATCACAACAAGGACTTCCTCATGGGCAACTACTTCCTGGCAGCTCCCTGGGCTGGCAACGGTTACGGCTCCGATTTCCGTAACGTAGCTCTGGAAGAATTGAAGAAGGCTCCTGTGTCTCCTTACCTGGGCTTTAACGCAGATACATCTGAACTGACCAACGAGATCGCAGCAGTGACCAATGTAATGAACGAGTACATCAATAACATCCGAAGCGGAGCTTTTGATGACGCAATGTACAAGGAGTTCCAGAACGCTCTGAACGAAGCTGGTATGCAGAAGATCGTAGACTCTTATCAGCAGCAGTTAAATGAGTGGCTGGGCAAGTAATCAGAACGAAGATTCCTAATAACAGCATCCTGTAATGTAATCAACAAAGAAATATCAGGGGGAGTGACCGCACGGAAGCTCCCCCATAAGAGAAATAAGAGACCGTGGGAGGACAGGTATATGCACACGGAGCAGAAAAAAGAAAAATTGAAAAAAATCCTGGGAGAGATCACGACATGGATATTGATCCTGCTGTCGGCAGCATCCTTGTTCCTGCCATATTCCCAGTACAACTATAAGAGCAGCACCTACACACTGACCGGATTTGAGATGTTCACCGGCAAAATGGTCATGAATAAATCCGTAGAGATCGCACCGGTGAGATTCCTCATCGTGATTGTCATCGCCGCCGGAATTGCAGCAGTGCTGACCTTATTACATGAAACCATTCATTTTCTGAATGAGAAACAATACGGCATCAGCCTCTGTCTGATGGCTGTAGCGCAGATCGCCTGTGAGATCGTATTTATTGTACGGGTGAAAGATTTCATGGACGGTACAAAAAAGGCAGGCATTGCCTTTGGTATCATAACGGGCGTTGTACTCAGCCTGTTATTCCTGATCCGGGGCGTTATTCGACTGTACCACAAAGGTTACCTGTGTATGCTGGACTTCATGGTGGTACCCGGACTGCTTTACATTTTTATCAACAATTACCTGCCGATGGTAGGTATCTCCTTCGCCTTTAAAAAGATCGACTTTTCCGTAGGTGTATGGAGAAGCGCATGGTGCGGATTTGACAATTTCAAGTATCTGTTCGCTACCAAGGACGCATTTATCATCACGAGAAACACATTAGCTTACAACCTGGTGTTCATTATATTATCAAATGTCCTGGGTATTCTCGTAGGAATCTGTCTCTGTGAGATCTCCAGCAAGTGGCTTAAAAAGATCAGCCAGAGCTGTATCCTCCTGCCGCAGCTGATCTCCGCAGTTATTATTTCCTACATCGTATTCGGATTTTTAAGTGCAGAGTCCGGATTCATTAACAAGAGCATTATTACAGACGGCTATATAGATTTCTACAATACCAGAGCATACTGGCCGTTCATCATTGTATTCGTATATCTCTGGAAACAGATCGGATACAGTTCCATGATCTATCTGTCATCCATCGTCGGAATCGACAGAAGCCTGTACGAGGCTTCTTACATCGACGGATGCAGCAGATGGAACCAGATCCGTTATGTGACGCTTCCTCTGTTGAAGCCCACGATCATCACACTGGTGCTGTTACAGGTAGGACGTATCTTCTACTCCGATTTCGGATTGTTCTATCAGGTACCTATGGATTCCGGATCCCTGTACCGTGTGACCAACACTATTGATACCTATGTATACCGAAGCCTGATGCAGAACAACAACGTATCCATGTCGGCAGCAGCCAGTGCATATCAGGCAGTCCTTGGATTCATTATCGTCATCATCGCCAATATGGTGGTGCGCAAAGTCGATAAAGACAGTGCAATGTTGTAGGAGGAGATCGTTATGAATAAAAAGAAAAAATCAACAAGTGAAACGATTTTCCAGGTCTGCATCGCAACCGTACTGATCATCGCAACGGTGCTGGCAGTAGTCCCGTTCCTGCTCCTGATCTCCTCTTCCTTCACGGCAGAGGATGTGCTCCTGAGTAAGGGCTACGGCTTCTGGCCTGCAAAATTCAGCGTGTATGCTTACAAGTATCTGTTCGTTACGAACCGCAACAAGATATTCTCCGCTTACGGACTGACTATCCTCGTTACCCTGATCGGAACGGCGATTGCCCTGTTCATCGGACCGCTGTTAGCATATCCGATCTCCCGTAAGGATTATCCCCGGAGAAAGATCGTGAACTTTATCGTATTTTTCACGATGATCTTCAACGGTGGTACCGTAGCTTCCTACATCATTTGGACGCAGGTATTCAACATCCGTAACACGGTGGCAGCACTGATCTTCCCGACACTGTTGTTAAACGGCTTCTACATTATGCTGATGAAGAACAACTTCTCTACCAACATCCATCCAGCACTGATCGAGGCAGCCAAGGTGGACGGCGCAGGAGAGTGGTTCATCTACTTCAAGATTATATTACCGTTGTCACTGCCGATCCTCGCAACCGTAGGTCTGATGATCGCCATCGCTTATTGGAACGACTGGATCAACGGTCTGTACTACATCACAGACAGCAGGCTGTATTCGCTACAGGTATTTATGAACAGTATTATCAATAATATCAAGTCGTTGGCATCCATGAGCGGCAGTGCCGAGTTCGGCGGAGTCAAAGAACTCCCCGGCACGGGAATCCGAATGGCAATGGCTGTGATCGGAATCATCCCGATCTTCGCATTGTACCCGTTTTTCCAGAAGGCATTCGTAGCAGGTATCGCATTAGGCGGCGTAAAAGAATAGGAGGGGCTAAATATGGACAAGATCAAGATTGGTATTATCGGATTTGGATTTATGGGACAGGTACATTTAAGAGAACTGTCCAAACGGGATGACATCGAGGTAACTGCGATCTGTGAGATCGTACCCGAGAAGCTGGCAGAAGTACCGGAAAGCATCCGGGCATATAACAATATGGATGACCTGCTGGCGGATGAAAATGTGCAGACCGTGATCATCGCTATTCCCAATCATCTTCATCTGGAGGCAGTGAAGAAGGCTGCAGAGAGCGGCAAGGATATCATCTGCGAGAAGCCGGTAGCTATGAGTTTGCAGGAACTGGACGAGATGGAACGGGCTGTGAAGGCAGCGGGTGTGCGCTTTACCGTACATCAGCAGCGGAGATTCGACGAGGATTTTCGCACGGCAAAGGCAGTCTTAGACAGCGGTACTCTCGGCAAGGTATATACGATCCAGTCCTCCCTCTACGGAATCAACGGCAATATGCATGACTGGCATGTATTCCGCAAGTACGGCGGCGGAATGCTCTACGACTGGGGCGTACATCTCATTGACCAGCTGCTGTGGATGGTAGACTCCCGTATTGTAACCATTTTCGCCGATGTGAGAAATGTCATCAACGAAGAGGTAGACGATTACTTCAAGATCTTGTTCCGCTTCGAGAATGGTATCACCGGAGAGATCGAGTTGGGGACTTACTTCCTGGAAGATAAGGATAAATGGTTTGAGCGTCACTGGTTCATCGGCGGCAATAAAGGTACGATGTATTCCGACGGTTTCAATCCTGAGGGCAAGATCTGCCGGACGAGCCGGTTATTGACCAACGTACCCGGCAAGACGACCATGACGGCAGCAGGACCGACAAGATCCTTCGGACCGCCTGCCCCAGGCGTGCTTCTGACCGAGGATCTGCCGGAGGTACATGTAGCCCACAGTATGTATTTTGACAATTATGTAAAAGCATGCAGAGGTGAGGAAGACTTCCTCGTAACCATCCCTCAGGTGCGCAGAGTGATGCAGGTCATGGAGGCAGTCAGACTGTCCGCATCCATGGGCAAGAGCATCTCAATCGAGTAATTTTTATAAGAGAAGGAAATGACACGAAAGGAAAGACTAACGATGAAGACACAGGAAATCGGTTTTGACAGAGACAACCATCAGAAGACATATTATACCGGTGGTGACTACACTTATGAATATATTGCAGACTATGCCAAGGGGCTCCCGGCAGCGATTGCCGGAGCTGTAGTGGCAGGCGGATGTACCGATCCGGACAACAATCTGTACCTGGCAATGCGTGCCAATCCCAGCCGTATCGTAATGCTGGATCCGGAAGGCAATTTTGTGAAGGAATTCGGTCAGGAATACTTCGGAGATTATATTCACTTTATTTATTACACTCCGCAGAAGACCCTGCTGTGTGCAGACTCCATGCATCATGTGATCCGTGAGATCACCACCGATGGCAAATTGGTCAGAGATTTCGGCAATTATGATCATCCCAGTGATACCGGTATGGATCTGGGCTACTACAAGAGAACCCGTAAGACCCAGCTCTTCCCCACAGAGCCTTACATGGGATGCCCTCCCATGTGGATGATGTACGAGGCATTCCGCCAGGTGAAGAGAGTCGGTGAGCCGTTCAACCAGCCTACCGATGCAGCCATGAACTCCAAGGGCGAGTACTTTTTCGCAGATGGCTACGGCAACCGTGCGGTACATAAATTTGACAAGGATGGTAACTATGTAGCTACCTACGGCGGTGTCGGCGATTACAACAACATCGGCGAGCACACTCCCGGCAAGTTCCTTGTGGTACACGCTTTGGCAATCGACGAGAAGGACCACATCTGGGTATGCGACCGTGAGAAGGGTGCCGTACATGTACTGGATGAGGAAGGCAACGGTTACTTCTATGGCAATATGGGACAGCCTTCCGGTGTGGACAGCGATGGCAAATATATCTATGTCATAGGAAGAGGCGGATATCTCACCATCTTCGATTCTGACATGAATGTCGTAGCTGAGATCGGTACCTTCAACAGTGATCTGCGTTCCCATGACTGTGCAGTGGATGGCAGAGGCAATCTGTTCCTGTTCCCGACCCATGCAACCGAGGATCATCAGGTCATCTGCCTGAAGCGTATAAAAAAGTAATGATAAAAATGAGGTGACGATATGATTTTTTCCAGTAAAAACGCCAATGACGATATCAGTAAATACCCCGAAGCGATTCGGACAGCGATCCGGTTCGCACAGGAGACCGATTTTTCCAAGATCGAGGATGGCAGAGTAGCAATCGACGGTGACAATATGTTCGCCAATCTGTTCCACATTACCTCCAAGCCCGTGGAGGAGACCCATCCCGAGATGCATAAGCAGTACATCGACGTACAGTACTGGCTCTGTGGCGAGGAACTGTGCGGTGTGGCACCCTACAAGGGAGGCAGCACCTGCATCGAAGCCAGAGAGGACGATGATCTGTATTTCTACGATGGTGTGGAAAATGAGAGCTTTATCCACGCAGTGGAAGGGGATTATGCCGTATTTTTCCCCAACGATGCACACAGACCCGGTGTCTGCATCGACGGCAAACCGCTGGATTACCGCAAGGTAGTCGTTAAGGTCAACGTAGACCTGTTATAATCCGTAACCGGATATATTTGGAAGGAGAAAAACGTATGAAATTAGGTCTGATCACATCTATTCTGGATGGAATGACATTTGAAGAGGTCGTAGATTTCGCAGCAGAGAACGGACTGGAATGTCTGGAAGTGGCATGCTGGCCGAAGGAGAAGGCAACGAGACGTTATGCCGGTGTCAGCCACATCGACGCGGACAATATGACCACAGAGCGCGCAGAGGAGATTCGTGCTTATTGTCAAAAGAAAGGCGTGGAGATTTCTTCTCTCGCATATTATCCGAATACTATGGATCCCAATGCGGAGAAGAGAGAGCATTACATCGCGCATCTTCATAAGCTGATCGATGCGTCCGCGCTGTTGGGCGTGAACATGATCACCACCTTTATCGGCAGAGATCCGAAAAAGAATGTCAGCGATAATCTCGAGCTGGTTAAGGAGATCTGGCCTCCGATTCTCGAGCACGCAGCGGAGAAGAATGTAAAGGTAGCTATTGAGAACTGCCCGATGCTTTTTACAGAGGATGAGTGGCCCGGCGGACAGAACCTGATGACTACCCCTGCTAACTGGAGAAAGGTATTTGAGATCCTCGACAGCCCGTATCTTGGCATCAACTACGATCCTTCCCATTTCGTATGGCAGCAGATCGACTACATCAAGCCGCTGTATGAGTTCAGGGATAAGATATTCCATGTACACTACAAGGATATCAAGCTGTTCCCTGACAAGTTGGCAGATGTCGGTGTGATGGCAACCCCTTTGGAGTATATGTCCCCCAAGATCCCCGGACTGGGTGATGTGGACTGGGGCAAATACGTATCTGCCCTGACCGATATCGGCTATGATGGATACACCTGTATCGAAGTCGAAGACAAAGCCTTCGAGAAATCTCTGGACGATGCCAAGAGAGCTGTCAAGCAGAGCATCCGTTACCTGAGAAACTTTGTATAATCGCTTAACGCATACCCCTTTATATAAACATTCCCCTCTGAGAACCCCTCCGCCTCCCTGGAAGGGTTCTCTTTTGCTGTTTTTTTGTTATGACTTGTGTAATAAATACAAGTTTGCTAGAATAGATGCGTATGGAATACGATTTCCTTTTCATAGGGAAATAAGTAACAGATAAGACCCTGCGGGGTAGAAATGAGGAGTAACATGAATATTTTATCACCTTCAATTCTTTCAGCGGATTTCTGGAAGCTGGGAGAGGATATCAAAGCCGTGGAAGGAGCCGGTGTGCCCTGGCTGCATGTGGATGTGATGGACGGACTGTTCGTACCGTCGATCTCTTACGGAATGCCTGTTTTAAAGGCTGTGAGACCCCGCACGGACATGTTTCTCGATGTGCATCTGATGATCGAGAAGCCGGAGCGTTATGTGGAAGAGTTTGCTGCCTGCGGTGCGGATCTGGTGAATTT
>CAVFMG010000060.1:0-14636 GCA_963623435.1 Odoribacter splanchnicus
TGGAAATGAGGAAATCAGCTATGGATATCACAACCAAAAAAGGAAAACGGGGCAGAAAAGATATTGACCGGATCATCGTGGAAAAAGGCCGCAGAGGCGATTTTTCTCCCCTGCAGCCCGATCATTATCACAGCTTTTATGAAATTTTCTATCTGTGGTCCGGAAGCTGCCGTTTTCTGTTGAAGGATACGGTCTACCAGTTAGAAGCCGGGGATCTGGTGTTCATCGCTCCGGGGGAGCTGCACCACTCTCTGTATTCCGTCGGAGAGGTCTGCGAGATCGTGATGATCTATTTCAAAGAAGAATATCTGCATCTGTCGGATCTGTCCTCTGAGAGTTTCGACCGCCCCACTCTGCATTCCTTCATGGGCAGTGTTCCCGCGGTCTATCAGGAGTACTTGCACACGTTGTTATCCCGGATGCTCACCGAGAATTCCCGGTTCGACCGCTACTCCGAGCATTTCGAGCGGTGCTACCTGGAAGAGCTTCTGCTCATGCTGATGCGGCATTCCGTCATGAATGAAAAGGAACCGGATCTGCTGAACTCCCGGGATGCGGACATCCTGCTTGCCACGAAATACATTTACAACAATTTCCGCAAGCCCCTGACGTTAGAGGAAGTCTCCTCCGTTGCTTCCTTAAGCCCCACCTATTTCAGCAAAAAATTCAAGCTGATCACCGGTATGGGCTTCAAGGAATACTTGAATTACGTGCGGTTAAAACACGCCCAGACAGCGCTTCTCACCACCGACAGTTCCATCACGGATATTGCCCTGGAATACGGCTTCAACGACAGCAACTATTTCAAGGATCTGTTTAAAAAAGTTTACGGAAAATCTCCTCGGGAATATCGGAAAAATCCGGATTAGTATCGGATTTTTCCCGGGTCTCTTCCTCGATCCGCTCCTCTTCCCGCTTTTCAAGCCGATCCTCCAGCGCCTCCAGGATCCGCTTCACATCCTCCGGGCTGAACATGCCGATGGCTTTGGACAGGGCATCAATGTTATCCCGGTTCACCTGCAGGCTTCCGCCACCGGACAGCGGAATATTGACGCCGTCCTCTGCCATTTCCACATAGGGCACCTTGTCCTTGCCCTCGATTCGGCGGGCAAGCCGCACACCGCTGGTCACCGGAGTCTTCATGGTGTCGTCTTCCTTCATCGACTCCTCGATGCTCTCCGCGAAACGGGATTCTGTTGCCTCCGTCACACTTGTCAGCGCACTCTGTACATCTCCTGCGTTTACCCTCTTCTGTGTCTCATACACGAAAGTCGCTTCCGTAGCCGATTCCTGTTACTGCCATATTTATTTCTCCCTCCAACAATAAAACGGATGGTCGCCTCACATAAGGCAGCCATCCGTAGCCATTTGTCCATCCATGGTGTCTGTATTTTCCTATATAAGGATATCGACACCTTTTGTTAGAACTTTATAGTATTTTTCAAATCAGACCAAAAAGATCCAGCCCAGCATGGATACCATAGCAGCAATGTGTATAGTGCCCACGATTCGGAATGGAAACATTACGATAATAATCGGCAGCACCGTGAAGATCAGTGCTCAGAGGGGGAATCCGATGATGCCGGTGACGATGCCCACGATCAGCGCCACGATATAGACAAACAGTCCCACGCCGCACAACCGCAGGATCGGAGCACTTTTATACAGATCGATCATGATCTCTTTTGCTCTGTTATCTTTGCCCAGTTTCACGAAGATGTATTCCGCAAAAGCGCATTTCACATGATACGCCGCTCCCACGATACAGGAAAATGCGATTGCCACGAACATGACCGCTCCCAGCGCATGGGATCTCTCAAAGGTATAAACAGAAAGTGCGAAATAGCTTAAGAACTCCAGCACCAGGGCAAAGGCTCCCAGTACCCCGGAACGCATAGGCACCGCCGCCGGTACACCCTCCATGATTTTCGCCATGACACCGTCTTTTTAGATCTCTTTGATGTTATCGAATTTGATGATCCCGTTGGGGAAAATGCTTAAGATCCGGTCGCAGTACAGATTGATGGCATGCCCGATGATCCCCAGGGCGATCATTACACGCAGCATTGTTATTGTCATATATGTTCTCCTCCTCAGCCTCGATTCCATTGCAGAACTGGAAGTTAGATTTAACTAACTAAATTTTATCACTACTCCAAAGTTTTTGCAATCCGATCCTTAGCTACTCTATCGGTTTTACGCTCATATTTTTTCAACAGACCTCTTGTGTTTTTCCTGCTGTCACCTTATAATAAAAACAGCAATACCTAAAGCTGACTTTAGGTACTATGAAGACTTTTGGAGGAAAATATTATGTACAGTATCGGACAGGTATCTGCCATGACAAATTTGCCGATTTCTACTTTGAGATATTATGATAAAGAGGGATTTTTCCCGAAATTGGAAAAGCAGTCCGGAATCCGCCGGTTCAGCAAGGCGGAGTTAGACTCCATTCGTATGATTGAATGTCTGAAACGCTCCGGGCTGGAGATCAAGGATATCCGCCAGTTCTTCGAGTGGGTGGAGGAAGGTCCTTCCACTTATCCGAACCGCAAGGCGATGTTTGAAGCCCGCAAGGCTGCTGTGGAAAAGGAAATGAAACAGCTGGAAAAGACGCTGGATATGCTGAAATTCAAGTGCTGGTATTATGAGAAGGCTATGGAAGATGGCAATGAGGATGGAATCCATGCCATGCTTCCCGATAACCTTCCACCTGAAATTCAGAAATTATACGATAACAGCCACGACAGATAATATTTTACAGCTTTCCGCCGTATACAGGGAATCCGCTGTTAGCACCGTAGCTCTCAATATGCTTGAAGTTCTTCAATGCTTCCATATCCTCTGCGCTGATCTCGAAATCTACCTCGGCATTGGTCTTCATATGCTCGGGGTTACCGGTCTTGGGCAGGGAGATGGTGCCTAACTGCAAGGTATAACGGATGCACAGCTGGGGTACAGAGACACCGTATTTTTCTGCCATCGCCTGGATCTCTGGCTGGTGCAGGATCTCACCGTGGGCAATGGGGGAATACGCCTCTACCGCAATGCCGTTCTTCTGGCAATACTCTATCAGTTCCAGAGGAGTGTTGCTGATGTGGCACAGGATCTGGTTCACCATCGGTTTGATCTCAGCGGTCTCCAACAGGCTCTCAATGTCTCCCACCTGGAAATTGGAGATACCGATTGCTTTCAGTTTTCCGACCTTATAAGCATCTTCCAGTGCTCTCCAGGCTGCTCTGTTGCCTTCCACGTAGCGATTCTCGCTCTGGTTAACTTCCACCCAGGGCTGAGGAGAATGAATGATCATCATGTCCAAATAATCCAGTCCCATTTTCGCAAGAGTCTCATCAATGCTTGCTGCTGCCGCCTCGTAGGTCTTGTGCTCTGCTGCCACCTTGGATACGACAAACAGTTCCTCTCTGGGCACACCGCAGGTTCTCACACCTTCTCCCACACCACGCTCATTGCCGTAAGCCTGTGCGGTATCGATATGGCGATAGCCCAGTGCCACTGCTGCCTTTACCGCCTCTGCTGCCTGATCATCCGGAATGAACCAGGTTCCCAGTCCCAGCTGCAGGATCTTCACGCCATTATTTAAAGTTAAAGTATTCTGATACATTTTGCTTCTCCTTTCAAAACATGAAATTCTGATAGCCTTATCATAATACCCGAAGCTAACTTTAGGTCAATATCTTTTTCAAAATATTTTATTGCAAGATCACACTTCTTCTCTGGTAATATTCTGCGCCCATTTGCCTTCGCGGTAATGTTTGATGACCCAGGGCCATTTGACGAATTCATCGGTGCATAACAGGAAATAGACCCACAGCACCGGGAGCTTTAATACAAATGCGGCGAAGAATCCCAGAGGGATCGCATAGCACCACATATCGATGGTATCGCAGATCAGTCCAAACTTCGTATCCCCGCCAGCACGGAAGACTCCGGCGATCAGCGCCGTATTCACGGCAGAGCCCATAATATAATACGTATTGATGAGTAACATGTATTTCAGATAATGCATGGCGGTATCGTTCAGTGTGGCGAAGCGCAGTACTAACGGCGTGATTGCTAATACGATGACACCGCCTATAGCTCCGGCGATCACCACCATCTTCAACATCCGGGAAGCGTAGCTCTTCGACTTCTCCAGATCGCCTTTTCCCATAATATTTCCCAGTAATATGCCACCCGCACTGGCAATAGCAAAACAGAACACCGTACCGATATTCCGCACTACCGTCACCAGAGAATTGGCTGCCACGGCATCCGTTCCCAGATGTCCCAGGATCACGGAATACATGGAAAACGCCACACTCCAGGACACGTCATTGCCCAGGGCAGGCAGAGACAGGCGCATGAAATCTTTCGTCAGCACCTTGCTGCGTGTGAACAGGCACTTCGGATGTAATTTTACATTTTTACTTAAGAAGGATACAATGACACAGGCTGCCAGTTCCACCAGACGGGACAGCGCCGTAGCGATAGCAACACCGGTAGCCCCCAGCTTCGGCATGCCCAACAGCCCGAAGATAAAAGTGGCATTCAGAAAAACATTCAGCACGAACGCCAGCATATTTAGCACCATACTGATTGTTACCCGACCCACGCTTCGTAAGATGGCAAGGTAGACCTCCGTGATGCCCCAGCACAGATAGGTGATGCCCATGATCCGCAGGTAAGAGGCACCGATCGTGATCAGCTCCTGATCCGAAGTAAACAGAAGCATCATATACTGCGGCATGAAAAATGCCACCAGCGCCACTATGCCCGATATCACCATGGAAAACCGCAGCGTAATGCCCTCTACCATATGGATGGCTTCCAGGTTCCCCTTGCCGTAATACTGGGCGCATAGAAGCGTAGCTCCCGTTCCCAGTCCGTAATACACCATAAATAAAATATTGGAATAATTCGCCGCCAGGGATACCGCGGAGATAGCGGACTGCCCTACATAATTCAACATAATAACATCCGCAGAATTCACCGCCGCACTGAGCAGATTCTGTATGATGATCGGAAGTGTCAGTTTGAACATCTGTCTGTAAAAATCGTCTTTTTTCATTGCTGCTATATTCATGGTATCCCTCTGTATTCCTCTCCATTGGATCATTTGCCGTTGGATTGTATTATAGGTCTTTCGCGGGAATTGCGCAATATGCTAAGAGCGATCCGCCTGTATTCAAGCGAACCGCTCTTAAAAAAGTATTATCTGATTACAATTTCCAGCCTGCGGCTTCCATCTGGGGCGCCTTCATGTGCTGATAGATACCGTTCTTCGCTTCCAGTTCGGCAGGCGTTCCCTGCTCTGCCACCACGCCGTCCTTCAGTACGACGATCTTGTCTGCATCCGCCACGGTACGCATGCGGTGAGCAATGATCATGACCATCTTATTGCGGATCAGTCTGGAGAGGGATTCCTGAATCAGCGTCTCATTATCCACATCCAGGGAAGCTGTCGCCTCATCCAGCAGAATAATGGGGGCATCCTTTAAGAAGACTCTGGCTATGGAGATTCGCTGTCTCTCACCGCCGGACAGTTCCGAGCCGTTTTCCCCGATCATGGTCTGCCAGCCGTTCGGGAGCTTCTCCGCGAACTCATCGCAGTGCGCCAGCTTTGCGGCTGCCAGCACTTCTTCATCCGTAGCGTTCTGTCTGCCGATGCGGATATTTTCCATCACCGTATTGTTGAACAGCGTTACCTCCTGGAACACGATGGCATACAGAGACATCAGTGTCTCCGGATCAATGGTGGAGATATCCATGCCGCCCACCGTGATCTTACCTTTGTCAATATCTCAGAACCGGGAAGCCAGTCTTGATACCGTGGTCTTACCGCCGCCGGAAGGTCCGATCAGTGCAGTGACTTCGCCCTGTTTTGCCGTGAAGGTCACATCTTTCAGTACGGCATCCTGACTGTCGTAGGAGAATCCCACATGGGAAAATTCAATGTCATAGTCCTTGGGATCCATGGTGTCGGCACCGGTCTGAATGTCATGGGACAGAATCTCGTCAAGGCGGTCACTCTGCACGCTGCTACTGATGATGGCAGCCAGATTCTGCAATGCCACCTGCAGAGGATCATACATTCTGGATACCAGCAGGAGGAACACGAAGAAGGTCAGAATATCGATCTCTCCCCTTACTAACAGCACACCGCCGGTCAGTGCCACTGTGGCAATGCCAAGTTTTAAGATCATCTGTGCACTTCCCACAAATACCGCGGTGCCAAGCTCCGTCACTAACGCATGCTTCTCCACGGCTCGAATCTTGCCCTCTAAACCTTCCATGTACTCTGCCTGAGCATTGTTTGCCCGCAGGTCACGTACGGTCTCCAGACATTCCTGAATGCCATCCGCCAGTCCAGGAAAAAGGTACCGATAGCGATCAATGTCGTGGAGACGCAGGAGCCTGCCAGTTCCGGAATGAAATGGGAGGAGGCGGTCTCCATGGCGGCACAATCCGCCATAATAGTACTGGTCAGATCAGACAGATCTTTTTTTCCGAAGAAAGATAACGGAATCTAACCAGCTGCTCTGCCAGCGCAATTCTCCGCACACCACTCTCCACGTAAGTTGCCAGGAATGTAGCGCGGTACTGCACCAGTGTCGTCAGGGCAATCAGGAGAAGACAAAGTACACAACCCACAATATAGAACACACCTCTGCCTGCCATAGTGCCCTGCAGATAATCTCTTACCAGAAAATACAGCATCCATACCGGGAGCATCAAGACCAGATTGGAGATGGTCACAGATACGAACGCTTTCATCATATCCTTCGCACCTTTTTCGGAAAGTGCGTATTTATGCTGCAATTTTGCCTGCAAACTACTCATTCTATTTCTCCCCCTTTCCTACTTTCCAGCTAACGGACTTGTTGTACTCTTCCTACATATGGGCATATAGACCACCCTGCGTAAGCAGTGCCTCGTGGGTTCCCTGCGGTACAGCTTCTCCGCCACCAGGTCTCGATACTCCGTGCACACCGCCACCGCATACCGGCTGGCTGCCGCACTCTGCAAAAAAGCGGCGATGGTGCCCACCACCGTATAGGTTAAAAATTGCAGCAGAAAGCTGCCAAACAGGACTTGCCTGCCTGACAGCATTTCATCGATCACAGTGCTGATGATTTTATTTCCCTGCACAAGGATCACGCTGACTGCCAGTGCCAGAATTGCTTCTGCCACAAGCAGCCCTCCGTGTCGTATCATACAGCCTGCGAATATCTTCTTTTTATGCATACGCCCCCCGTTGTCTTTTGTTCGTAATTGTATTAATCTTATATATTATAAATTACATCCCGACAAAATACAAGGTGGACATTTACTCTCCTTCCGACGGTATCGTGAATTCTATGGGAGCGGCTTCCTTACTATAGCGGTCCCAGGCTTCCCGGTACTCCTCTTCGGTACTTTCCACGTTCTGTCCCTGATCGTTGAGACGGAAATAAGTCACATTGCCATTTTCGTCATAGACTTCCGTGCTGGAACGGACAAGTCCCAGTTTTCCGCTGGCAGCATCGATCGCATACACTTCGATACTGTGCCCCGAGGTCACGTAGAAGCCATCTGCTCCGATGGATAGCGGATATGCCGTTCCGCCGCTCTCCAGGGAGCCGATCTGAAACGGTGCTGCATCTTCCCCCACACAGTAGACATCACAGGAGATTGCATAGGTATGGTCTCCGTCCTGATAGAAGCCATCCGATACCAGAAAAATGGAGGTCCCGTCCATTTCCGCCTGTGCATATGCCACATACCCTTTTGCTGCAAAGAAACCGCTGTAGGAACTGTTCTCCTGATAGATCCAGGCGGTATTCTCCTGCTGGGCTGCAAGCGATTCCTTCAGCTGCTCCACCTCTTCCTGTTTTGCAGCCGCCTGCTCCAGCGCCGCATTCGCTGCCGCATCGGCTGTGCTGTTCCCCGCTTCGTTGGTCATAACAATCGTCGTTCCCTCCTTCGGATTCGTCAGAAAACATACCGCCACGATCACACAGGCTGCCACAGCCGCCACCAGAATCCAAAAGGACGGTTTCTTATAATTCAATACTTCTTTCACTCTCTTTTTCACCCCTACTTCCCCAAAGGCAAGCGGACATACCGTCACCAGCTGCCTTTGCATACTGCAGGAAAGCAGTGCATAGGAATAATTCTTGCGTCCCTCCAGGTCGAGATCTCTCACCGCACTCTCGTCACACGCCAGCTCCAGATCCCGGCAGAACAGGATATATGCTGCCAATACAAACGGATTGTACCAGTGGATCATAAGAAGCATAAAACCAAGCGGCTTCCACCACTGATCGCCCCGCTTAAGATGTGCCCGCTCATGAGCGATAACATAGGGGAGCTGTGCTTCCTCCATGCCGGAGGACAGATATATCTTCGGTCTCACCAGCCCCAGAATAAACGGAGACTTCACCTGATCGCAGATCCAGAGATTGTCCCGCAGCCATATCGCCTCACTTACCTGTCTCCGTACCCGCAGATAGCTGCAAATGGCATACGTAAGCAATACGATCAGGATCAGCCACGCACCACTGATACTCATCGTAAGCAATGTTGAAAAAATACGGCTCACCTGGATCCCCCTTCCGCTTCGTCGATCATTTTCCGGATCTTCGCCGCCTCTTCCGCAGTCAGTGCCCGATCCTTTGTAAACGCCGCAAGAAACGCAGGCAGGGCCCCCTCAAAGGTATCCTCCACAAACTGTCTGCTCTGCATCGCATAGAACTCGTCTCTGGAGATCAGGGAAGTCACCGTCCCGTTGTCATTGCGAAACAGACCTTTGTCGCACAGTCTGCGCAGCACATTATGCGCCGTGGTGCGCTTCCAGTGAAAGGCTTCTTCCGTCAGCTTTACCAACTCCGAAGAAGACACCGGCTCGTGCTCCCAGATCATATCCGCATATCGTGCCTCGACCACACCTAACTGAATCTCTGCCATGTTGTTTCCTCCTATTACTGTTTTCCCCGTTCGATTTCCCTCTGGATCCGTTCGTAGATATAAAGCTCCTTGTGTTCCAGATCGATCAGCTGTAGCAGTTCCTCATCCGTCAGCAACCGTTCCGGGTAGTAAAACTGTGCGTCTGCAATACAGTAAGCAAGTTCCTGTCCGTCATATTCTTCCGGGAATGTGATCACGGTAATGGAAGTCTCTGTATGGGCATTTTCCTGTTCGTACTTTTCCGTCCACTCTTCATAACGGACCTGTTCCTCCGGTGTCAGGTCACGGCTGTCCCTTCCCCAGACATCCACCAGTCCGGAGGCGAGTCGTGCATACAATTCATCGATTTCCGCATCTGACATCTGTTCATAGCGGTCAAAATAAGATACGTCGGAATATTTCTGCTGCCATATTTTCTCCTGTATACTGTAATCCAGTTTATGCATGTATTCAATAACTTCCAGCCATTCCTCTTCGGTAACGGTGGTATTTGGCAGATAAATGAGACAACCGTATTCTTCGTATTCTCTTGTCAACTGCTCATAGACACTTCGTTCCCGCGCCGTCAGTTCTCTGTTAAATTCCGCCGTCACATTACCCTGTTCTGCCACCATCTCAAGGTGTCCTAATTCTTCCGTTACAATGTCTGTCATGCGCTCTGCAAGATACCGCGAAATGTGTAAGGATCGTTTTCATAATTTTACTTTCGATCTCCAGATAATTCGTCAGATAGATCTTCACCGGACGGATGATATCGGAAATATATCCTTCGCTGGCATCATGGAGCAGACAGGCAAGCTGCTGCCGCTCCGACCACCCTCTTGCCTTTGCTTCCGCGGCACAATTGAGGGAATGCTGACCCACCGAATAAAAATAGGTCAGTTGCCCGCCGCCCCGGCACAGCAGGCTTAAGGCGTGGGCAATGTCCTCCATATACACATCCCCCAGCGTCATCTGCATGGGATCGAATTTTCTGCCGGAATAGGTCGTCATGGTGTTCATGCTTTCTGTTCTTCCTCCTTCAGAAGTTCTCTGATTTTATCTTCCTGTAAATGCTCCCCGATGGCGATCAGCACCTCCTGCCCCACTGCAATGGGTTCTAAGGTTCTGCTGTCACGGGTAGCGTTTAGTTCCATCCATTGTCCGTCCTCGTTCTTCACAAAGCCTTTGATACGGAATACCTCTCCGCAGGACGCATCCGCAAAAAGTTTGGGCACCGCCCGCTCCAGGGCTTCCGGAGTGATCTTTTCTTCCATGAAAAATAGGGAATCGAAAGCCTGGTCGTTCTCCAGATCCATTTTCCGGTAGCTCTCCAGGAGATAACCGCATTGGGATACTTCCTCTAATTCTTCTTTAGTCAGATCCGTCAGATTTTTCTGTAAAATATCTTTCTCCGGGTCAATCCGCCGGTCACAGCGGATCTGTTCCAGCGCCCGGTTCAGATGTGCCACGGTATCCTCACACTGCTCCTTCGTGGCGGCATCCGCATGACTTAAGATCACTTTTCCGGCATTGGCGACCTCCGATGCCAGCAGGTAATCTGCCTGCTCAGAGAGATTTTTCTCTAATCTGGCATCCAGGATAGCGATGACGTTGCCGATCTCATACCACTGATCTAACGGATCTTCCCGCAGCACATCAAAAAATTCATCCACATCGTAGATTCCCGACGGCTCCACCAGCACTCTGTCGTAGCCGCACATCCGCATGGAGATCAGTTTCGTGCGAAAGCGCCTTCTGTGGCTCTCCGCATCGCAGCCTCCGGCGATCATCTCCAGTTCACACTGGTCTCCTCTGAGTTCATGGAGCATCAGCATATCCACGTTGATGGCGCCGAAATCATTCTCCAAAATACCGATGTGCAGCCCCTGATCCATGAGATATTCTGCGTATTTTTTCAAAAAAGTGGTCTTCCCGGATCCCAGGAATCCCGTGATCAGATCAATCGTTACCATAGTTACAACTCCTTCTCATAACACCAGTAAGAATGCCCGAAAAGCTCACATTCCCCCGCCGTGGTAAAATGCAATTTTTCATAGGAACGTAACGCTTTCACATTATCTTTTGCCACTAAAATATGAACCGCCCTATAGCCCTGCGCTTTCAGTTCTACCATGGCTTCCTGTAATAAAACTCTGGCAATGCCGCGGTTCTGATATTCTGCCGCCACTCCAAGCCTGGACAGCTCCGCCACCGGAACAAGCTCCTCTGACCAGCAGGCTAATGCCTTCACCTCCGGGTCATCATCGATAGAGATTGCGCCCATTAACTGTCCCGAAGGCTTCTCCCGCAGAACAAACAGTGCATCCCTGGACAGGTCGAATTCCACTTCCCGTTCCGTGGGATAGTTTTCCGTCCAAACACAATATTCGGTTCCGATCAGGGAACGGTATAATTGCAGGATTTCCTCCGCTTCTTCCCGGTTCGCCCTGCGAAATTCCATGTTGTCCTTCATGCTGTTATATCCTCTTCTTTATCTTTCCACCTGCACTTTCGTACTTCTGTATCCTGTGCAAATGCGATGAATTCTATCTACACCTTCAGCGTTTTCAGATATTCTTTCTGCTCCGGGGTGATCCGATAACTTTCCCGCGCTTTCTGGATCGTCTTATTATGGGTCCATGGGGTCAGGCGTTTCTCTTCGATATAGCCAATGGTGACATCCCACTGTTTTGCCAGTGCCGTGGCATAGAACCAGGCGATCATCATGTTCACATAGTACTCCTCTGAATGCACCGTTGCCGGGATCTTAAGATATTCCGGCTGGAAATCCTCATCCAGAAAATGCGTCATCAGCATTTCCATCCCGAAGCGACAGGTATAGGGGTGGTCCGAAGCTGTCCATGCTCTTATTTTGTCTATGAGTTTATCTTTGTTTTTACGGAACACCTTTGGGGAAAAAATATCACACACCGCCCAGTTATCCACATAGGGCAGAAAGCGCTCCACCTCTTTTACACAGGTGTCGTAATCTTTTATCTCCGCCACCAGCAATGCATGTAGAATATTCTCATCGTAATACGTATGCGGCAGCTCCTTCAAAAACGCTGCACTCTCCGGGTCTTTTGCATACTCTTTTGCAAGCTTCCGTATCGCGGGAGTCCGGACGCCGATCACTGTCTCTTTGGGAATCGTCGGGATCAGTTTACTCTGAAAATCCCCGTAGTCTTTATCTTGCAATTGAAATAATAATTCCTGTGCTTTCATACAATTCTTTCACCGTTTTTCCTGTCTCTAAAGTTTTTTCTATTATAACAATCCTGTGCAAATTCTGCCATCTTTTCCTCGTGATATTCTCATAATATTTATCAATTATTTTGTCTTTTCAGTTTTCAATGACAGGAGTATAATAAAACACAGAAAACATTTGGAACTTTTGATCCAGAGAGGAGACCACTATGAAATTAAAAGAATTACAGGACGCTATGATCGCTGCCATGAAGGCAAAGGATAAATTCAGAAAGGATGCCATCTCCGCACTGGTATCCGCTGTGAAGAAAAAAGGAATCGATAACGGCTGCCGTGACAATATTCCCGATGAGATGGCGAACGAAGCTATCTTAAAAGAGATCAAATCCGTAAAGGAGCAGATCGATACCTGCCCCGCAGACCGTACCGAGCTGCTGGAAGAATACAAGAAGCGCTATGAGATCATGAGCGAGTTTGCACCCAAGATGCTCTCCGCTGAGGAAGTCAAAGCAATCCTGGAAGAGAAATTCGCAGATGTCCTGGCTACGAAAAATAAGGGTCAGATCATGAAAGCTGTTATGGGCGAGCTGAAAGGCAAAGCTGACGGCAAGGTCATCAACCAGGTCGTTGCCGAACTGACCAAATAAGATTTTGCAATACAAACGGCTTCCGGAGAATCTCCGAAAGCCGTTTGCTTATTCTTATTTTCCTATTTTCTTCTATTCTTCTATGGAAATCTGTTTCCGGTAAAGTGCATTTTTCTCCAGTGTGTCCCGGAAGACTTCCGGATCCTTATACGTCAGCCCCTTGATCTCCATGTATTCGTCATAATCACAGAGATACACTGTGATCTCCGGAATCCCAACAGCTCCTGTACCCGTCCGATAACGCTGCAGACAGAGGCAGTTCTTTTGCCAGCGCCGGATTTGCCCCGCAGAATCCTTCATATGAAGTAGCTGTGCAATCTCCCCTATGGAAAACTATTCCCCATAATACATCTGGAAGATCAGCCTTTTTCGCTTTTTTCACCAGTTTCTCCATGGTTCCTCCGTCTTGATGCCTTGCAAGGTATTTCGCGTTTACATATATCAGATAAGCATACCGCATTAATTCTCAGACCTTTTCTTCTTATTCCGTTTTCCAGAGGTCTCCCCATACGGAATCACACAGATTGACACAGTAGTCTCTGGAAAAATTAGGATCCTGCGATGTAATCTCATTTTCCTCTGCCAACGCTTCATCGTAATCCTCCAGGAAATAAGTCGTCACACCGCCCGAACCGGAGGTTACATGACTGACTAAAGGCTTCACGCCATAGTCTGCGATCTCCACCTCTCCGTTATCGTTCCTTGTAAGCGTCACTTCCGCCATGCCGCCTACCATACGGTTCGCCACTCCTTCACCGGTGCCGGAGGTCCAGTTCACGAAATTGCCTAATGAGTAATACACTAACATTTCATGCCCACTCTCCTCATCCGTCACCCATTCGATGGGTTCAATGACATGTGGATGTGTCCCCAGGATTAAATCCGCACCGTTTTCTGCGAATAACTTCGTCCATTTTTCCTGCGATGCGTCCGGTGTCAGCCGGTATTCCGTTCCCCAGTGGGGACAGACGATAGTGAAATCCGCCAGTTCCTCTGCCCTCCGGATATCCGCTGCCACCTGCTCTTCCTCCAACAGATCCACCGCGTAAGGCATATCCTCTGGCAGGGAAATCCCGTTGGTTCCGTAGGTATAATTTAGCACTGCAATTCGTACGTCTCCTAATTCTATAATCAACGGGTCTGCGCCACAGGAAGAGGAAGTATCCGCCGTGTCATGAATGCCAAGGACTGTGATCTGCGGATATTCATTCCTCCAATATTCCGCACAATTTACCAGTCCCGCACGCCCCTTGTCCATGGCATGGTTCGTCGCATGACAGACCACATCAAATCCTGCTCCCACCAGGGAATCACAGAGACTGTAATCCGCATTGAAGCAGGGATACCCGGAGATTCCCAGATCCACACCGCCGATGATCACCTCCTGGTTCACCAGCGCAAGGTCTGCTGCGGTGATCTCGTCCTTAGTCTGGGCGAATAAGGGATCGTAGTCGTAACTTCCGTCTGCCTGCAGACAACTTTCCTCCACCGGAGTATGAAGCAACACGTCACCTACCATGATGATCTTGTACTCCGGGGTAGGGGACGGTGACGGGTCGGATATTTCATCGAATGCTTCATCTAAAGTCTCCTCTGCTTCTTCCTCCGTCGACCAAATCATCTCCGAGTGCTCTGGCTCCATGTCTACCGGTTCCGCTTCTGTTTTTCCACATCCCGAAATCAGAAACATAATCATTATATGGAGTAACATAAATCGTTTCTGCAATGATTTTCTTTCACATTTCATTTGTTTGTTCTCTCAAGCCTCCCCGTTTCCATAATGGACTCCTTTTTAATCTAACAGCATCTGGATGCATGGGATCTGCCATCTGAATCTTCCCTGAAAAAGTTGAT
>CAVFMG010000061.1:0-14551 GCA_963623435.1 Odoribacter splanchnicus
ATGTCTAATTTTCTCGCATAGGCAGGCGGCAAAACGAATTTACCTTTCAACGCTGATACGGGTAATATTTTCTTGACTTTTTCCCGCACAGGGTCTATACTGTGTATAGTTTAAAGATGATTATTAGAGTAAGAGTGGACGCGCGCCACTCTTTCTTGTATGTGTAATTATTCTGAATAATTACGGTGTTTAAGTAAAGGAGGGCATACATGTCCAAACGAGAGGACTACGAAAGCAGAACCGAAGAACTGCTTACGCCCATCGCAGAAGCAAATCAAGTAGAGATCTACGATGTGGAGTATGTGAAGGAAGGCAGTGACTACTATCTGAGAGCCTACATCGACAAGCCGGAAGGTGTGAACATTCTGGATTGCGAGAATGTCAGCAGAGCATTATCCGAAGCTCTCGACAAGGCAGATTTCATTCCGGATGCCTATATTCTGGAAGTCAGCAGCCCGGGACTGGGCAGAACCCTGAAAAAGGATAAGCACTTACAGAAGAACATCGGTGAAGAGGTAGAGATCAAGCTGTTCAAGCCCATCGACAAATGCAAGGAATTCTCCGGCATTTTAGACAGCTTCGATGCAGATACGATTACGATTACGGAAGACGGCACCCCGAGAACCTTTGCCAGAGCAGACATTGCACTGATCCGCCTGGCACTGGATTTTTAATAAGATCATTAGAATAAGAAGAAACCATACACTAAGAAAAGGCGAAAGCCGGAATGGAGGAAATGATGAATAAGGAATTAATGGAGGCATTGGATGTTCTGGAGAAGGAGAAGGAGATCAGCAAGGAGACCTTGTTTGAAGCCATCGAGAACTCCCTGATGACAGCCTGCAAGAACCATTTTGGAAAGGCTGACAATATCCATGTGGAGATCAATAGAGAGACCTGCGATTTCCTGGTATATGCAGAGAAGGAAGTCGTACCTACGAAGGACGATGTGGAGGATGACTGCTTACAGATCGCTTTGGAGGATGCACAGGAGATCTCCAAAAAGGCACAGGTCGGCGACATGATCCATGTAGAGATCAAGTCCAAGGAGTTCGGACGTATCGCTACCCAGAACGCCAAGAACGTGATCTTACAGAAGATCCGTGAGGAAGAGAGAAGCGTGATCTACAATCAGTACTATGAGAAGGAAAAGGATGTTGTCACCGGCGTGGTACAGCGTTATGTCGGCAAGAACATCAGCATCAACCTGGGCAAGGCAGATGCCATGCTGACCGAGAACGAGCAGGTAAAGGGCGAAGTATTCAAACCCACCGAGCGTATCAAGGTCTATATTGTGGAAGTAAAAAACACCCCGAAGGGACCCCGCATCAATGTCAGCCGTACGCATCCGGAACTGGTAAAGAGACTGTTCGAGTCTGAAGTTACCGAGATCAAGGACGGTACCGTAGAGATCAAGAGCATTGCCAGAGAGGCAGGAAGCCGTACCAAGATCGCTGTATGGAGCAATAACCCCAACGTAGATGCAGTCGGCGCCTGCGTAGGTATGAACGGTGCCCGCGTCAATGCCATCGTAGAGGAGTTGCGCGGTGAGAAGATCGATATCGTGAACTGGGATGAGAACCCCGGTAACCTGATCCAGAATGCACTTTCTCCTGCCAAGATCGTAGCAGTATTTGCAGATCCCGATGAGAAGACCGCCAAGGTAGTCGTACCCGATTATCAGCTGTCTCTGGCAATCGGTAAGGAAGGTCAGAACGCAAGACTGGCAGCAAGACTGACCGGTTACAAGATCGACATCAAATCCGAGACACAGGCGAAGGATGCACCCGGTTTCCGTTATGAGGACTATGTGGACGATTACGAGGACGAAACCGAAGACGATTTTGATGGAGAGCAGGAATAATCAATGGCAAAAAAGATTCCACTGAGGCAGTGCGTAGGCTGCGGAGAAATGAAAGGCAAAAAAGAGATGCTGCGGGTCCTGAAGACTCCGGAAGGAGAGATCTGTTTAGACACAACGGGCAAAAAGAACGGACGCGGCGCATATATATGCAGACAGAAGGAATGTCTGCAAAAGGCCCGGAAGAATAAAGGCTTAGAGCGTTCTTTCAAGATGAGTATTTCTCCGGAAAGTTATGATATGCTGGAAAAGGAGTTTGATCAGCTTGAAACAGAATAAGATTTATTCCCTTTTGGGACTTGCGATGAGGGGGCGTAACCTGGTAAGCGGTGAATTCCAGACGGAGGACGCTGTGAAAAAAGGTTCTGCCATGTTGGTGATCGTTGCAGAAGATGCATCCGCCAATACGAAAAAGTTGTTTCACGACAAATGCTCCTATTATGAAGTCCCGGTATTCGAATATGGCACAAAGGAAGAGCTCGGCTGGGCGATCGGTCGGGATTTGAGATCCTCGGTAGGTGTGTGTGATGCGGGACTGGCAGATGCACTCATCAAGCAATTGGAAGCGAATTTGCCCGGTTAGGCAGAATGGAGGAAAGCATGGCGAAAATCAAAGTACATGAACTCGCAAAAGAATTAGAACTACAGAGTAAGGATATATTGAATTTTTTACAGGAAAAAGGAATTGAGGCAAAGGCAGCACAGAGCTCCTTAGAAGAGGATGCGGCAGCACTGGTGCGTAACAGCTTAGGACAGAAAAAGGCAGCCCCGGCACCCGCTGTGGAAAAAGAGGCTCCCGCAAAGGCGGAAAGCACAAAGCCCGCTGAGGAAAAGGCACAGGAGGAGACCAAATCTCCCGAAGAGACGAAAAAGAAGAAAAAGATCATTTTCGTAAGCAACCCGCAGAATTCCAAGATGTCCGGTCAGCGTCAGGGCGGACAGAACGGATCAAGACCCGCCGGCGGACAGCGTCCGAATCAGGGACAGGGCGGCAGATACCAGAATAACGGATATCAGAACAACTCTTACGGCAACCGTGTGCAGGCACAGGCACCCGTACGTCCCATCAAGCCTCTGACCCCGCCGTCTCCCACACCCAGTGTGGCAATGGTACCCGGCAATAAGGGACAGCAGCCTGCGAAGAAGCCGGTAAACAACGCGGCACAGGCACCCGTAAAGGAGCAGACAGTACAGGCTCCCGCAGCGGCTCAGGCACAGGCACCTCAGAATACACAGAACACGGCACAGACAAGACCTGCGGACAGACCGCAGAACAATAACCGTGATAACAGAGAGAATCGCGATAACCGTCAGGGTGGTTACGGTCAGAATAATCGTGATAACCGCGGTCAGGGCGGCTACAACCGTGACAACAGAGACGGCAATCGTGACAATCGTCAGGGCGGCTACGGACAGGGCAACCGTCAGGGCGGAGCAAACGCAAACAGAGGAGGTATGGGCAATGGCAGACCTCAGGGAGGCGGATTTAACAGACAGGGTCGTCCGGGTATGGAAGGTGGTCAGGGTGATCGCCGGAATAACGGCAACGGTGAGCGCGGTTACGGCAATAATAACCGCGACCAAAGAGGCAATGGCGGATCGGGTAATCGATTCGGAGATAACAGACAGAACAAGGGCTTCGCTCCGGAACCTGCTGGCAAGGATCTTGAGAAGAAGCGCGAAGATGAAAAGAGACGTTTCAGCCAGGAGAAGGACAACAAGCGCTCCAAGAAAGACCATATCTACGAGGACGAGGATGCACTGAAGAACAAGCCCGGACGTTTCATCAAGCCGGAAAAGAAGAAGGAAGAGGTACAGGAAGAGCAGATCAAGGTGATCGTGCTGCCTGAGTCCATCACCATCAAGGAACTGGCTGAGAAGATGAAATTACAGCCCGCAGCTATCATTAAGAAGCTGTTCTTAGAGGGCAAGGTCGTAACCGTGAACCAGGAGATCTCTTACGAGGATGCAGAGAACATCGCCATGGAATATGACATTCTCTGTGAAAAAGAAGTCAAGGTCGATGTCATCGAAGAACTTCTGAAGGAAGACGAAGAGAAAGAGGAAGATCTGGTGGAGAGACCTCCTGTAATCTGTGTTATGGGTCACGTTGACCATGGTAAGACTTCCCTACTGGATGCCATCCGTAAGACCAACGTAACCGACCGTGAGGCGGGTGGTATCACCCAGCACATCGGTGCGTATACCGTAAACGTGGGCGGTCGTAAGATCACTTTCTTAGATACACCCGGACACGAAGCATTTACCGCTATGCGTATGCGTGGTGCCAATGCTACCGATATCGCTATCCTGGTAGTAGCAGCGGACGACGGCGTAATGCCCCAGACCGTAGAGGCTATCAACCATGCAAAGGCAGCAGGCGTTGAGATCATCGTGGCAGTGAACAAGATCGATAAGCCCTCTGCAAATATCGATCGTGTAAAGCAGGAGCTGGCGGAGTACGAGCTGATCCCCGAAGACTGGGGCGGAAGCACCGTATTTGCACCTGTATCCGCGAAGAGCGGCGAAGGTATCGACCAGCTGCTTGACATGATCCTGCTGACCGCAGATATCATGGAGCTGAAGGCGAACCCCAAGAGAAAGGCAAGAGGTCTGGTCATCGAGGCAGAGCTGGATAAGGGACGCGGTCCCGTAGCTACCGTACTGGTACAGAAGGGTACCCTGCATGTGGGAGATTTCATCTCTGCAGGTGTGGCACACGGTAAGGTAAGAGCCATGATCGATGATAAGGGACGCAGAGTCAAAGAAGCAGGACCTTCCACTCCCGTAGAGATCCTGGGTCTGTCCGACGTTCCCAGTGCCGGTGAAGTATTCCTGGCACATGATAATGATAAGACAGCAAAATCCTACGCAGAGACCTACCTGGCACAGAATAAGGAAAAGATGCTGGAAGAGACCAAGGGCAGAATGTCCTTAGATGATCTGTTCAACCAGATCCAGGAAGGTAATCTGAAGGAACTGAACCTGATCGTTAAGGCTGACGTGCAGGGTAGTGTCGAGGCAGTAAAACAGTCTCTGTTAAAGCTGTCCAACGACGAAGTCGTAGTAAAATGTATCCACGGCGGCGTAGGTGCCATCAATGAGTCCGACGTATCCCTGGCAAGTGCGTCCAACGCGATCATCATCGGCTTCAACGTTCGTCCCGATGCGACTGCCAAGGCAACCGCAGAGAGAGAGGGCGTGGATGTACGTCTGTACAAGGTCATCTACCAGGCAATCGAAGATATCGAAGCTGCCATGAAGGGTATGCTGGATCCCGTATACGAGGAGAAGGTTATCGGTCATGCAGAGGTTCGTCAGATCTTCAAGGCATCCGCTATCGGTAACATCGCAGGTTCCTATGTCTTAGACGGCGTCTTCCAGAGAGGCTGTAAGGTTCGTATCACCCGTGAGGGCGAGCAAATCTACGAGGGCAGCCTGGCTTCCCTGAAGAGATTCAAGGATGACGTGAAGGAAGTTAAGGCAGGATATGAGTGCGGTCTCGTATTTGAAGGCTTTGACAAGATGCAGGAGCTGGATATCGTAGAAGCTTATATTATGGTGGAGGTACCACGCTAAAGAGAACATCTAAGGCGTGAAAATACCACGCCTAAGATATTCTATAGCTTTAGCGGGAAGATTCGCATAGCGAATCTTCCGATGTATTTCGGCGCATCCGTTCGCAGAACGCAGTTTTGCATGGCTCTGAATAGTTATAAATTAAGAAGGAATAAGAATGAGGAAGAATAGTGTAAAAAATACCCGTGTCAACGGGGAAGTGCAGCGCGTGCTGGCAGAGATCATCCGGGGCGGTCTTAAGGACCCCCGGATCAGTCCCTGGACCAGTGTGGTCGCTGTGGAAGTGGCACCGGATCTGAAAAGCTGTAAGGCATGGATCAGCGTACTGGGTGACGAGGAAACAAGAAAGTCCACCCTGCAGGGACTGAAGAGTGCCGAAGGCTATATCCGCAGAGAACTGGCACGCACCATCAATCTGCGAAACACTCCGGATATCACTTTTGTTATGGATCAGTCCATTGAGTACGGTGTCAATATGTCCCATAAGATCGACGAAGTCATCGCTGCGGACGAACAGGCACAGAAGCCGGAAAATGAAGTTATGGAAACGACCGAAGAGACAGAGGAAGGTGACGAGTAATGGATTTGCGTGAAGAATGTCTGGGTGCGAAGAAAATCGGCATCAGCGGACATATTCGTCCCGATGGAGACTGTGTAGGTGTATGTCTGTCCTTACAGATGTACTTGAAGAAGCTCCTTCCCGAAGCGGAAGTTACCGTATATCTGCAGAAGCCTTCCGAAGAGTTCTCTTATCTGAAAGGATACGATGAGATTCAGACCGAGTGCCCTGCGCAGGAGCCTTTTGATGTGTATTTTGCACTGGACTGCAGCGGGGACAGACTGGGAGATGCGGAGGAGTATTTCCGCAATGCAAAAAAGAAGATCAACATCGATCACCATATCAGCAATTCCGGCTGCGGCGATATGAACCTGGTGCGTCCCGAAGTAGGCAGTGCCTGTGAGGTACTGTATCACATCATGGATGCGGAGCTCATCGACAGAGACATTGCGGAAGCATTGTACACCGGCATAATTCACGATACCGGCGTGTTCCAGTATTCCAATACGACACCGGAGACGCTGCAGGCGGCAGCCTTCCTGATCACCTTCGGATTTAATTTCCCGAAGATCATCGAGGAAAGCTTTTATCAAAAGACGTATCTGCAGAGCCAGATCATGGGCAGAGCCTTGATGGAGAGCATTCGTTTCATCGACGGACGCTGCATTGTGGGCATGGTGGATCGCAAGACCATGGATTTCTACAATGCGGTACCGGGTGATCTGGACGGCATTGTGAACCAGCTGCGCAATATCAAGGGTGTGGACTGTGCGATTTTCATGTATGAGACCGGCGTGCTGGAGTACAAGGTCAGCATGCGTTCCAATGAGAATGTGGATGTGGCGAAGGTGGCTTCCTATTTTGGCGGCGGTGGTCATGTACGTGCCGCAGGCTGCACCATGAAGGGAACCTTCCATGACTGCGTCAACAATTTGTCACTGCACATCGATAAGCAACTGCGGGGAGAACAGGATTAATGGACGGCATCATCAATGTATACAAGGAAGCGGGCTTTACCTCTCATGATGTGGTGGCCAAGCTTCGCGGGATCTGCCGGCAGAAAAAGATAGGGCACACAGGTACATTGGATCCACAGGCTACCGGTGTGCTCCCTGTATGTCTGGGGAGTGCTACCAGAGCATGCGAAATGCTGACGGACAGAACCAAGGAATATGTGGCGGAACTTTTGCTGGGACAGATCACGGACACTCAGGATACCACGGGAACCGTTCTGGAAGAGCGTAAGGTAGCGGTGAGCGAAGCACAGGTACGGGAAGTGATCGGAAGCTTCGTCGGCGGTTATGATCAGATTCCGCCCATGTATTCCGCCCTGAAAGTCAACGGAAAGAAGCTCTACGAGCTAGCCAGAGCAGGCAAGGAAGTGGAGCGGCAGGCAAGGCATGTGGATCTGCCGGCAATCGAGATACTGGAAATACAGCTCCCCGTGGTAAAATTCCGTGTGGAATGCTCCAAGGGGACCTACATCCGCAGCCTCTGCGCCGATATCGGCGAGAAGCTTGGCTGCGGCGGCACCATGCAGAGCCTTGTTCGCACCAGAGTCGGAGAATTCCGACTGGTGGATGCTTTGACGCTGGCACAGCTACAGGAACTTCGGGATACGGAGAGACTTGGGGAGGCACTGCTTCCCACAGACCGTATTTTTGCGGATTTTCCCATGCTGCATGTGGAAGAAAAATGGCGCAAACTGATTGACAACGGGAATGCTTTTTATCCGGGACAGACCATGGAGCAGACCACATATCCGGCAGGAGAGTGGGTGCGTGTCTACCGAGAGGATGACAGCTTTGTGGGCATCTATGCGTATGATGCGGCAAAGGAATGGTACAAGCCCGTAAAAATTTTCCCCAGTAATACAGAAAGCAGGAAATAGACTTGGAAATCATTGCAGGAACAACAGACTTTTATCTGGAAAAAGATACCGCGGTAACCATCGGCAAATTTGACGGTGTGCATCTGGGACACAGAAGGCTTTTGGAAGAGATCCTCGGCAGGAAAAAGAACGGGCTGGCAGCGTGTGCTTTTACCTTTGATCCGACCCCGGCAGTGCTGTTCGGACAGTCGGATGGGAAGGAACTGACCACCAGAGAAGAAAAAAGGCGCCTGTTTGAACGGTTGGGAATCGATATCCTGATCGAGTTCCCCTTAACGAAGGAGACGGCGGCGACAGAACCGGAGCGTTTTGTGACAGAGATTCTGGCAAAGCGGATGAATACCCGTTTTGTGGCAGCCGGAGAAGATTTGTCCTTTGGTAAAAGCGGTGCGGGCAATGCCGAGCTTCTGGAGAAAATGGCTCCGCAGCTTGGCTTCTGTGTCAAGACCATAGAGAAGATCGAAGTACATGACATCGAAGTCAGCTCCACCTATATCCGTAAGCTGGTGGAGGAAGGACGGATGGAAGAAGCAGAAGAGATGTTGGGAATGCCTTATACTCTGGTGGGATGCGTGGAACATGGCAAGCATATCGGTCATATACTGGGATTCCCCACCGTGAATCTGCTGCCGCCCGCAGGGAAACTTCTGCCGCCTAACGGCGTCTATTATGCAGCGGTGCGTCACAATGGGAAGGTTTATAAGGCCATCAGTAATGTAGGAACCAAACCGACGGTTTCCGCAGAGAAAGTGATGGGGGTGGAAACCTATCTGTATGATTTCGACAAAGATATTTACGGACAGGAGATCGAGGTGGCATTAAAAAGCTTCAGGCGTCCGGAACGCAGATTCGGATCCTTAGAGGAATTAAAAAGACAGCTGGATCTGGATATTGCGGATGGCAGAAATGTAAAGAAAAAGTAAATAAAATGTAACGAAATGTAAAATATCCGTTGCAAGTTTTCAGTGTATCCCGTAAAATATATTTTGGATTCTCTGTACAATCTCTGATTGGAAGAACCGACAGAGCGGAAATCCGGCACGATTTGAACTACGAGATTCAAGAGAGATTGAGGGATTGAAAATGAGTATTGGAACAATATTGTCAATGGCAGGAGGTCTGGGACTGTTTTTATTCGGAATGGAACTGATGAGTGATTCCATCGAGAAGGTAGCAGGAGCCAGACTTCGTCGTATTCTGGAAATCTTCACCACGAACCGTTTTATGGGCATGATCGTCGGTCTAATCTTTACCGGTATCATCCAGTCTTCTTCTGCTTGTACGGTCATGGTGGTCAGCTTCGTTAACTCCGGCTTGATGAATCTGTATCAGGCGGCGGGTGTTATCTTGGGTGCTAACATCGGCACAACTATTACCTCACAGCTGGTATCATTTAATTTATCGAAAGTAGCACCGCTGATATTGTTGGTAGGTGTGGTCGTGATGATGTTCACGAAAAAAGAAAAAGTCCGCAAGGTGGCGGAGGTAGTCGTAGGCTTCGGTATCCTGTTCGTGGGACTGAGCACTATGTCCCAGGCGATGGCTGATATGAAGAATGAGCCTCAGGTAGTGAACCTGCTGATGTCTTTAAAGAATCCATTCCTGGCGACGCTGATGGGATTTGCCCTGACAGCCATCATTCAGAGCTCTTCCGTAACGGTCAGCATCGTATTGCTGTTAGCTAATCAGGATCTGCTGCCGTTACCTATTACCCTGTACATTATCTTAGGATGTAACATCGGTGCCTGTGCTACCGCTATGTTAGCTTCCATGACCGGTAAAAAAGATGCAAAGAGAGCAGCGTTGATCCATCTGTTGTTCAATGTGATCGGTACGATCATTATCTACATTGCCCTGTTCATCGCAGGAGACCAGATCGTGGCACTGATCCAGTCCATCTCCGCGGACAACGGTCGATTCGTAGCAAATGCGCATACACTGATCAAGATCACGCAGGTAATCCTGCTGTTCCCGTTCACCGGCTGGCTGGTGAAGATGACTTATCTGATCGTCCCCGGCGAGGATCAGAAGGTTGGCTACAGAGAGAGCTATCAGTTAAAATATATTGGCGACAAGGTGGTATTCAATCCTGCTACTGCAGTGGTAGAGGTAGTCAAGGAGCTGGAGCGTATGGCTTCCCTGGCAGAGGAAAACTTAAACCGTGCCATGAATGCCCTGATTACACTGGATGAGGAAGACATTGAAGAGGTCTACGAGGTAGAGAAAAATATCAACTTCCTCAATCATGCCATCACGGATTACCTGGTGAAGATCAACCAGACGACATTGCCCATCGAAGACCTGAACAGCCTGGGTGCTCTGTTCCATGTAGTGAACGATATCGAGCGTATCGGTGACCATGCTGAGAATGTGGCAGATGCAGCCAGACAGCGTAAGGAAGATGGCATCACCATCAGTAAGGAAGCCCAGAAGGAACTGGGAGATATGCTGGAGATGGTCAATAAGATCATTCGTTATGCCGTAGAGATGTTTGCCAAGAGCGATGAGACCCATATGCAGGAGATCATTACTCTGGAAGATCAGGTGGATGAGAAGGAGAGAGAGCTTCAGAAGAAGCATGTAGAGCGTCTGACCAAGGGAGAATGTTCTCCGGAAGCCGGTATGATCTTCTCTGATATCGTATCCGGTCTGGAGAGAGTCGCAGACCATGCCACCAACATTGCATTTGCCATCACCACAGAAGAGGAAATGGACGAAGGCAAGGTAAGTAATTAGAATACAGAAGACAAGACAAGACAAAATCTTTAAAAGGCTGCCCCACATATGTGGGACAGCCTTTTTTGGGAGTTATAGAAATGAATCTTTTTTTACTGTGCGTTTAACTGTGAGAGGATCTCGTCTACCATATCCTGAGTAGTCTTAATGTAATTGTCCATAGCAGCGTCTACATCACCACCCTTTACAACCACATCGGCAATTACCTGGTTCTTCGCATCGGTGATGGTACCGCCGTAGTTGGTGATGGCATCACAGGATGCGGAGTGGGGAGCATCCACGCTGTGCTCGGAGAAGAACTCGTTACACTCCTTGGTCAGGTCAGTAGCGGATTCGAAACCATTCTCTAAGGAGCAGATCATGGAGGAAGGATCGATAGCGTTCTTTTTCCACAGCATATTAGGATCTGTGGGATTCAGAAGCAAATGGAATTCACCTTCTTTGTATTCGTAAGCCTTTTCGTTATCGGTGCCGGCTGCTACTACAACTGTCTCAGCTTCGGTGGACCAGTGATAGCCTTCTGCGCCGTATACCCACAGAGTCTGTACGGTACCGCCGTCAAACATGGTCTCGAAGAAAGCATCGAAGATTGCCTGCTCTCTGGAATCATCGCCGTCACCGTCATCAATAATGCAGTAAACAGGGCATTCTCTGTTCAGATAACCGTCCATTTCCGCAAGGGGAACAAGTCTTGCCAGTCCGGAATCAATACCGTTCTTTTCCATGTTATTCACCAGATTATCTTCCCAGTAACCCGCCCAGTAAGTGAAAGCACCGAAGGAGCCAGCCTGGTCGGAAGACCACCATTTCTCACGAACATCCTTAGTACCCATGGTCAGAGACTCAGGATCGATCACACCGTCAGCGTAAGCCTGCTGTAAACGAAGCAGAGCGTCCTTGGTCTCCTGGGTGTTGAATCCGTCATACCATACACCGTTTTCATCATAGGTGAAGTCAGGGTATGCATTCTGCCAGAACTGAGGCAGGTAATTGGTGTAAGGAGCTTCGGAACCCATGAATCCGGCAGCTGCCACACCATAGGTATCGTTCTTACCGTTGCCGTCAGGATCCTGCTCAGTGAAAGCTTTTAACATAGCATAGTAGGAATCCCAGTCGGTAATGTCCTCAGCCTTCATGCCAACTGCATCCAGCCATGCCTGCTTTACATAAGTGATACATCCGCCGCCGAGACCGGTGGAGAAGCCGTATTGCTTACCGTCAATTCGCACATTCTGATTGACAGCGGGCAGGGTCATATGACTGTGGAATTCTGCATTATCGTATGCTTCTGTCATATCCCACAGCAGACCGGTTTTAGCATATTCCGCATACTGGCTTGCATTTAACAGAATGACGTCGGGATAATCACCGCTGGCAAACAGACGACCAATGGCATCGTTATAGCTGGAATGATCGGGCTGCTGAATGTTAAGAGTGATGGGATGTCCCAGTTTTTCACTGACAGCAGCATTCCACTGTTCAATGACTTTGTCCTGGTATGCATCTACGGATGCATTGAAAGTACCGTCTACGACAAGTGTAATTTTATCCAACACATAGTCGTTGCTGGAAGCATCGGTGCTTTCGGTGGCTGCTGCAGTGCTTCCGGCATCGGTGGATGCTGCGGGAGCATCGGAATTCTGACTGCCGCAGGCGGTCAGTGCAGTCAGCATGGAAACTGACAACAGTAAGCTTAAGATCTTGTTTCTTTTCATTATAATCCTCCTTGTTTTCCGAAGGAAAATCCAATTTCACAAAGTGAAATTTCTCCTCTAAGGCGAGGAGAGGATTTGTCCTTCTTAAAATTGAATACATTGTATAGCAAATGGCTTACCACCATAGTGCTCAGTGTAATGGAATCTCGAAGATCTGTCCTCTGCCGTATTCATAGGTCTTCTGACCTTCCTCGGTGAGATCCGGCTGGGCAAATCCTACATATAATGTAGCGGAAGTTCCGTCACAGTTGCGGTTGCCGGATTCGTCCACCGTAGTAAATGCCACGGCGGGAACTTCGATTTGGAATTCCTCCTCTGCTCCGGCAACCAGGCGGATACGTGTAAAGGCTGCCAGCTTGTGATTCGGCACCTCGTTGGCAGAACCGTTCACGTGAACATAGACCTGTAAGACATCGCTTAAGTCACGATCCGTGAGATTCTGACAGTGTACCGTGATCTGTGCGGAAGGAATTTCCTTCGTGTAGTCCACACGGGATACGTTCGCTTCTGTAATCTGCAGTTCCCCATAGGTTAGTCCGAAGCCGAAAGGCTTCCAGGGTCTGCCTTCCAAATAGCGGTAGGTACGTCCGGTCATGTGATAATCGGTAATGTCCGGAAGAGGACTGTCATTATAATAGAAAGTAATCGGAAGTTTGCCGCCGGGAGATACTCTGCCGAACAGAATATCCGCAATGGCACGTCCACCTTCGCCGCCGGGATACCAGGCATGCAGGATTGCAGACACCTGACCCTCATAAGCGGATAAGTCGATAGGACTTCCGGCGAGATTGACCAGGATCACCGGAGTGCCGGTAGCAAGTACCTGCTCCACCAGATCTCTCTGAATTTTGGGAAGCAGCAGATCCGGTTTGTCACCGCTGGCAAAAGCATTGCTGACATCGCCCTGTTCTCCTTCTAAAGTAGCGTCCAGACCAACGCAAAGTATCGCGAGGTCACAGGACTCTGCAAGAGCCACAGCTTCGGGGATACGGTAATTCTGGAATACTTTTCGTACCGCAGGATCATCATAGAGCAGACATCCTTCTGCATAATTTACATCCCAGTCAGTATTTTCACAGATTCTTGTGATGCCTTCCACCAAAGTGACAGAGCGGGGCGGAGTACCATTGTAATTGCCTACCAAGGCAGCAGGACTGTCGGCATTGGGACCAATGACTGCTACACGTTTTTTATCGTTCAGGGAAAGGGGGAGTGTGCCGTCATTTTTTAACAGAACACAGCTCTCCACAGCAGCCTGATAAGCCAGCTCTCTATGTTCTTTACAGCCCACGACATTGTAAGGAATCTCATCCAGTGAACTGTGATCGAAGAGCCCTAACAAGTATCTGGTGGTGAAGAGACGTACGGCACTGCGGCGAATTTCTTCTTCGCTTACTTTTCCCTGCTTATATGCCTGCAAAATATATTCATAAGTACAGCCACAGTTCAAGTCGCAACCCTTTTCCAAGGCAAGAGCAGCGGAATCCTCAGGGAAAGCAGTCACATGATGCCCTTCGTGGAAGTCCCGGATCGCCCAGCAGTCGGAGACAAAATGACCTTCAAAATGCCATTTGCCGCGAAGCACGTCCTCCATCAGATAGGAATTTGCACAGCAGGGTTCTCCGTTGGTACGGTTGTACGCACCCATGACAGCCTCCACGTCTGCCCGGGTTACCAAGGCTTCAAATGCGGGAAGATATGTTTCCCACAGATCTTTTTTCGTGGCTTGGGCGTCAAAGCTGTGGCGAAGGGCTTCCGGACCAGAGTGCACTGCAAAATGCTTTGCACAGGCAGCTGTGGTTAAGTAACCGTCGCACTTTTTCTGTAATCCTTCCACAAAAGCACAGCCAAGTGTCGCAGTGAGGACGGGATCCTCCCCGTAGGTCTCCTGACCTCTTCCCCAGCGGGGATCACGGAAAATATTGATGTTCGGAGACCACATGGTCACACCCTTATAACGCGTACGGTCCCCCAGACGGGAATATGCGTTGTATTTTGCCCGGGCTTCCAGTGCGATGGAACCGGCTATTTTTTTCAGAAGTTCACGGTCAAAAGTTGCACCCAGACCAATAGCCTGGGGATAGCAGGTGGCAGTGCCGGCTCTGGCGACGCCGTGGAGCGCTTCACTCCACCAGTCATAGGCGGGGATTCCCAGACGGGGAATCCCCGGAGAGGAGTGCAATAGCTGCGATGCAGCTTCTTCGATAGTC
>CAVFMG010000062.1:0-7845 GCA_963623435.1 Odoribacter splanchnicus
GTGGAACACAATACCGGCTGAAAGATAAGGTAATGCAGATCCGGAATGATTATGACAAGGAAGTATTTAATGGAGATATCGGCACCATCACAAAGGTAGATATGGAGGACCGGGAACTGACGGTTCTGTTTGATGAACGGGAAGTAATCTATGATGTGACGGAGCTGGATGTTTTCTTCGCGTCGTGCTAGAGTAATGGCAGATCAAGCAGTAAAAATATAGGAGCGTAAATATTATGCCGAAGCTGAAATCCTTCGAAGTCTACTACAACATGCTACTCAGGCAGTTGGTGGGAAACAACGACTTTCCCATCGAGATCAACGACGTGCGGCTCAACTTTGCCGCTAACGAGGTAATCGCACAGGTCACCGATCTGGGTCCCAACCGTGCTACCATCGGACCTGATAACGAGAGCCGTTATGCATATTCGCAGCGCTGCCTGCAGGAGGTGATGAAGGGTGTAAAGCACCGTGTGCGTCAGAACATCGAGTGGCAAAATGCCGTTGCGCGTATGGGCGTACCCTCCAGAAACGTCAAGGCTGGCAAGACAGACATTCGATGGATATTCTTCCTGATGAAGACAGATGACTCGCAGGAAAGTCACAGCTACAACGATGCTGTTGCTGCACTGGGCGCACTGGGCAGTGGACTTATCAATGCCGGGCAGTATCTCAGGCTGCGAAGCGACTACTACGTACAGCACGAACATATGACCTCAGAGCAGGCCGACGAGGCCGCACGGAAGGATATGAATAACGGCGGACAGTTTCTTTTTGATGAGGTGTCCGCACTTATCGAGGATGACCGTAAGAGTGTCACACACTTCAGGCAGGCCGCACTCGCCATACAACGCGGTGAACTCTCCACCTTCCCAGGCGGACTTAAGGAGGCCTTTTCCTATTTTTATACCGACGGCCGCCAGCTCTCTCAGGTCAGTGACGAAATTATCGACTTTTTGTGCAGTGGTCTCAACTTCAATTATACCGCTAAGCAGCACGCCACGATGCTCGACTGGCATGATAGCAGTGTTGACGTCAAGGACATGGATTCTATTGCCGAGCAGGTGTCGAACCCCTACTTTGCCATTTTTGATCCATTCCGTTGTAATTATAGCACCATAGACAGGGCAATTGGTGTGGTGGATAACGAAGTTAAAACCAAGGACGATCTCATGCAGTCCTTCATGCTGGGCATACTGTCGATTGAAAAGCAGCAGAACCGTGAAATCGATGCGGTTATTAAGCCCTATGGAGTTGATTCTGCCCACGAGCTACCTGGGGAGAGAACTGAGAGCTACCGCGTTTTCAGTCACGACGGACGAACGATTATACTCAGCACAGGCAAGATGACCGCTGATAACTTCATCTCCGTTCGACTTGCCGATCCGGTTCCCTATGCTGTTCGCGGGATTAATGAGCGCGTGGGACAACTGCTCGGGGACTGTGCTGGATGGAGTAGAACGAGTCGCACCTCCCAACAGTTTGAGGCTGTGCGCAAGCAACTCGAGTATATCCAGACTCTCGAGTTGAAGGCCTACAAGAAATACACACCTGACCAGCTCAATGCCGTCTCCTCGGCATTAACCGCCCTGGAAATTTATACCGACGATTACTTCAAGCATAAAAATGAGCGGCATAACGGCACCAAATTCGAGAAGCAGCGCATGGAGTTTATGCATAATGTGCAGAAATTTGCCAAGCACCGTCGGCGCAGACTCAAGTTCGCTCTTGGGCATATGCAGACCGTAGAGGCGCTGCGTCAGGCGGAATCTGCAGACGGTCCCAATCCCAAGTGGAAAAACAATCCCAAGTATGCCGGTATGAGCGCAGTGCAGCATAATATCGCGGTGGCTCTCGAGCAGGAAAATGCCCGTGCCAGGGCGGAGCGTGAAAAGGCAGAGCGCCCCATGCGCAAGGCCAGAGAGACCATGCGCCGTATCGACGGTGATCACAATGCCGCAGCCTATGACACACTTCTGAAAAGCTGCAACGGTCCCACACTCAGCCAAAATAAGGCATTGATCCTCACCGAGACCTTTATCCAGGATGAACTCGCCAGATATCGTGCAGAGATGCAGAGAGCGGCAGAGGGCAGAGCCGACCATACTCCAGAGGGCAGTGCGCAGGCTGATGCCGCAAGGCGGACAGCATATGCCGCTGCCAAGCGGATTGTCGCGGGCTATGTTATCACTGAAATGCTCATCAGAGAGGACAAAAATCTCCCTATCCGCCACATGATCAGTAATGGTAAGGCGGAGCAAATTGCGGATATCATCTCCTCCTCCGCCTTTTTTACCGAGAGGTATGCCCGGAAAATAAGCGACCCACAGAGTATGAATGAGCTTATCGAGGGGCGTGCCCGCGACGGGGGGGTGGTACGTACCGAGGCCCTCCGAGCCGGACAGGACTTTATGGACAATATGCAGCTTGCAAAGCAGCCGAAGGCACCCAAGGCTCAAGAGCCCAAGGCCGATGAGCCCCAGCAGGCGCAGTGCGGGGTAATGAGCACCACTAAACGCGCTGCCGCCAAACGCTATGGCAAGGCCTTGAACAGGATCAACAGCACGATCCGCACGATCCGCATACAGCTTGTAAAGAATATTCCCGGTACATCCACAGAGCAGCTCGGGAAGAGACTGCTGGCACTGTCCGTTGTCAAGAATATGCTGATGATTGCACCCATGTCCACTCTGCCGGTAATCATCAATAGTTCCCACTGTGGCGCTTTTGTGCGTCAGGTGATGAATTCGGACGAGATGCAACAGGATGCGCGCGGCATCGACGTCTCCGATTCCAATCAGATCAGTCAGGCCCTCGACAACAATTTCGGTCTGTGCGCTGCCTATGCCATCCTCTCCCGCCTAAGGATTCAGCAGATCGGCAGCCAAAAGGATACTGCGAAGATCTCGAAATCGGATAATATAAGACATCTTTGAACCGCTCTTATTTTGCGATTTTCGTAACTATTCATCTGGCAAAGGATGCAAGAAAATATCGTATTACCACAGCAATCGGAAAAAGAAATAACACGAAAGATTTTGACAGTTACAAATTATATCTTTCGGATACAGGATTATTTGTTACACTGATGTTTATTGACCGTCCGGTGACGGAAAATGATATTTATGCGAAGTTACTTTCTGATAAATTACCGACAAATCTAGGATATCTTTATGAGAATCTGGTTGCGCAAATGATTACAGCGTCCGGTAGAGAACTGTACTATCGTACCTGGGAGAAAAAAGGGAGTACGCATTATTATGAGGTGGATTTCCTGATTTCGGAAGGAAGTAAAATAAATGCATTTGAAGTTAAGTCCTCAGGATTCGGAAAACATGAATCTATAAGGGAATTTTGCAGAGAATTTTCTCAGTATAAGAGATGAAACGGACACACCCATATTACCTGGGTGTGCCCGTTTTCTTTTTACGGTAGCGCTTTGGTGTATCTGCGGATCGCCATGACCGCGTAGACCGCAACCAACAGTTCCGTGACCGGCATGGCAAACCACAGGGAATCTGCTCCTGTCAGGACCGGGAGCAGCAGGATCAAGATGCCGCTGATGGCCAGTCCGCGGGCAACGGACACGATGAAGGCTGCCACAGGTTTCATAATTGCCTGAAAATAATAGGTAGAGAAAATATTGAACGGCAGCAGCAAAAATGACAGCGCATAGGTTCGGATAATGGCGGGAGCCATGGAAAGTATTTCCGGTGTGGGAGCCATGAAAATACGGATGTATACATTCGGGCACAGCATGCTGAGTGCTGTCCAGAAGACGCCGAAGAATGCGGTAGTCCCCAATGCCAGCCGAAGTGTTTCCCGGATGCGTCCGCCTTTTTCCGCACCGAAATTGGTGGAAATGATCGGCTGGGCAGCCTGTCCGACGCTGTAAGCACAGCACTGGACAAAAGTGCTGACTTGGATGATCGGTCCGTAGATCGCCAGTGCGTTGGAACCAAGGTATTTCATGATCTGACGGTTGAACAGTACGGTCAGAATTCCCATTGCCACATCAATGAAGAACGTGGAGAAGCCGGTAACGGAAATCTCCCGGAGTTTCCCGAAAAGCTCTTCCGGTTTCACTAGCCGTAGCGTATTCTTACGGCTGAAAAAGTGCGTCATCATTGCAACAAACGAAACGGCGGATCCGATGGCTGTCGCAAGTCCCGCGCCATAGATGCCCATATCGCAGGTAAATACGAAGAAGTAATCACCGAAGAGATTGAAGAGACCGCCGGCAAGTACGCCGAAGGTGGCAAGCCCCGGAGCCTTATCGTTTCGTAGAAAGGCTGCCAGCATCTGGTTGAACAGGAACAGCGGGAATACATATTTGATCGGACACATATATCTCTGCGCCAGTACAAGCAAGGATTCATCCGCACCGAAAAAGGTGAGAATCGAGCGCTCAAAGCCGATGACGCCGATCCATGCCAGAACAGCTAAAATCACAGCTCCGATCACTGCAGCGGTAAAATACTGGTTCTCGCTGCCATCATTTTTTTCATGACCGCGTTTCATACTGAAAATGACACTGCCGCCGATACCCATCAGTAGCCCCAGACTGTATATAATGTTCCAGACCGGCGCCACGATTGCCAGTGCGGCGGTACCCTCTGGTCCGTGGTATTGACCGACCATTGCGGTGTCTACGATAGAATAGACCGATGTGATCATGGCACTGCCAAATGCTGCTGACAGATATTTGAAGTACATTGGTTTGATTTTTCCGTTCAGAAAATCCATTTCAGATTCCTCCCTTGCATAAAAATAAGCCGGATAAGAAACAGATATCTCAATCTGCCTCTTATCCGGCTGTCGCTTCTCTGAACAACTCGCCCTCCGAGCTTTTGCCACCTATTTTAGCAATGATAGGGCATTCTGTCAAGTTTAGCCGAAGTATCTCTTCAGCAGTCCTTCAAATGCTTTGCCGTGTCTAGCCTCATCACGGGCCATCTCGTGTACGGTATCATGGATCGCGTCGAGGTTAGCAGCCTTGGCTCTCTTAGCCAGATCGAACTTGCCTGCGGTAGCGCCGTTCTCGGCATCGACTCTCATTTCCAGATTCTTCTTGGTGGAAGCGGTAACGACTTCACCTAACAGCTCTGCGAACTTTGCAGCATGCTCAGCTTCTTCGTAAGCAGCCTTCTCCCAGTACAGACCGATTTCGGGATAGCCTTCCCTGTCAGCTACTCTTGCCATTGCCAGATACATACCAACCTCGGAGCACTCGCCCTCGAAGTTCGCACGCAGATCTGCGATGATATCTTCGGGAGCACCCTGTGCAACACCTACTACATGCTCAGCAGCCCAGGTCTTTTCTCCTGCCTGCAGGGTAAACTTGGAAGCGGGAGCGTGACAGATGGGGCACTCAGCGGGAGCCGCATCACCTTCATAAACATAACCACATACCTGACATACATACTTTGCCATAATTTTTCTCTCCTTTTCTCTGATGAAATGTTTTGTTATTTTCTCTTTTTGCGTGTGTCACATGACACAAATATTATTTATGGAACGAAGCCTGCTCTTATTTTAGGAAAGCGTAGGCTCCGTAGCAACCTTGGTACAGGTGGTACAGGTGCCGTAGAAATAAGTGACATGTCCCAGGATCTTGCCGTCGAACCGTTCTCCGGCCGTCTCCATGATGGAATCAATGCTATCCATATCCAGATCGATCACGCTTCCGCATTCGGTGCATACGAAATGATAATGTTCGGAAGTATCGGCATCAAAATGATCTACACCGTCGCCGACCCGAAGCCGTAAGATCTCTCCCATATCTGATAAAAGCGTCAGATTGCGGTAGACAGTGCCGAGACTTAAGTTCGGATCCTGCTGCTTCAGATTGGAATAGATCACATCTGCTGTAGGATGATCCTTACGTCCCATGAGAAAGGTTTTGATCATTTCCCGTTGTCTGCTTCTTTTCAGTGCCATGCGTATCTCCTTTATTGATAATAGTAACGATTACTGTTTTATGTAAATTATTATACACGATATGAGAATAAAGTCAACAGAAAAATAAAATAGTTTTGTTTATAATTTTTTTAGGATATTCCCGCATCCTTTATACACAGAAGACAGCTTTTTATGCTATAATGAGCGCAAGTGAAGTGTGAAAAATAAATTTTTCACACGCAACTTTGTGCCTATGGCCCAAAGTTTGTAGAAAGCTGAAAGGCAAGAGTAATATGAAATTTAAGACAAGACTTCGGGTAACATTTATAAGTATTATTTTGCTTCCGCTGTTGCTGACGATCATGGCGTTCGTGATGATCGCTATTTACCTGATGAATTTCTCTCAGGGACTCAGCCTAACGGACATCGACTATTCCATGATGTCGGAGAATTTCCGGGAATTTACCAACACCACGGACCAGGCATATTATGTGCTGTTGGATCAGGCGAAGGAAGACTGCAGTAAGCTGGAGGACAAGGAATATCTGGAGCATGTGAATGCGGATGTATCCCGGAAGTCTACTTATATTATAGTAAGAAAAGGCGACGAACTGTATTATGCGGGCAATGAGGAAGCCGCACAGAAGATTTTCGAGAAGTTGCCTGCTTACGGGGATGATAAACTGTCGGATGACAGCGGTTACTTCTATAATGAACTGGAAAAATATGTAAAACAGATCGATTTTACTTTCCGGGATGGAACGCCGGGCAGTGTATTCATCGTCACTAAGGTCAATTCCCTGATCTCCAGACATCTGTTGGTGGATATGTTCATTGCCATCATTGTGATCCTGATCTTTACCAGTCTGATGCTGACCCAGTGGATTCATAAGGGAGTGTTTGATCCCATCAATGAATTGAACGTAGCAATGCGTAAGATCAAGGAAGGCAATTTTGACTATGTCCTGGAGACGGACGCCAAGGGAGAGATCGGTGATCTCTACCGCAATTACGAGGACATGCGTCTGCGCCTGAAGGAATCCACGGAAGAGAACATTCAGCATGAGAAGCAGAATAAGGAACTGGTCAGCAATATATCCCATGACCTGAAGACCCCTATCACTGCGATCAAGGGTTACGTGGAAGGAATCATGGACGGTGTGGCGGACACTCCGGAGAAGATGGACAAATACATCAAGACCATCTACAACAAAGCCATCGATATGGATCGGCTGATTAACGAGCTGACGACCTACTCGGGAATCGATAACAACCGCATCCCTTATAATTTCCACCGGATCAATGTGGCAGACTACTTCGGAGACTGTGTGGAAGAGGTCGGACTGGATCTGGAACAGCGGGGCATCAAGCTGAACTACTCGAATCTGGTATCCCCGGACACGGTGGTTATCGCAGATCCGGAGCAGATGAAGAAGGTCATCAATAATATTATCAGTAACAGCGTAAAATATATGGACAAGCCCAACGGGCACATTGATATCCGCATTCTCGACGAGGTGGATTCCATCCGGGTAGAGATCGAGGACAACGGCAAAGGCATTGCGCAGAAAGACCTACAGAAGATCTTCGAGCGCTTTTATCGCACGGACGCATCCCGCAATTCCGCCCAGGGAGGCAGCGGCATCGGACTTTCCATTGTGAAGAAGATTATCGAGGATCACGGCGGCTATGTATGGGCAACAGCCAAAGAGGGCGAAGGCACCTGTATGCATTTTGTCCTGAGAAAATACATTGAACTGCAACCCGGTAAATAAATTCGTAAAAAGTAACAGGCAAATAGATTGGAGGAAAAACCATGAGTAAGATTTTAATTATTGAAGATGAAGTGGCGATTGCGGATCTGGAGAAGGATTATCTGGAACTCAGTGACTTCAAGGTAGATATTTGCAATACCGGCGATGAGGGACTGAAGACCGCACTGGCA
>CAVFMG010000062.1:7855-14371 GCA_963623435.1 Odoribacter splanchnicus
TCATCCTGGATCTGATGCTGCCCGGCATGGACGGTTTTGAAGTATGTAAGAAGATCCGTGAGGAGAAAAATATCCCCATCCTTATGGTATCTGCGAAGAAGGACGATATCGATAAGATCCGCGGCTTAGGCTTAGGTGCGGACGACTATATGACCAAGCCTTTCAGCCCCAGTGAACTGGTAGCGCGTGTAAAGGCGCATATGGCACGTTATGAGAGACTGGTAGGCACGAATCAGAAGCAGCAGAATGACATCGTGGAGATCCGTGGCATCCGCATCGACAAGACCGCGAGACGTGTCTATATCGATGGTGTGGAGAAGACCTTTACCACCAAGGAATTCGATCTGCTGACCTTCCTGGCAGAGCATCCGAACCATGTATTTACCAAGGAAGAACTGTTCCGTGAGATCTGGGATATGGATTCCATTGGCGACATTGCCACCGTTACCGTGCATATCAAGAAGATCCGTGAGAAGATCGAAAAAGATACCGCGAAGCCCCAGTACATCGAGACCATCTGGGGTGTGGGATACAGATTCAAGGTATAAATAAAAATTGCAATGAAAAACTCCTGCCGGGAATATCGTAAAAACGGTTCCTGACAGGAGTTTTTTTAATAGGAAGAGCAGATTAATTGTCCGCCTGGAAAGTCTTTTCGTTAAAAGCGCCCTGCTGCTTTGCCACGATGGTGGTACATACCGCGTCACCGGTGATATTTACGGCGGTACGCAGCATGTCGAGGATACGGTCGATACCCATGATCAGCGCGATGCCTTCAGTGGGAAGCCCCACGGAGGTCAGTACCATGGACAGGGTCACCAGACCGACACTGGGAACACCGGCGGTACCGATGGAAGCAATCGTTGCGGTGGCAATGACTGTTGCAATGGCAGCGGGTGTCAGAGGAATACCGTAAGCCTGTGCGATGAAGACAACCGCTACACCCTGCATGATGGAAGTACCGTCCATGTTGATGGTGGCACCCAGCGGAATGGTAAAGGACGAGATCTGCTTGGAAACACCGATTTTTTTATACAGAGTATCGATAGACAGCGGAATTGTCGCATTACTGGTGGAGGTGGAAAAGGCAAAGGTCATAACCGGGAAGAACTTTTTGATGAATTTAAAAGGATTCAACCGGGTGAAGGCAAACAGCATGACCTGATATACCACGAAACATTGTACTGCCAGCGCCAGGATGACGCTTCCCATATATTTCAACATCGGAACGAAAGCGTCGAAGCCGATACCTGCGAAAGTCTTGGCAATCAGGCAGAAGACGCCGATGGGAGCAGCCTTCATGACAGCAATCGTCATTTCCATCATAATATCATTGAACTGACTGAAAAAGTTCGCCACAGTGGAGACCCGGTTGCCCATGGCAGCCAGCAGAATGCCGACAAACAAAGCAAAGAAGATAATCGGCAGCATATCTCCGGCAGACAGAGAGGTAAAAATATTTTTTGGAATAATATTTAATAGGGTCTCTGCGAAATCTACCTGTGTGGTGGCAACTTCGGTGGCATCCTCCGGCAGCGCGATATTTAAGCCCACGCCGGGATTGATCAGGCTGGCGATGCCAAGTGCCACACAGACGGCCAGAGCAGTGGTGCAGAGGTAGAACAGGATCGTCTTCACCCCGACGGTTCCCAGTGTCTTCGTGTCACCGATCGCCATGGCGCCGCAGACCAGGGAGCAGAATACCAGAGGCACTACCAGCATCTGCATCAGGCGGATAAAGCCGTTGCCAAGTACATAGAGGATACCATTGATCAGGATCGTATCCCGGAAGTAGCTTTCCGGCATATAATAGTGGATCAGCACACCGAATACCGCACCGGTTAACAGCGCGATAAAAATTTTGGTGGATAAACCCAATTTCTTCTTTTCAGTTTTCTTCTCGGTTTCACGTTTTTCCACTATTCCAGTCCTCCTGTCTCTTTCATATAGGCGGCAAGCGTCTCTTTCCAGTCGTCGGGTTCGTCGATGTCGTTCAAACGCAGCATCATATTATCCAGCACGGAATATTTCTCGGGAGCACCTTCTTTTACCGTGACGGTAAGCTGGTCCTCTTTTCCGGCAAGACGCAGGATCTCTTTTGCGAATTCCAGACGGGTGCAGGAACCGCCGCTGCATACGGCATGATAGATGCCGTAATGGTCGTTGTCGATGAAGAATTTTACCACCCGGGCAAGCTCTGCAGCGGAAGTGGGAACGGCGCGGTCATTGTTCCATAATTCCATGGAGTTAATTTTCGGATCTGCGGCAGCTTCCAGCACATCATTCAGGAAATCTTTACCGATTCCGTAGATCCAGGAACTGCGGATGATGACATATCGGGTCATCAGCTGGGTAACGAATTTTTCTCCGGCGTATTTGGACTTGGCAAAAAGTCCCACGGGATTCACATCATCGAATTCATTATAGGGTGTGTCGGATACGCTGGAAAATACATCATCCGTAGAGATCTGGATGAGTTTTGCCTGGATGCTCTCTGCCGCCTGCGCCAGATTTCTGGCACCTACGGCATTTACCTTATATGCCATATCTGTCTCTGACCGGTCTGCCGTGGAAGAAGGATGGTATCCGGCACAGTTGATGACCACATCGGGGCGGTTACGGTGCATGAACAGAGACACTTCGTGTTCGTCCGTAATGTCCAGCTCGTCCTTGTCGGTCTCGTACAGCTCATATTCCATCATATCCAATAATCTGATTAACGCCTGTCCCATGTGACCCAGGGAACCGACGATCCATATTTTCTTCATTGTAATATAGCCTCCTTTGAACTAAGGGTATCTGTCTGTTACTGAAAAACAGTATATCATAGGAAGGGGTGGGAACAAAAGAAAAAGTTCTGAATGGATGAGAATTCAGTATTAACAGAGGCAGGGGAATTTGCTATACTTGCCTCAGAATGATCGTGATAACGACGCTCTGTCAGGAGGAGAAAGATATGGCTAATTTACGTCTGGGTGCATTGGAAGCCGGCGGCACGAAAATGGTCTGCGCCATCGGCAATGAAAACGGTGAGATCTATGAACAGGTATCGATTCCTACGACCACGCCGGAGGAGACGATTCCGAAGATGATCGATTACTTTAAGGACAAGAAAATCGATGCCCTGGGAATTGCCTGTTTCGGACCTATCGAACTGGACAGGGACTCCGCAAAATACGGTTATATCACGACGACGCCCAAGCTGGCATGGCGGGACTGCAATATTGTGGGGCAGATGCAGGAAGTGCTTCACTGCCCGGTGGGCTTTGATACGGATGTCAATGGCTCTGTCCTGGGTGAGGTGACGTTCGGACAGGCAAAAGGGAAAAAGTGCGTCCTGTATCTGACCATCGGCACCGGTATCGGCGGCGGTATCTACAGTAACGGAGAATTGCATCACGGAATGCTCCATCCGGAGACCGGACATGTGCTGATTACAAAGCGGAGCACCGATACCTACCCCGGAAGATGTCCTTATCATAAAAATTGCCTGGAAGGGCTGGCGGCAGGACCAGCCATCGAAGAGCGGTGGGGCAAAAAAGCGGTGGAACTGGCAGACTGTTCAAAAGTATGGGAGCTGGAAGCGGATTACATTGTCCAGGCACTGACCGGTTATGTCATGACAGTTTCCCCGGAAATGATTATCTTAGGCGGCGGTGTCATGCACCAGGAGCAGCTGTTTCCGCTGATTCGTAAGAAACTGAAGGAGTACATCAACGGCTATATCGTAACGGAGGAGCTGGCAGACATGGAACATTATGTGGTACCCGCATCCCTTCACGATGATCAGGGAATTATGGGCTGTCTGGAGCTTGCCAGAAGAGCATTATAGTTCCGAGAGTGGCATAGAAATTATATGGCGACTTTGTGATATCGGAAGATTTTCACGAAGGAAACTGGCAGGTGACGTTTCCTATAAAATAGCGGACTATTCTTCCACACCTGTAGCAAGGCTCATTTTATCCTTGAAGAAATGGTTAAACGTGGCAATGCATCTGCCCACACCCAGGACCGACAGGACGGTACCCAGTCCCACACCTACCAGATGCCCAGCGAAGAGCAGGCTGAGGATAATGGTGATGCAGATATTGCAGAGGTCGAAGCAGTTCTTCGTAAATCCCACGGGCTTATGAATGCAGTCCGCAATCGCCTGTACAATGCCGTCACCGGGATTGGGAATGATACGCATGTTCAGTGACATGGCGGCGCCGACACCGGTCAGGGCAATACCGAAGAGCAGCAGAACCAGCTGCAGACATAGATTATTTTCCGGTGCGGGAATCCAGGCGGAGAACAGATTCATAAAGCGGGTAAAGATAAGGCTTAAGGGCAGCTGTAACAGATCCATCAGTAATATTAAGGGAAGGGATCTGTGCACGGCTGGTTTGAGAGCCTTATTTTCTGTTTTGCGCTGGCGGAGATTCCGCATCGTGTGCAGAAGAACTTCAATGAGCACGAAGACCGCATACAGTGCAAAAGTGGTATTTCCGAAGTTGAAATTCCAGATCGTCGAGATGCTGTAAGCCACGGAAATGATCGGGGAGACACCCAGTCCGGATTTCGTATTCAAAATGATTCCGAGGGCAAGGATGAGAAGTCCGGAGATGTAAAAAAGGATTCTTAAAACAGTAGATTTTTTTGTTGTATTCAATGTATTCACTCACTTTCCGTAGTTATCATAGCACATATTTTTTTGTACGGTAAATAAAAATATTGACAAGAGGAAAAAATGTGTTATAGTTCTAAATGCGAATGAGTTGCATTTGCATTTAGAATAAATATGTGATTATATATTCATCTGATAAGAAAATACAGAAAGGTGAGAATTTTAAGAATCATGTTAGACGTTATTTTAGATACTTTAATAGATAGTATAAAGTTGGTGCCGTTTTTATTCCTGACTTACCTGGCGATGGAATATCTGGAGCACAAGGCGGGGGAGAAGACCACCCATATGGTACGGAAGGCAGGCAAACTGGGACCGCTGATCGGCGGTGTGGCAGGCGTGCTGCCCCAGTGCGGATTCTCGGCAGCAGCCTCCAACCTGTATGCAGGGCGGGTAATTACGCTGGGAACATTGATCGCTATATATCTGTCCACTTCCGATGAGATGCTGCCGATCCTCATTTCGGAAAAGATGGATCTTAGGTTCGTACTGGGCGTGCTGGCGGCGAAGGCGGTGATTGGTGCGGTTGCCGGATTCGTCATTGATTTGTTGATCCGGGAGCAGGAAGTACATCATCACGGACATGAGCACAGCCGGGAGGAGCATGAGCACGAAGAGGAGGAGCATATCCATGAGATCTGCGAGCATGACAATTGCCATTGTGAGCAGGACGGCATTTTCTTGTCTGCGGTAAAGCATACGCTGCAGATTACTTTCTTTATTATGATCATCGGGTTTGTGCTGAATGTGGTACTGCATTTTGTAGGGGAAGACGCTTTGGCGAATCTGATTCTGAACCGTCCGGCACTGGGACCTGTCCTGGCAGGACTGGTAGGTCTGATTCCGAACTGCGCTGCATCCGTGACCGTGACACAGTTGTATCTGCGTGGCGTGATCAGTCTCGGAGCCATGATGTCCGGGCTGTTAGTAGGCGCAGGTGTAGGGCTGTTGGTGTTGTTCCGTGTGAATCCGGATAAAAAAGAAAATCTGAAAATCATCGGAATTTTATATGTGATTGGTGTTTTCATGGGATGTGTGATAGAATGGCTGTAGGCACGAGCAGTGCCAAAATTGAGATCTGACTCTTTGACTGCTTGCAGGCATAAGAGTCAGATCCAATTTTGATAGGGCGACGCCCGTTCAACGAGGGAACGCAAGGCGTTACCGAGGTGGGAGGCACTGCGAAATATCTGGATCGTGATATAAAAGGACTGATATCTATGGAAAAACATAAATGTGAGCACAGTGACATTTCTTATCCTAAGGGACTGAAATGGACCAAACAGAGAAACTGTGTGTATCAGGTACTGGAGGAAGCCACCGAGCCCCTCAGTGCCGTGCAGATCTATAACCGTATTGAGAGAGAACATGAAGGCAGCGATTATGCCGTATCCACTATTTACCGTATTCTGGCGACGTTTGAAGAACACGGCATGGTGGAGAAGACCACTTTTATGGGGGATGGCACCGTAGTATACGAACTGAACCGTGGGGAACATACCCACTATGCGGTCTGCCTGGAATGCCACAAGCGGATTCCCCTGCCCAGCTGTCCTTTTGCACATGTGCATTTGGAGCAGGATACTGGGGATTTTACCGTTACCGGACACAAATTAGAGCTTTACGGCTACTGCAAAAAGTGCCAGGAAGCCCGTGAAAAACAGTAATTTCACCTATTGTACAAATAAATCGAAAAAAATATTTAAAATTTTTTCAAAAAGTACTTGCATTCTTGAAAACTATGTGATAATATATGTCTTGTCGTTGCGGGAGACACAACAACGACACGGAAAATGCACCGCTAGCTCAGTTGGTAGAGCACCTGACTCTTAATCAGGGTGTCCAGGGTT